>JAUVYN010000030.1 GCA_030603065.1 Pseudomonas sp.
CAGGTTCTTGTATTCGCGCTGATCCCAGACCTTGACCGCCCTGCCCTTGCGCTCGCCGGCGTTGCCGACTCGGATGCCTTCCGGGTTGTAGCCGCCCGAACCAAAGGGACTGGTACCGCCGGTACCGATCCACTTGTTGCCTCCGGCGTGACGTTCCTTCTGCTCCTCGAGACGCTTCTTGAACTCTTCGATAAGCTTGTCCAGCCCGCCGAGCGACTTGATCTTCTCGCGTTCCTCGTCGCTGAGCATGCGCTCGAACTCCTTGCGCAGCCAGTCCTCGGGGATCAGGGCTTCGAGCAGCTGATCGAGGTTCTGCAGGCCATTGAAATAGGCTCCGAACGCACGGTCAAACTTGTCAAAATGACGCTCGTCCTTGACCATGATGGTGCGCGACAGGTAGTAAAACTCGTCCATGTCAGCGAACACCACATGGTGCTTCAGCGCATTGATCAGATCGAGCAGCTCGCGTACCGAGACCGGCACCTTGGCTGCCCGCATTTCATTGAACAGACCCAATAACATGGGGTTCCCCCTGGGTTAGCGGTTCTGGCGCCGGGTCATGAAGGCCAGGCGTTCGAGCAGCTGCACGTCCTGCTCGTTCTTCAGCAGCGCGCCGTAGAGCGGCGGAATCGCCTTGGTCGGGTCGCGGTCACGCAGGACGGCTTCAGGAATCTGATCAGCCAACAGCAGCTTGAGCCAGTCGACCAGTTCGGAGGTGGAGGGCTTCTTTTTCAGGCCCGGCACCTTGCGCACGTCGAAAAAGATGTCCATCGCCTCGGCGACCAGCTCCTTGCGAACGTCGGGGAAATGTACGTCGACGATCTTCTGCATGGTGCTGCGATCAGGGAAGGCGATGTAGTGGAAGAAGCAGCGACGCAGGAAGGCGTCGGGCAGTTCCTTTTCGTTGTTCGAGGTGATGATGATGATCGGGCGCTGCTTGGCCTTGATGGTCTCGTTGGTCTCGTAAACGAAGAACTCCATCTTGTCGAGTTCCTGCAGCAGGTCGTTGGGGAACTCGATATCGGCCTTGTCGATCTCGTCGATAAGCAGGATGGCGCGCTGGTCGGACTCGAAGGCCTCCCAGAGCTTGCCCTTCTTGATGTAGTTGCGAATGTCATGGACCTTGTCGTCGCCAAGCTGCGAATCGCGAAGGCGGCTGACCGCATCGTACTCGTACAGACCTTGGTGCGCCTTGGTTGTCGACTTGATATGCCAGGTGATCAGTTTGGCGCCCATGGACTCGGCCAGTTGCTCGGCGAGCATGGTCTTGCCGGTTCCGGGCTCGCCCTTGACTAGCAGCGGACGCTCGAGGGTGATGGCTGCGTTGACCGCGAGTTTGAGATCATCGGTAGCGACGTAGGACTGAGTACCTTCGAACTTCATCGGAATATCCTTGGACGAAAGCCGCGCTTGCGCGGCTGGACAGGGAGACGGGTTGAATGACCGACGACTATAGCCCGAGCTTTCCGGGGGTGTAAACGAGACCCAGTCATTCAGCTACTGAATGACTGGGTCACCTGCCCCGCCCGGGAACCTGAGCCCCGCCCCCCGGGTCGCATTGACGCCCAACCGGGCGCAGCCTAGTCTTGCCGTCTCAGGCCTCGATATCTGCACAGGAGCAGGAGCCCACCATGAGCCACATCTATAACGACAACTCCCAGTCCATCGGCAATACCCCATTGGTACGCATCAACCGTCTGGGTCCCAAGGGCGTGACCATCCTGGCGAAGATCGAAGGCCGCAACCCCGCCTATTCGGTAAAGTGCCGCATCGGTGCAAGCATGATCTGGGACGCCGAGGCCACCGGCCGGCTCAAACCCGGAATGACCATCGTTGAGCCGACCTCGGGCAATACCGGTATCGGGCTGGCCTTCGTCGCGGCAGCGCGGGGCTACAAGCTGAAGCTGACCATGCCCTCCTCCATGAGCCTGGAACGGCGCAAGGTGCTCAAGGCGCTGGGTGCCGAGCTAGTGCTCACCGAGCCCGCCAAGGGAATGAAGGGTGCGATCGAGGCGGCGAACGAACTGGCCGCGGCCAACCCCGACACGCACCTGTTGCTGCAACAGTTCGAGAATCCGGCGAACCCGGCCATTCATGAAAAAACGACCGGTCCGGAGATCTGGAACGACACCGATGGTGCAATAGACGTACTGGTGGCAGGTGTGGGCACCGGTGGCACCATCACCGGCGTCTCGCGTTATATAAAGAAGACCTGCAGCAAGCCTATCCTGTCGGTGGCGGTTGAGCCTGTCAGCTCACCGGTTATCACCCAGACACTGCAAGGCCATGAGGTCAAACCGAGCCCGCACAAGATTCAGGGCATTGGGGCTGGCTTCGTACCAGCCAATCTTGACTTATCGCTGGTCGACCGAGTCGAGCAGG
This sequence comes from Pseudomonas sp., assembly GCA_030603065.1. GTDB lineage: Bacteria > Pseudomonadota > Gammaproteobacteria > Pseudomonadales > Pseudomonadaceae > Halopseudomonas. The sequence continues at coordinate 2,383 of JAUVYN010000030.1, forward strand.
TGAGTGATGAGGAGTCCAAGGCCGTCGCCCTGCGCCTGATGCGCGAAGAAGGCATTCTCTGCGGCATCTCCTGCGGCGCGGCCATGGCCGCCGCCCTGCGTCTGGCGGAGCTGCCAGACCTTCAGGGCAAGACCATGGTGGTGATCCTCCCTGATTCGGGCGAGCGCTATCTGTCCAGCATGCTGTTCAGTGACATGTTCACAGACCAGGAAAATCAGCAGTAACCGAGGGCGCCCGCCAGGGATGGCAGGTGCCAAGGCTTCCGCCGACTTCGCTTTTCCGGATATGCTGCGGACAGATAATCGGAACAGGTCCACAGCCAACATGCAGCAACCCTACCAGCTAGTCGCCCGACACATCCTCACGGGCTTCGACAGCTACCGTGCAGAATTTCAGCAGATTACCCGCGGCGCGCGGGAGCGTTTCGAGCAGGCCCGCTGGGTCGACATTCAGGAGGCCTCGACAGCCCGGATCAACCTGTATGAAACATCGGTCGCAGCTACCACACAGTCACTGCTAGACAGTTTCGAAGAGCCTCTGATCATGCAGGTGGACAGTTGGGTACAGATCCGCCTGGCCTATATCGAGCTGATCGATCCACGTTTCGATGGTGAACTCGCGGAAACCTGGTACAACTCGATATTTTGTCAGCTGCATCACCATGATCAGATCAGCGACCTGACCATGTTCGTCCAAAGCACTCGTCCGGCGACACGGCAACCCTCCCACATTCCGCTGACCCGCGGGTTCATTTCAGAGGGCTCGCTGGAATCACTGGCCCGGCAGATTCTCGACGAATACTGCTTCGACACACCCTGGCATGACATTGACCGCGAATGCGCGACTCTGGTCGAGCACCTCAGCCAGGGCATTCCCGACTGGGCGCAGCGGGACAGAGGGCTCACCATCGAATTGATCCAGTCGGTGTTCTATCGCAACAAGGGCGCCTATCTGGTAGGCCGAATCATCAGCCAGGAAGAACAATGGCCCTTCGTCATGCCGCTGGTCCACCGCGACGGACAGGGCATCAGCGTGGACACGGTGATCACCGACGAGTCCGAAGTCTCGATCATCTTCTCCTTCACCCGCTCGTACTTCATGGTGGACGCGCCGGTGCCGTGCGAAGTCATCGCATTCATCAAGCGTCTGCTGCCGGGCAAGCACATCGCCGAACTCTATACCGCGATCGGTTTTTACAAGCAGGGTAAATCGGAATTCTACCGCTCACTCATCGGCTACATGGAGCAGGGCAATGACCGCTTCGTCATGGCCGCCGGTGTCCGCGGCATGGTGATGAGCGTGTTTACCCTCCCAGGCTTCAATACCGTGTTCAAGATCATCAAGGACAAGTTCGCGCCGTCCAAAAACGTCGACCGTGCGACGGTGATCGAGAAGTATCGCCTCGTGAAGCGTCATGATCGGGTTGGCCGGATGGCTGATACCCAGGAGTTTGCAGACTTCCGCTTCCCTCGAGACCGCTTCGATCCCGAGTGTCTGGCCGAACTCCTCGAGGTAGCCCCCTCCACCGTTGTCGAGGAAGGCGAGACAATTCTGATCCGCCACTGCTGGACCGAACGGCGCATGATCCCTCTGAACATCTATCTGGAAAACGCCAGCGAGACGCAGACCGAGGAAGCGCTCCTGGACTACGGCAAGTCGATCAAGGAACTCGCCGCGGCGAATATCTTTCCCGGCGACATGCTGCTCAAGAACTTCGGCGTGACCCGCCACGGTCGAGTGGTGTTCTACGATTACGACGAGATCAGTTATCTGACCGAAGTGAATTTCCGGGAAATTCCGGAGCCGATGTATCCGGAGCAGGAGATGGCCTCCGAACCCTGGTACTCGGTAGGCCCGAACGACGTCTTTCCGGAGGAATTTCCGGTATTTCTGTTTGCCGATGCGAAGCACCGCAAGCTCTTCACCAGGCTACATGGCGAACTCTTCGAAGCCAGCTACTGGCGCGGGCTGCAGGAACAAATAAAGGCCGGACAGGTCCTAGATGTGTACCCCTACAGGCGGCCTGTTCCAGGCCGGGTAGAGGACTGACAATGCAGGCAATAAAAATCCGACGAAAGGGATGTTATTTTTCGAAAGTGTCGTATACTGAATTTCGTTCATTTTACGTCTGAACGCAGAACGACTTGTCTTGACTTGTCATGCTTTAAGGCGCAAAGTGGGCGCGTAGGTTTTCAAGATAGAGTAGTAGGCTGCAAGCGCACTTTTCAGTACGTAAGTTTGTCATTCTCGTTCTTTGATTCCCCGCGCTACCTTTGAGCAATGCTCAATTTTTTAATTTGATAGGAATTATCCGAAATGGCAACTGGTACCGTTAAGTGGTTCAACGACACTAAAGGCTTTGGCTTCATTACTCCGGACGGTGGTGGAGACGACCTGTTCGCCCACTTCTCCGAAATCCGCGTTCAGGGTTTCAAGTCCCTCGCCGAGAACCAGAAGGTGTCCTTCGACATCACCACTGGTCCTAAGGGCAAGCAGGCTGCGAACATTCAGATCATCGGTTAATCCCCGATTCTGATGAAAACCCGGCTCCGGCCGGGTTTTTTATTGCCTGCGATCAGCCTGGCGGCGCCCTCGCTTCGCCCGCTCGCCCTGCAATTCCAGCGCAGAAAGTACTCGCCTGACCGGCTGCTACGTCGTACCCTAGTGCCCTAGATTCCTGTACCAAGACGTCCAGAAGGGGTTTCGCAGTGGACCGTATCAACCCGGAAAAAATGAACGCTTCGCTCCGCCTGAGTATCTTCAAGGCAGCTGAGGCCATCGTCAGTGAACTGGGCGCTTCCCAGCTCACGTTCAAGACTCTGAGCGAAAGGACCGGGGTCGACGAGGCCACTCTGCTGGCCCAGTTCCCCGATCGCGAGGCGCTGCTGTCTGCCATGATCGAACACCGTCTCGAGCGGTTCCGTGTGCGCTGGGGTGCCTATGAAAGCGTTTTGCCCGATGAGCCCATGCGTGAGCTCAAGGCACTACTGCTGAGCAATCTGAGTGAGTCGACCGAAGAAAAGAACCTCGATTCGGCTATTCTTGCCGCCGCTGCGAGCAACCCCGAATTGCTGCAAACCACCGCAGAGGACGTACAGGGGCTGTTCGACATTCTTGCCAAATCCCCCCTGGGACTGGCTCAGGCGAGCATTCTGTTCTTTTCCGTACGCGGTTATCGCCTGTTCGAGCAGATTGGTATCTGCCCGATGACCGACAGCCAGCGGACCGACTTTCAGGAACAGATCATGCGCCTGGCACGTACGCTCTACGAGCAGAAGAACGAGCAGTAAGCGCTCAGTGATCGGCAGGACGCGCCGCCGCGTTCTGCCCCGATCGCCAATGCTGCCAGGCCGCACGAAGGCAGACGAACCCAATATAGGCCACCGTTGCCACGGCCAGCGCGAGCGCCAGGTCGCCCAGCATTCGCGCTGCGTTTTCGCCGGTATTCATCAGCGTATCGGACAGCCAGACGATGAACGCCGGGGCGAGCCAGGGTTCCATCGGGTCCACCCGTGCCGGCGTGAAAAGCAGCACAGCCATTATCAGTTGCAGGGGTTCTCGTACGAACCACCATCCGATCAATCGAGTCAACCGCCACCATACCAGCCAGCCGCAAAACGCTGCGCCGAGGTAGATCATCCATACTGTCTGGTATTCGGTTTCGCTGAACATGGGGCCCTTGGCTGGTCTCTATTGGCGAGCGGATATGATAGCGTCTTTGCCCCCGGAGTCCCATAGATGCCCCCAGTTGCCCGACGTGACACCACCACCCAGGACCCATACGCCTGGCTCGAGAAGCGCGATGCCAGTGACGTCATTGCCTATCTCGAAGAAGAAAACCGCTACACCGAAGCCTGGTTGAGCGAAAATCAGGACCGGCGAGAACAGTTGTTCGAGGAGATCCGCGGACGCATCCGCGAGACTGATCTTTCGCTGCCGAGCGTTTGGGGCGAGTGGCTGTATTATCGCCGTACCGAAGCCGGCGCCGAGTACCCCCGATTCTACCGCTGCACTCGGCCGGCCTCAGGCCTGGTGACCGAGGAGGCTAGCGAACAGCTCCTCCTCGATCTCAACCTGTTGGCCGGAGACGGCTTTCTGCAGCTGGGCGAATTTGCGATCAGCCCGGACCATCAGTGGTTGGCCTACAGCCTTGACCGTCAGGGTGATGAGCTGTATCAGCTGTTTCTCAAGCGGCTCGATGACGGGCATACGGTGGAGCTGCCACTTCAGCGCGCGGACGGCAGTCTGACCTGGGCGGCGGACAGCCGCACCCTGTTCGCCGTCAGCATGGACGAGAGTTCGCGCCCCTCCACGCTTTGGCGCCTTCGACCGGGAGAAGCGCCCGTGCAGCGTTACCACGAGCCGGATCAGCGTTTCCTCGTTCACGTCGGCCGCAGCAGTTCCGAAGCCTGGCTGATGCTGAGCGTTGACAGCAAGAACACCAGCGAAGTGCGAGTGCTTCCGGCCGACCGGCCAGATGATGAATGGATGCTCATGGCCCCGCGTGAAGACCGCCATGAATACCATGTGGACCACGGACCACAGGGACTGCTCATCCGCAGCAATGACCGGGGCGAAAATTTCTGCCTGTATAGCTGCCCCCCTGAGACTCCCGAACGCGCGAACTGGACGCTAGTGGTCGAGCAGGATCCGCAGCGCACACTGGAGGATTTCAGCGTGCAACGCAGCGGGCTGCTGCTGCATTACCGTGAGCAGGGCCTGGTGACCCTGGAGGTCCGGCCCACCAACGGCACCAGCTACCCGGTGAAGATGCCCGATGCCGTGTACAGCCTGCATGTCACCGGTGGTGAGGAGTATCAGAGCCCGGTGATTCGCCTGCGCTACGAATCGCTAAATCGCCCCGCGGAGATTCGTGCCCTTGATATCGCCACTGGTGAGCAGACGGTGCTGCGTCAGACACCGGTGGAGGGCCCATTCGACCCAGCGGATTACGCGGTGCTTCGAGAGTGGGCGACTGCGCCGGACGGCACACGCGTACCGATCAGCCTGGTGGCGCGACCCGCTGCATTCGACTCCCCCGCTCCGCTGTATCTGTATGGCTACGGCGCCTACGGCGCAAGCATGGACCCCTGGTTCTCCCACGCTCGGCTATCGCTGCTTGATCGGGGCTGGATCTTTGCGATCGCGCACGTTCGTGGAGGCGGCGATATGGGCGAGGCCTGGTACCAGGCCGGCAAGATGGAACACAAGCACAATACCTTTGACGATTTCATCGCCTGCGCGGAATACCTGCTCGCACAGCAGCTCACCACCCAGGATCGGCTGGTGATCGCCGGCGGCAGTGCCGGTGGGCTGCTGGTCGGCAACGTCGTCAATCAGCGGCCGGAGCTGTTCGCGGCCGCCGTGGCAGATGTTCCCTTCGTGGATGTGTGGAACACCATGAACAACCCCGACCTGCCGCTGACCATCGGTGAATATGAAGAATGGGGCGACCCAAACGATCCCGAGGTGGCGGAGCGCATCCGATCCTATGCGCCCTACGAGCAGGTACGCGAGCAGAACTATCCAGCCCTGTTCGTGACCGCCGGTTATCACGACATGCGCGTGCAGTACTGGGAAGCCGCCAAATGGGTGGCCAAGCTGCGCTATCTGAAAACTGACCGGAACCCTCTACTGTTACGCACACAGATGAGCGCCGGGCACGGTGGATCGAGCGGACGCTATCAGGCGATTCGCGAGTTGGCCGAAGAATACAGCTTCCTGCTTGCGGTATTGGACCAGCGCGAAGCCTGATGCGCTCCGGTCGATAAAAAACCCGCCGGAGCGGGTTTTTTATCGACCTCTTGAAAGCTTATTCGGCAGCCTTTTGCACAGGTTCTGGCGCAGGTTCTGCCCGATAACGAAAGCCCCTCTGCTCCAGCAACATGTAGAACACCGGAACAAAGATCAGTGCCAGGGTACTTGCGGCGATCATGCCCCCGACCACCACTGTACCAATCTCCTGCCGGCTCACCGCACCTGCGCCGGTACTGATGGCCAGGGGCAGACTGCCGATGATGAAGGTCAGCGCAGTCATCATGATCGCGCGGAAACGCTGGCGAGCCGCAGTCATGGCTGCATCGAAAGGAGTCATGCCTTCCTTGCGGTTCTGCGCAGCGAACTCGACGATGAGAATCGCATTCTTCGCCGCCAGTCCGATCAACACCAGCAGGCCCACCTGGAAGTAGATATCATTGGGGAAGCCCCTGAGCATCGAGGCGACCGCAGCGCCGAAGACACCGAAGGGAATCGCAGTGGCTACCGCCAGCGGGAGACTCCAGCGTTCGTACTGGGCGGCGAGGATCAGGAACACCATCAGGATCCCAAGAGCAAAGGCAATCCCGCCTGCAGAGGCGGAGTCGACCAGTTGATAGGCTTCACCTACCCAGCCAAGCTGGGCTTCAGGACTCAGATCGTTGCGACCGATTTCCTGCAGCGCTGCCAGTGCATCGGCGGTGTTGTAGCCCGGCCCCGGATCAGCAGTCACTTTGGTGGCCGGATAGAGGTTGAAACGGCTTACCGCATCGATACCCTGGGTCTGCTCCAGAGTGACGATGGCGTTGAGCGGCACCATCTCGCCACTCGCCGAGCGCACGAATACCCGCCGGATATCGTCCGGGTGACTACGAAACTCCCCTTCGGACTGGACATTGACCTGCCAGTTGCGGCCCTGCAGCGTGAAGTCGTTCACGTACAACGAACCGAAAGTGCTGCGCATGGTGGTGAAGATATCGTTGATCGAAATCCCCATCGCCTTGGCCTTGTCCCAATCCACCTGTGCGCTGAAGCGCGGCACGCCGACGTCCACGGCAGCCCGCACGTTGGCAAGCTCAGGACGCTCTCGCGCAGCCGCCACAAGTCGGTCTGCTTCGGCCTTGAGCCTTACCGGGTCGCTGTTGCCACGCAGTTGCAGATAGCCCTCGACTCCGCCAGTCAGCGACAGACCATTGATCGGTGGCGGAACGAACGCCAGCACGTTGGCCTCCTGGATGCCAGCCCCCATACCCATGATGCGCCCGGCGATGGCCTGGGCGCTCTGGTCAGGCCCGGTGCGGTCCTTCCAGTCAATGAGGCTGATGAAGCCGACACCAGTATTGGTTCGCAGACCACGATTCAGAATGTCGAAGCCGGCAAAGGCGGTGATGCCACGCACTTCGTCCATGTCGACGATGTTCTGGCTGACCACTTCACGGACCGATTCGGTACGCTCGAGGGAAGATACCGGAGGCAACTGGAATACCGTCAACAGGAAGCCCTGGTCTTCCTGCGGGACCAGACCGCCGCTCATGCGGTTGATCAGGAACAGCGTCGAGCCGATCAGCACCATGAACAACAGCAGGGTGATGAGTGCGTGGCGGAGCATCCAGCCCACCACACTCGCAAAACCGTCCGTGAGCCGATCAAAACCGTTGTTGAACCAGGCGAAGGCCGGTGAAGGCTCGGTCTGTTCGCGATCGAGCAGCAGGGCACACATCATCGGGCTGAGCGTCAGCGCGACCACACCTGACAGTGCGACGGACACGGCGATGGTAACGGCGAACTGCCGATAGAGTTCCCCGCTCAGACCACCGAGAAAGGCGACTGGCACGAACACGGCAACCAGCACCAGCGTCGAACCGACCACTGCTCCGGATACCTGGCGTACGGTCTTGCTCGCTGCCTCGTAGCTGGATAATCCCTCTTCCTTCATCAGTCGCTCGGCGTTCTCCATAACGATGATCGCGTTGTCCACGACCACCCCGATCGCGAGAATCAGGCCGAACAGCGTCAGCAGGTTGATCGAGAAGCCCATCAACTGCATCCCGGCGAAGGTTCCGATGAGCGAAACCGGGATGGCTACCAGCGGGATGAGCGTCGCTTTCATGTGCTGCAGGAACAGGAAGGTCACCAGTACGACCAGTGCGAGCGCCTGCAGGAAGGTAATCACCACCTCACGGATCGACACATCGATAAAACGCGTAGTGTCGTAAGGGATGTCAAAAACCAGGTCGCCCGGGAAGCGCTGGGAGATGTCCGCCATCGCGTCACGTACGGCCTGGGCAGTGTCCAGTGCGTTGGCACCTGGCTGCAGGTAGATACCGATAGGGACCGCCGCCTTGGCGTTGAAGGTTGCAGAGAAGTCATAGCTCTGGGCACCGAGTTCAGCGCGGGCGACATCCCCAAGCCGAAGGGTACGGCCATCTTCATCGCTGCGTAATATGACCCGTTCGAAATCCTCTGGTTGTACCAGCCGCCCAGGGGTGCTGACGCTGTAGGTGAATGCCTGACCCGGTGGCGCAGGCTGGGCGCCGATGCGTCCCGCTGCGAACTGGGCATTCTGCTCGCGCAGCGCGGCGGCTACGTCACCTGGCGTGAGCCCATACTCGGCCAGCTTGTCCGGCCGCAGCCAGATCCGCATGGAGTAATCCTGGGCTCCAAACAATGCCGCATCACCCACCCCCGGGAGACGCACCAGCTCATCAAGCACATTGAGCAAAGCGTAGTTGCTGATATCCAGCGTGCCCATCTGCTGGGTAGCCGAAGACAGCGTGATTACCTGCAGAATGGAGGTCGAACGAGCCTGGACCTGCACGCCCAGATCGCGCACCTCCTGCGGCAGTCTCGCGGTAGCGCGCTGCACTCGGTTGTTGACGTCGATGGTCGCCTGATCCGGGTCGGTGCCGATTCGGAAATACACGGTCAACTGCATGGCACCGGAATCGGCGCTGTAGGATTCCATGTAAAGCATGTCATCCACGCCGTTGATCGCCTGTTCCAGCGGTGCAGAAACGGTGTCGGCAATGACCTGAGCGCTCGCGCCCGGGAAGTTGGCGGAAACCACGATCTGCGGAGGCACCACGTTCGGATACTGTTCGACCGGCAGCTGGTAGAGGGAGGCCCCGCCACCGATCAGGATGAGGATCGACAGGACCGTGGAGAAGATCGGTCGATCGATGAAGAACTGAAACATCGGTTACTCCCCCTGAGCGGCGTTGCTGCCGGTGCCATTGGCCTCGGCTATGCGTACCGGCGCATTGGGCTGCAAACCCACCTGGCCGTTGACCACGACACGCTCGCCCGCCTCGATACCGGCGGTAACAATCTGCAGATTGCCGACCAGCGCGCCGAGTTCGACCTGGCGCAGCTCGGCGCGGGATTCCTGATTCACAACATAGAGGTTGGCACCACGCGCATCGGCTCCGATCGCCTGCACCGGCACCATCAACTGGTTTTCGAAACGGCGCAATACCGTGCGGATCCGTACGAACTGGCCGGGGATCAGTTGCCGATCCGGATTATCGAATACTGCTCGCAAGGTCACGGTACCTGTGGCGTTGTCGATGCTGCTGGAGGTGAAATCGACATGGCCGGTAAGCGGGTACTGTGAGCCGTCCGCGAGGATCAGCGAGACGCTGCCATTGAGCGTACTGTCACCCAGTCGTGCAGCGCGCTGAATGGCGGCGTCACGCTCCGGCAGAGCGAAGGTGACGTGTACCGGGTCCTGCTTGATGATAGTGGTGAGCAGGCTGCCGGGCTCGACCAGACTGCCTTCCGGCAGCACTTCGAGGCTGGTGGAACCCGCCAGCGGGGCGCGGACTTCTGTGTAGGACAGATTGACCTTGGCCTCTTCGACCCGGGCCCGCGCCTGCGCCAGCCCGGCGCGAGTCAGTTCGACCTGCGAAAGCGATCGATCGCGCTCGCTGGTGCTCAGGGCACCGCGCTCGTGCAGCTGCTGAGCGCGCTCCCAGTCGCGCTCGGCCTGACGCAGTTCTGCCTGGGCATTGGCGAGCGCCGCCTCGGCCTGCCTGAGCTGAATCTGCATCGGGATCGGATCAAGGCGAAACAGCACCGCCCCCTCCTCCACCTCGGATCCCTCTTCGTGGTTGCGCTCGAGGATGACCTCGGAAATGCGCGCTCTAACCTCGACCTCACGGGCACCGCGGACACGCCCGGGATACTCCTGGATCAGGTCTGCAGAAGCCGGATCAACCTGCACCACCGACACCACCGCAGGAGGACGCTCCGTTTGCCCGCCATTGCCCCCGCCTCCGGCCTCGTCATTGCCACAGGCAGCGAGCAGGCTCGCCAGCGCGGCCAGGCCAACCAGCCGCCGAAAAGAGACGCCGCCTAGCGCGGTTTGAATAGTAGCCTGCTTGATCATCTGGGAATCCATGGTTTCATTTGTTTGGTTCATTAGGCTGAGCCTGAGAAGGCGCGCCATCAGCTCGATTTGCAGATCCCGTTGAACAGCACATCGAGAAAGTCATCCGCAGCCTCGTCAAGGGGCTGATTGCGACCGGAGATGCGGTTGACCAGTACCGCGCCATAGCTCAGGTGCCCTATTGCGTCGAGCAACAATTCAGGATCGGAAATACGCGTGCGGCCGGAATCGATGAGCCGCTGCGCCACGGCCAGCCAGGCCCCGCGGCGCTCTTCGGAATAGACGAAATAAAGCGGTTTGGCCGTACCGCGCAGCTCGGCCCGTTCATGCACGAATAGTTCAATGATCTCGGGACAGGCCTGAAAGAACGCCATATAGGCCTTGAAACCAAGGCGCAGGCGCTGCAGCGGATCTTCGACGCCCTCCGCTGCACCATCTACCTGACTGGTCAGACTACGCATGGCATCATCGACCGCCGCCTTGAACAGCTCTTCCTTGGTGGCGAAGAAACGGTAGACGGTGCCTTTGCCGATGCCGGCAAGATCGGCGATCTGCTGAACGTCGGCACAGCGAAAACCCTGCTCGGCGAAAACCTTGACCGCCGCACAAAGAATATCCTCGCGACGCTCATCGGCACACTTCCGCTGGCGTTTGGGGGTATTTTCCGGGGAGCTCGGCATGGAACCTCTAATACGGACTGACGCGTCAGTCCGTATTAGACGGGATCACACCACTACAGACAAGCAACCAGTCCGGAAAAGACTGTTGCCGTCTGCGCAACGAGCGTTGCTTGAGCTCAGCTGCGGTCAGTGGCTACCTTGTCGAAGGTCGCCTGTGCCTGTGCCGAAGGTTCTGGGGACAACAGCGTGGCGATCACGATGGCAATTGTCGCAAGGATGAACCCCGGGATGATCTCGTACAGGCCGATCGTATCGATCTGCTTGTAGATGACCACGGTGAGGCCGCCAACCACGATACCGGCGAGCGCCCCATTGCGGTTCATCCGCTTCCAGAACAGGGACAGCAAAATCGCCGGACCGAATGCTGCACCGAAGCCGGCCCAGGCGTAGGACACCAGTCCCAGCACCGTGCTCTCCGGATTGAGCGCAAGCAACAGCGCGACGATGGCGATCCCGACCACGGCGAACCGCCCTACCCATACCAGCTGTTCCTGAGACGCATCACGGCGCAGCAGCGCCTTGTAGAAGTCTTCGGCCAGCGCCGAAGAGGACACCAGCAGCTGCGAATCCGCGGTGGACATGATCGCAGCCAGTACTGCCGCAAGCAGGATGCCAGCGACCACAGGATGCATTAGCGCCTGAATCAGTGCCGGGAACACCGTTTCGGCGTCGGCCAGCCCGGCCTCACCGAAGAAGCCGATACCGACCCAGCCAGTGATCAGCGCGGCGCCCAGGCAGACGCCTGTCCAGGTAGTAGCGATACGACGCGCGGCCGGCAGGGCAGATGCGCTACCGATCGCCTTGAAGCGCGCCAGTACGTGCGGCTGACCGAAATAACCAAGACCCCAGCCAAGCAGGGAGATAATGGCGATCGTGCCCAGGGGAGCGCCTTCCGCATCAGTGAAGAAGGTCAACAGATTCGGGTTGGCGCCTTCCATGGCAGCATGGGCCACCCCTGCTCCGCCCATCTGATTCAGAGCAATGATCGGCACGATGATCAACGCAGCCGCCATCAGCAGGCCCTGAATTACGTCGGTCCAGGAGACAGCCAGGAATCCGCCAAAGAAGGTGTAGGAGACGATAAGCGCGGTGCCGATTATCACCGCCCACTGGTAATCGAGACCGAAAGTACTTTCGAACAGCTTGCCCGCAGCGACCAGTCCGGAACTGGTGTAGAACAGGAAGAACAGCAGGATGAATACCGCGGAGATAACCCGCAGCAGGCGACTGTGATCTTCGAAGCGGAACTCGAAATAGGCTGGTAACGTGAGCGAATCATTCACCGCGAAGGAGTACAGCCGGAGCCGACGTGCCACGATGAGCCAGTTGAGATAGGTTCCCGCAAGCAGTCCCAGCGCGATCCACGTGGCCTCGTAGCCGGCCAGGAGCGCATAGCCTGGCAGACCCAGCAGCAGCCAGCCGCTCATGTCGGAAGCACCTGCCGAAAGAGCCGCGGTCCCCGGTCCGAGTGAACGCCCGCCGAGGATGTAGTCCGAAAGATCGGTCGTACGACGGTAAGCGATAAAGCCCACTCCCAGCATCACGAGGATGTAGACCGCAAAGGTCAGTGTGACTATTCCCAAGTTGTCCGTCATGGCACGTTTCTCTGTTGTTGACAGGCCGTCCTGGCCCAGATTTCTGGTTATTGGCGTGCACCGCATCCTGCAGAGCACAACCGGGAACGGATCCCCGATAGCTGCGAAACCTAGGCTTCGTCGTCTCCAAGGGCAAGCAGGCTGGCGTTGCCACCTACCGCCGTGGTGTTGATGGTGCGGGTGCGTTCGGTGACGAAACGCAGCAGGTAGTGCGGTCCGCCGGCCTTCGGTCCGGTGCCGGAGAGCCCCTGCCCACCAAAGGGCTGCACGCCCACCACCGCGCCAATCTGGTTGCGGTTCACGTAGACGTTGCCGATGCGCACCCGACCGTCGATATGCCTGGCGGTACGCTCATTGCGGCTGTAAATGCCGAGCGTGAGGCCGAAACCGGTGGCGTTGATGTCGTCGATCACTCGATCCAGCTCGTGATGCTTCCAGGTGATCACATGCAGCAGCGGCCCGAAATGCTCGCGATCCAGCTGGTTTATGTTGTCCAGCCGGAACGCTGCGGGCGCGATGAAGTGACCGTCCAGGCCATCTGGCATGGGCGTCTCGGCGATCAGCCGGCCCTCGCCTCGCAGCCGCTCCACGTGCTCGCGCAAGCCGCGGAGCGCATCATCGTCGATCACCGGTCCAAGGTCCACATCTCGACGGCTCGGATCACCGATATGCAGTTCCGTCATCGCCCCTTTGAGCAGTTCCAGCACCCGAGGGGCAATGTCTTCCTGTATGAACAGCACGCGCAGTGCGGAGCAGCGTTGCCCGGCACTGGTGAAAGCCGAATGCACCACGTCCCGAATGACCTGCTCCGGGAGCGCGGTCGAGTCCACCAGCATCGCGTTTTGCCCGCCGGTCTCCGCAATCAAGGGGGCGATCGCCGAATCGCGCGCCGCCAGCGCCCGATTGATCAAATGCGCGGTATGCGTCGACCCGGTAAAGGCAACGCCAGCTATGCGCGGGTCCGAGGTGATCACGCTGCCCACCCGGGCACCGTCGCCCGGCAGCAGTGCCAGCACCTTCGGTGGCAGACCGGCTTCCAGCATCAGTTCAACGCAGCGCACCGCTACAAGGCTGGTCTGTTCCGCAGGCTTGGCGACTACCGTGTTACCACAGACCAGTGCTGCGGAAACCTGCCCGAGGAAGATCGCCAGCGGGAAGTTCCAGGGGCTGATGCAGGCGAAGACTCCGCGCCCCTGCAGATAAAGCTCGTTGCTCTCGCCAGTCGGTCCTGGAAGCGTTATGACCGCGAAGCGCTGACGGGCCTGAGCTGCATAGTAGCGACAGAAGTCCACCGCTTCGCGGACCTCGTCTATCCCGTCCTGCAGGCTCTTGCCCGCTTCCCGGGTACAAAGAGCGATCAGTTCGACCATGTGAGCTTCGAGAAGATCGGCAGTGCGCTCGAGGACGGCCGCGCGGCGATCGACGGGAGTCGCGTTCCAGGCAGGAAAGGCCGCTGACAACAGGCTGATCGCTTCGCGGGTCTGCTCAGGGGTGGCCCAGACGATGGTGCCGATCCTATGTGCACGCTGATAAGGACACATTACCGCCACCGCCTGCCCTTCAAGCTGTCTTCCATCAACCAGCGGTGCGCCCTGCCAACTGCGCCGCAGTTGGCTATCAAGCTCCTCCTTGAAGGGCGCCCATTGCGACAGCACATTCAGATTCACTCCGCGGGAATTCACTCGACCGGCGCCGTAGATCGCCGTGGGTAGTGGAATGCGCGGGTTGGCATACTGCGCATGTCCACGCAGCACCAAGGCAGGATGCCTGATCAGGGATTCGACCGGCACTCTGGGATCGACCAGTTTGTGAACGAAGGACGAGTTCGCACCATTTTCGAGAAGGCGCCTCACCAGATAGGGCAGCAGGTCACGGTGCGCGCCTACCGGCGCATAGATGCGAACCGGGCATCCGACCTGCTCGATGACTACGTCGTAAAGCGCATCACCCATACCGTGCAGGCGCTGACACTCGAATGCCCGATCTCCGGCCATGTCGAGAATACAGGTCACCGTGTGGGCGTTGTGGGTGGCGAATTGCGGGTAAAGCAGGTCCAGGGTCAGGGGGCTAAGTAGAAAGCGCGCGCAGGCCAGATAGGAAACATCAGTCGATTCCTTGCGGGTGAAAACGGGATATCCCTCCAGTCCGGCCTGCTGGCACAGCTTGATCTCGCTGTCCCAGTAAGCGCCCTTGACCAACCGCACCGGAATGCTGTCACCCTGTTCGCGAGCCAGCATAGTCAGCCAGCAGAGTACCGGCAACGCACGCTTGGAGTACGCCTGCACGACCAGCCCCAGCCCTCCCCAGCCACTTACGTCAGCATGCCTGTAGACCTTCACGAAGAGCTTTAGCGAAAGCTCGAGTCGATCGGCCTCCTCCGCGTCAATGGTGATATTGACGTTACCCGCGCGAGCCTGTCGCACCAGCGCCAGCAGGGTCTCACCCAGTTCATCGAGGACCTGCTCCTCGCGCGCCGGCTCGTAATGCGGGTGCAACGCCGAAAGCTTGATCGAAATCGCCGGACGCGGTCTGTCGCCTCGATAGGTGTCACTGGCAACCGCTTCGATCGCCTGCTGATAGTCCTTCAGGTACTTTGCCGCATCGTCACGCGTAAGGGCTGCCTCGCCCAGCATGTCGAAGGAATAGGTATAGCCTCGGTCACGCTGTGGCTTGCCCTTCTTCAGTGCTTCCCTGATATTGCGACCGAGCACGAACTGGCGGCCCATGATTTTCATGGCCTGCATCATGGCACCGCGAATGACCGGCGCACCGCTGCGTTTTATCAGTCTGCCGAGAACGGTACCCGGAGATCCTTCGGCGCTACGGTCCAGGTTGACCACACGGCCAGTCATGACGAGACCCCATGCGGCGGCATTTACCAGCGTGTGCTCGCTCTTGCCCAGATGCGCGTCCCACTGGGCGGCGCTCAGCTTGTCGTGGATCAGCGCATCGGCGGTGTCTGAATCGGGTACGCGCAATAGCGCCTCGGCCAGACACATCAGCATGATGCCTTCCTGCGTATCCAGGCTGTACTGCTGGAGTAGTGCATCGATGCTGTCTACCGCATTGTCGCGACGCCGCACGTCAAGTATCAGGCTCCTTGCCCGTGCCGACAGGGCTTCCGGGTCCGCCGGCGAAGCCAGCGCGAGCAGTTCGCGCAGATACGCATCCTCCGCTACCGCGTAGTTCGCGCTGAGCGTGGCTAGGAAGGCTTCCGGGGCGCTGGAAAGAAAACGACCCTCTAATACTTCGCTGGCTTTGAACATCCTGGTTGGTCCTTGCTGAACGGATCGAGCCGGGCTCATCCCTTCAAGCTAGACCACAATAAGGTAGATGACGAGTCGGGGGTTCAGCGTGGGTGTGAATAGCGCCGACATTGAAATCCTGACTTTCGGCTCCATCTTTCTGTCATAGGCGAATGCCTCCTCCGAATCGCACGCAAGGAAACAGAATGACTGAACATTCCGAGACCGAATTCATCGATGGCGACGAGCATCAGACAGCCATGTCCGGTACTGGGCTGGCGCTGCCCAATCAGAGGCTTCCGAACCGCTTGCATCTGCTGCCGATTTACAACCGACCCTTCTTCCCGGCCCAGGTGATGCCGGTAGTGGTAAACGAGACGCCATGGGCCGAGACCATCGATCAGGTGGCGCGGACATCCATGCACGCTTTGGCGCTCTACTACATCGAGACGCCACTCGATGAATCCGGCGTGCTGGACCCCGAGCAGATTCCCGACACTGGCTGCGCGGTTCGCATCCATCACGCGGTGCGTGAGGACGGCAAGATTCAGTTCATTGCCCAGGGCCTGACACGCGTCAGAATCACCAAGTGGCTCAGTCACAAGCCGCCCTATCTGGTCGAAGTAGAGTATCCCGAAGCAGCTGCCGACGAACGAGACGAGGTGCGCGCCTACGCAATGGCTTTGATCAATGCGATCAAGGAGTTGCTGCCCCTCAATCCGTTGTACAGCGAGGAGCTCAAGCACTATCTGAATCGCTTCAGCCCCAATCAGCCCTCACCGCTTTCCGATTTCGCCGCAGCGCTGACCTCTGCTCGCGGACAGGAGCTACAGGATGTGCTCAATACCATTCCCGTGCTGCGCCGCATGGAAAAGGTGCTGGTACTGCTGAAGAAGGAGATCGACGTCGCGCGCCTGCAGGGCGAGATCAGTGCCGAGGTCAATCGAACCATCAGCGAACATCAGCGCAAGTTCTTCCTCAAGGAGCAGCTCAAGGTCATTCAGAAGGAGCTGGGTCTCTCGAAGGACGATCGTACGGCGGACATTGATCAGTTCCGAGAGCGCCTGGCTGACCGCCAGGTGCCCGAAGCTGCGCTTTCCCGCATCGAGGAAGAACTGCACAAATTGTCCATCCTCGAAACCGGCTCACCCGAATACTCGGTCACCCGCAATTACCTCGACTGGGCGACGTCCATCCCCTGGGGCGTGACCCATCAGGACAAGCTGGATCTCGCCCATGCGCGCAAGGTGCTCGACCGTGATCATCAGGGGCTTGACGACGTCAAGCAGCGCATCCTGGAGTTTCTCGCCGTCGGCGCATACAAGGGCTCGGTGTCCGGCTCGATCATCCTGCTGGTTGGTCCGCCCGGCGTAGGCAAGACCAGCATCGGCCAGTCCATCGCCCAAAGCCTGGGCCGCCCGTTCTATCGTTTCAGCGTAGGCGGCCTGCGCGACGAAGCAGAGATCAAGGGGCATCGCCGGACCTATATCGGCGCGATGCCCGGCAAGTTCGTTCAGGCCCTGAAGCAGGTCGGCGTGATGAACCCAGTGATCATGCTAGACGAAATAGACAAGCTCGGCGCCAGTCATCAGGGCGATCCCGCGTCAGCCCTGCTGGAAACCCTGGATCCGGAACAGAACAGCGACTTTCTCGACCATTACCTGGATCTTCGCCTGGACCTGTCCAAGGTGCTCTTCGTCTGTACCGCCAATACCCTGGACAGCATCCCCGGCCCCCTGCTCGATCGAATGGACGTGATCCGGCTGGCCGGCTATATCGCGGAGGAAAAGCTCGCCATCGCGAAGCACCATCTGTGGCCGCGTCAGCTGGAGCGGGCAGGCTTGCGCAAGAGCCAATTGAAGATCTCTGACAAGGCACTACGCGAAATCATCGAGGGATATGCCCGCGAGGCGGGTGTGCGCAACCTTGAAAAGCAATTGGCGAAAATCGTCCGCAAATCGGTGATGCGCCTGATCGAAGGTCAGCAAGACAAGCTGAGCATTCGTCCGGCAGACCTGCCCGCCCTGCTCGGGCCTCAGGCCTTCCGCAAGGAAAAGACATTGAAGGGGATTGGCATCATCACCGGCCTGGCCTGGACCTCCATGGGCGGGGCCACACTTCCGGTGGAAGCCACGCGGATACACACGCTGAACCGGGGGTTCAAGCTGACCGGCAAGCTTGGCGACGTCATGAAGGAGTCCGCGGAGATCGCCTATAGCTACATTTGCGCGAACCTCGAGCGCTACAAGGCAGACCGCAGCTTTTTCGACGAAGCTTTTGTACACCTGCATGTACCGGAGGGCGCCACGCCGAAGGATGGCCCAAGCGCGGGTATCACCATCGCCAGCGCGCTGCTCTCGCTCGCGCGTAGCCAGGCCCCGCGCGTCGGGTTGGCGATGACCGGGGAGATTACCCTGACTGGTCAGGTGTTACCCGTCGGCGGAATCCGCGAGAAAGTTATTGCGGCACGGCGCCAGGGCATCTTCGAGCTCATCCTGCCGGAAGCAAATCGCGGCGACTTCGAAGAATTGCCGGACTACCTGAGCGATGGCATTACGGTGCATTTCGCCAGCCATTTCCGCGATGTAGCCAAGCGGCTCTTCGACTGACCGAAATGAAAAAGGCGACCCGCAGGTCGCCTTTTCTTTGATGCATTCCTGTACGCGTATCCTAGGTTTTGCGGGAATCGCTACGCTCATCCCCAAAATGCCTAGCGTCGTCTTCGAGCTCTTCCACCTCCGGGAACTCATGCAGACTCGTTTCGAAGTCATCATCAATGATTTCCGCACCGCCGTCCTTGTTCTTGCGCGGAGCTGGAGAGAGACCTTCAATCAGATCCCAGTCTGGATCAAGGGTAAAGTCGTTCAGATTCAACTGGCTGCCGGTATCCGGTGCGGGGGTCTGATCATCGTAGATGCTGTCCAGATCCTCCTCGCCCAGAATCGGCTGCAGACCATCAACCTTCTCGACCGTGTCGACATTTCGATCTTCGGTACGCCCTACCGGGAAACGGTTGCGAAGGCCATCAATGCGCTCCGGGTTGCCGCCGAGGTCGATAGTCGCCTGCCTCTGCACTTCGAAGGCAGCAACATCACCCAACTCAGCCAGCACTCGAAGCTGCTTGTAACGCAGATCCAGCCGAGAAGGATCTTCCTGAATAGCCTTGTCCAGCATCGCGCGCGCTTCTGCGAAACGGCCGTAGGTCACATAGAGCTCCGCACCGTCAAGCGAGTCTACCGTTTTGCTCCTGGCCAGTTCCGGCGCGACGGGAGCAAACGATTTTCGAGTAGCGGTTGACGTGACAGCCGCCGCCTCCAGCTCATCATGCTCGATGAGCGCATCCTGTTTGCGAGAATTCGAACGTACCCGAGCCACAATCAATCCAAGCGACAATGCTCCCGCTGCAAGGAATGCAAACCACCAGGCGTTGGGGAAAGCGGGCTCTTCAGGGGGCGTCGCAACTGGCGGATTGGCTGGGACACTCCCTGCCGCAGCCTCGGTCAGCTCCGAAGACGCGTCGCCCGGGGCTCTGGCGATGGCAGCCGGAGCAGACTCGTCCTGGCTCTGCGCGTCTACCGTTATCGGCAGTTGCTGGGCCTGGCTGTGAATCTCGAGCTCTGCTTGAAGAGTGGCAATTTGCGCGTTACGCGTTTCCAGTTCATCAAGCAATTCGGCAAACCGCATCTCCAGGGATTGGAGCCTGGCGGCCAACTGCTCGTTCGCAAGCTCGGCAGCAGATAGTGGGGGCTCTTCGATGCGCAACCGCCCACCTGGGCCAGGTTGATTGATTGGGTCGGGCGAAGCGGACCTCGCTACAGGTTGTTCACCAGCCTCTCCCGCCAGCTCAGCTGCACTGGGCGCGGCAGTTTCAAGGCTTTGGCCTGCGACCCGCTCGACTGCGTTCTCTTGGGTAGAAGCGATCGATGCACCCTGGTCTCCAAGCTGCGCGGCCGTTGGAAGGATCAACTCATGCCCAACTTTCAGCCGGTTTAGATCGCCATTAATGAATGCATCCGGGTTGAGCGCCCGGATGGCGAGCATGCTATCTCGGATTCCGACAGTTTCAGTTGGCCTGGTGCGCGCGGCGATTGCCCAAAGCGAATCACCCGCAACGGTAAGGTAGGTCGGTGCACCCGGCACAGGGCTGATATCGGGCAGGTTACTCGTCGGCTCCATCGAGGCTGGAGCGACGCTCGATGAGCGCGGCGCCGAGGGCCTGGTGGGCTGAGCGGTATCGGTAGGCCGGGACTGCACTGCTCCGCCTGAAGAAACGTTGGCAGGTGTTGTAGAGATACCTTCGGCATAGAACGGAGGATCCAGCAGTACCGTATATTCGCGCAGCATTCGGCCATTGGGCTTACGCAGCTCGACCAGGAAATTGAGGTATGGCTCACGCACCGGCTGACTGGACTCCACGCGAACCGTGAGTCGCCCGTTTTCCATGACTGGCACGAAACGCAAACTGGTCAGAAAGTGCGGACGGTCGATTCCCGCCTGAGCGAAGGATTCAGGCGTCGCGAGCGAAACCAGCACGTCGGAGACTGAAACATTTGTCCCACCCTCGATGGCAATGCGTGCCGAAAGTGGCTGATTCAGGGAAGAATCGAGTCGGATCTCGCCGAGTGACTGGGCATTTGCGGCTCCAACGCAAAAGGCCGCCAACGAGGCGGCCCCGAATACGACGCGGCGTTTGAGTGCCATAACCTTCTCTCCTTCTGGTAAGCAACGACGAGATCGCCCTTGAGCCTTACGTGCATTCCTTGCACTTGGAAATTTAAGAGTTCTGTTGCGACGACAGAATATCATTACGCCATTACGCTGTCGGCAAGCAAACCTTAACATAGTATCGTCAAGAAAATACCAGCAGCTCAATAGCACGATAACGTTTGACGAACTATTGGCTTTCAGCGAACAGGTTCCTCAGATGCGCCCAAGCAGAGTAATGCGGTAGAATTCCGACTTTCAAACCTGCGGATCCACCATGTCGGACATCGACAACCTGTTCGCCACTCCCCAACCCCAAGTTGCCGATTTCGTGTTCGATCACCACGTCGCCAGGGTCTTCCCCGACATGATCAAACGCTCGGTACCGGGCTACCCGACGATTGTCGAAAGCATAGGCCTGATTGCGGCACATTATGCACAGGCTGACACGCTTGTATATGACCTGGGCTGCTCGCTGGGCGCCGCCAGCCAGTCGATCCGACGACAGGTCAAGGCGAGTAACTGCAAGGTCCACGCCATCGACAGCGCCGAGGCAATGGTCGAGCGCTGTCGCGAATATCTCCAGGCTCAGGATGCGATGTTTCAGGAGCTGGCACCAGCCGAGGTGAGTCTCGCCGATATTACCGAAATCGACCTGGCGCCCTGCTCGGTTGTGGTGCTGAACTTCACCCTGCAATTCATTACGCCTGACCGCCGCCTGGCTCTGCTGCAGCGTATTCGCAATGCGCTGGTACCCGGAGGCATTCTGATTCTGTCGGAAAAACTGTTGTTTTCCGACGCGGCCACCCAGTCCAGCCTCGAATCACTGCACTATGCCTTCAAGCGCGCCAACGGCTACAGCGATCTGGAAATCGCGCAGAAGCGCGCCGCGATCGAGAACGTGATGCTCCCCGACACTCTGGAAACGCACATCGAACGGCTGCATGCGGCCGGGTTCGGACATGCACACACCTGGTTCCAGTGTCTCAACTTCTGTTCGATGATAGCGCACGCCCGATGAATTACCGCGAACTATACAGCAGCCTCGAGGGTACACCGCTCGAGCACTGGCTGGATGCCCTGCCCCAGGCACTTGAGCAGCGCCTCGCCGAGGCCGGTCGGCACGGCGACCTGCCTCGCTGGCAGGCTTCACTTGCCGGTCTTCCGTCCGTTCCTGACGCCGAGCCAGACTTCCGTGAGGGGGTTCGACTGGTAAGCCGTGCCGGGCTCGATGACCCCGCTCGCGCCGCTCTGCACCGGGCACTGATGGGGCTGCACCCCTGGCGCAAGGGACCTTTCGACCTTTTTGGAGAGCATATCGATACGGAATGGCGCTCGGACTGGAAATGGAACCGGGTCTGCGGGCATCTGGATCTCGAAGGGCACCGCGTGCTTGATGTGGGCTGCGGCAATGGCTATTACATGTGGCGCATGTGGGCTGCGGGGGCACGCCAGGTAATCGGCGTGGATCCGAATCTGCTGTTCTGGACCCAGTTCCAGGCGCTGCGCAATTACCTTCCTGCGGCGCCGGTCTGGCTACTGCCCTTCACGCTTGAAGACCTGCCTGAACCGACAGCCGGATTCGATACGGTTTTCTCGATGGGCGTGCTTTACCATCGCCGCTCCCCCATCGATCACCTGCTTCAACTGCGCGCCTGCCTGCGTCAGGGAGCGACGTTGGTGCTGGAAACGCTGGTGATCGAAGGCGGTGCCGAGCATTGCCTGGTACCAGATGACCGTTATGCCCAGATGCGCAATGTCTGGTTCCTTCCTTCAGTCCCGCTATTGGAACGCTTCCTGAGGCGCGCCGGATTCAGCGACGTGCGCTGCGTCGACCTGAATCGCACCACAGTAGAGGAGCAGCGCAGTACGCCGTGGATGCGCTTTCAGTCGCTGCCGGAGTTCCTCGATCCGGAAGACCCGACACGTACGTGCGAGGGCTACCCTGCTCCATTGCGGGCGACGCTCGTGGCGCGCCGCCCTTAGCCATCAGCCGAATACCGCGACGGTCTGCCGACTGATCGCCACCAGCTCCCCTGCCTGGTTCCAGACCCGCGCTGAGGTATGGCCATAGCCGTCACGGGCATGATCGATACTCGCCTGATAGAGCAGATAGTCGGTGCCATTTAGCTCGGGCTGGGGCTGCACGAACTCGATGGTCCAGGTCAGTGAGCTTCCGGGTGCCTTTCTGGCCAAGTGTGGCAGTACCGCCGGCGGCCAGACATCCACCAGGCCGACGATGTGTGCTGCGTCGAGCGGTCCCTCCTGCTCACGAAAGCCCATCCAGCCACCGATCTCTCGCTTGCGGCTGTTGGTGAATGGCAGATCGCCGATCGCCCAGCGTACCGAGAAATATTGCAAAAAGTCGGGATTCAAGCCTTTTATGAAGGGCAGTTCGGTAATCTGCTCAGGCGCGCGTACTTCAGGTGCGGGTTCAGCCTCGACATTGACCGCCGACTCGCGGGAAGCTCCGAAGCTGCCCTGAACTATGCACATCACCTCTCCGTTCTGGACGGCCTGCCCCAGCATCTGGGTAACGGCCTTTCCTTCGCGCAGGATCTTGGCTTCAATCCGAACGGGCTCTCCAGGCGTTACGGGGCCAACGAAGGTAATAGCCAGTGAACGTACCGGGCGGCCCTCTGCGACCAGCTCGCGCATTCCCTGGTATACCAGCGCCGCCACCAGCCCGCCGTAGCCGGCACGCCCCTGGGCCCAGGTGTCGGGCACGATCACTTCGTTGGATGGCGACTCAGCGAGTGCTTGCAGCAGATCGGCAAAATTCATCTATTGATTCCATTGGCGAAAACCAGCCATGGTAGGAGAAGCTCGCTGCGCGGCCAAGACCGCGTACAGCATCATAGCGTTCCCAAATACATCGTCATGCCGCAGATGCCGGAGTGCCGCCGAAACGGCGCAGACCGCAGAGCCAGGCGATGGCAACCCAGGCTGGTGGAATATCCGGCCAGTCCTGTTCGCCGATCCCGGCCAGGTCGAAGCCCGGCTCACCAGCACGCGCCAGCAGCCGCTCGTACCACCAGCTGAGATAGGCACCGCCACCCGGCTGATGATCGTTCAGCATGGTAGCCCTCAGGCGCATGGGCAGAGATTCGAAAAGCAGTTCATCGAGCCGCGAAAGCAGCGTCTGTTCATTTTCCAGGTAGGCGGCTTCGGCGGCCCCCTGCAGCCCCAGGACGCGGGTCAGAATCGCGAGCTGGGTCGCATATTCCCGGTGGCCGTGAAGCGGATCCAGTCGGCTGCGCCAATCCAGATGCAGCCGCTCCAGCGCTTCGATCAGCGTAGCCGGGCCTGCGGTAGTGGCATCGAGCAGCACCGCCAGCCAGCGACGCTGAAAAAGCGGCAAGGGGTCAAGCAGGAGCATGAGTTCAGCACTGCTGGATCCAGGTCGGGGCTGCCAGGCGCCGGCCTCGCCGTCACGAACCGACAGCATGCGGGCGCAGCGCACCGGCCAGCGCGCCGGCAGCAACTGCGCCTGAACCGCAAGCAGGCGCTCGGTCAGCACGTCCTTCTTCGCTGCCGCCCAACGTTCCAGCAGCCAGCGCTGGCGCGACTTATAGCCCTTTGCCACGCTCTTCCCGTCCCAGTCGCTCACGAATCGCGGCAATGATGCCACGATTGTCCTCGGCGAGCATATTATGATCAGCGACGGGTACCGCGCGACACAGATCGAGGGTGAAGTGGCCAAGCCGCGCGCTGTACAGGCCTATGCCGATACCCTGGCCGATACGCGCGGCAAGCTTTTCCAGCAAGCCCGAAAGCAGGCTGTCACTGAGCGCACCTATCGCCATCTCGGTACCCCCGGCCAGGGCGATGTTTCGCAGCACATGACGGGCGAGCCGCCAACGACCAAGCTGACCAATCGGCAACCCGAAACAGACCGCCACCGCCTGCATCATCCGTAGATTGCGCCAGACCACCAACAACAGATCTACGGTGACCCAGGGACTGGTCGCTACCAGTAATCCTGTCCCGGTCGCCTCGCGGCGGATCAGTTGGCGTGCCTGGGCGTCGAGCGGCTGGTAGAACAGCAGATCGAGCCGCCGCGCCACCTCCGCGGCACTATGCGATGAATCAAGATCAGCGCACGCTCCGCGCAAACGTGGTCCCAGCGGGGTGTCCGCGTAAAGCGCCTCCAGCCGGCCAAGCCAGTCGGCCGGCAGGTTATGATCCGGCTCAAGGAGCGCCAACCGCATCTGGGCACGCAAATGTTCCACTTCGGTAAGGCGACTCCGCTGCCGACGCAGGTCTCGCCAGCCGAGCAGTCCGACCACACCGGCGCAAAACCCGACGAGAGCCATCACTCCCCCCGCCAGCGGTGTCCAGGCCCAGGCCGCCAACGTCCAGATCAGCCACTCTCGCAGCACCCCTGCCGCCACCAGCAGCAATGCCAGATAAAGCAGCCGACGGGGCCATGGACTGGTCGCCGGTGCGTTGATCGGACCGGGCAGCGGCAGGCTGTCAGCAAGCTGCTGCTCGCGCTCGTCGAGCTGCGCTTCGCCGAGAATCCGGCTGCGCTCGGCGGCCGCTGCCGGGGATGTTTCATCCCAGCTGTCGAGAATGCGGGTCTTGTCACGCGTATTCATGCGGGCTCCCCTTCGATCAGCCAGTACAGCAGATCATCCATGCGGTAATGTGGAAAGGGCTCGTTGCGATGCAGTCCGGGCGGCGGGCGCAGACGAAACAGCGCCGGCCCTTCGACCGCCATGTCGAGCGGCAGATGTTCGGGCACGCTGCCGGGCTGGTAACGGACCCAACCGGACTCCCCGACCAGTCCCGCTACCAGTGCACCCTGTTCTTCACGCGCTGCCCTGACCGCTGCCAGCGGAAAGCCACGGACCTGCACCCCACCATGGCGAACCTCGGCCAGACTGTCGGTGACCAGGTCTTCGAGGCAGCGCTGGACGGCGCGTTGCTGTGCAGGTACGACCTGATCCACCTTGGTTGCACACACTGCGAGCTGCCGAATACGCGGATTGAACCAGCGCGACAGAAAACTGCTACCACCGTAGCGAAAGCTGCCAAGCACCGCTTCCAGTGCAGCTTTCAAGTCCGCGAGTGCCGGCTGTCCTGCGTCCATCGGGCTGAGCATATCGACCAGCAGGACCTGCCGCTCCAGCTTGCTGAAATGCTCGGCATAAAACCCCCGCACAATGTAGTCACGGTAATAGTTGAAACGCGCTTCGCAGACCGCCCACCAACTGCCCTCCGAGCCGCTGCTGTGGCTATTTGCAGCCAGCAGCGGAACGAAATGCAGCATCTGCTCGGCTACCCCGCTGCCGGGCAACAGGAAGCGGCCCGGCTGATTGCGCGACAGGCCAGCCTCGGAGCGGCTTCGCCTTAGGAAGTCGGTCCAGTCTGCGGCGAGCTCGGCGAGCAGCGCAGCGTCGTGGGGCGCTTCTACCGGCAATGCCTGCAACCTGGCTACAAGCGGACCGGCAATGCCACGTCTTGGTTCGACCTCCAGCCAGCTGCGCATCTGTTGACACCACTGACCATAGTCAATCTCCAGCAGCGGCAGATCGAGAAGCCATTCACCTGGGTAATCAAGGATTTCGATACGCAGCGAGCGCACCGGCTTCAGCTTGCCGAGCAAGCCCTCGGTGCGAAAACGCAGATCGATGACTACCCGCGACAGATCGACCGTCGAGTCGGGCCAGCGCGCCGGCGTGCTCGCTAATGCCGCGAGCGATTCCAGATAAGGGAACGGGCGATCGATCCCTTCGCGTTGCCAGCGCACGGACTCGAGACGATCGAAAGGTTTGCGTCGCGCCAACAGGCCACGCTGGTGATTTTCGAGCTGATTGATCAGGCTGGTGATGAAAGTCGTCTTGCCCGAAGCGCTCAAGCCGGTTACGCCAATCCGCAGGGTCCCAGTGCGCAATCGGTCGACCTGCTGCAGGGCCTGGTCGAGCAGCCCGGGTTTTGTCACGCCGCCCATGCACACACTCCCAAAATCATCTATGGTCTAACCGCAGTATCGCATAACCTGGCAAGCGCAAAGGACAACTCCCCGATGGCCTATTCGGACACGCACAGCAAATTGATCGGCTATCTGCTCTGGATCTTCGGCTTCATGGGCGCTCACCGCTTCTACTATGGCAAGCCCTGGACCGGCACACTCTGGTTCTTCACACTTGGCCTGTTCTTCGTCGGCTGGATCGTGGACCTGTTCCTGATTCCGTCGATGGACCGTGCGGCGAGCCGGCGCTTTCGTGGCGGCCCGGTCAATTTCAATCTGACCTGGGTACTGCTCACCTTCCTCGGAATATTCGGTGCTCATCGCCTGTATCTGGGGAAATGGGTCACTGCAATCATCTACTTTTTCACCGGCGGCCTGTTTCTGCTCGGCGTGCTTTACGACTACTGGACGCTCAACGAGCAGATTTCCGTGAAGAACATGGAGCGCGAATGGTGACACCGGTCGCTGGCGGCTGATAAGAGACTGCCGTATCGGTTACACTGCGCGCTTTTCGACCTGAGCGAGTTACAGACGACGTGGAGATCTTCAAGGAGTTCACTTTCGAGGCAGCCCACCGCCTGCCGCACGTACCGGCGGGCCATCAATGCGGGCGACTCCACGGGCATTCCTTCCGGGTGGCACTGCACATCGACGGCACGGTGGATCCGCATACCGGTTGGGTAAAGGATTTTGCCGACATCAAGGCGGTCTTCAAGCCTATTTATGACCGGCTCGATCACAATTACCTCAACGAGATTCCCGGCCTGGAAAACCCCACCAGCGAAGTGCTGGCGAAATGGATCTGGCAGGAGCTCAAGCCCCTTCTGCCTGAACTCTGCCAGGTAACCATTCGCGAAACCTGTACCAGCGGTTGCATCTACCGCGGCGAATGATCTGATGCTCACGGCTGTCCACCAACTTCTCGCACAGGCGAGCAGGCTGACGCCTGACGCGCCCGCGGTGCTGTGGCGCGACCAGTCGCTCAGTTTCGGCGAACTGCAGCGGCGGGTCGAGGCTTTCGCAGGCTCCCTGCAGGCACTGGGCGTGCAGCGTGGTCAGCGGGTGGCTGTCTATCTTCCGAAGCAGTTTGAAACCCTGGTGACGCTCTTTGGAGCAAGCCGCGCCAACGCCGTCTTCATTCCGGTGAATCCGCAGCTGAAACCGGCGCAGGTGGGGCACATCCTTCGCGATGCCGAAGTCAGCTGGCTGGTTACCAGTGCCGCCCGAGCGCGACAGCTCAAGGCCGAACTGCAGGAATGCGGTCGCCTTGAAGGCGTCGTGCTAAGCGACGCCCTCGTGGACCTGCCCTGTCCTTCGGTACTATTGTCGGACATGCCGGCACGAGCTCCCACCGACACGCTCACCATCGACGCGGACCTCGCCGCGCTTTTCTACACCTCCGGCAGTACCGGCAAGCCCAAGGGCGTCATGGTCAGCCACCGCAATCTTCTGGTCGGTGCGCAAAGCGTGGCCAGCTACCTTTGTAACACCGCCGAGGATCGCCTGCTGGCGGTCCTGCCCTTGTCCTTCGACTATGGCTTTTCGCAGCTCACCACCGCCTTTCTCAGCGGGGCCTGTGTGGCGCTGCTCGAATACCTCACCCCCCGTGATGTCATCCGGGCAATCGAACGCTACGCCATAACCGGTCTTGCTGGCGTGCCTCCGCTCTGGCAGCAGTTGGCTGCCCAGGACTGGCCAGAGGCGAGTCGCAGGCTGCGCTACTTCACCAACTCGGGTGGCCATCTGCCGGATACCACTCTGGCGCGCCTGCGGGCCATCCAGCCTCAGGCACAGCCGGTTTTGATGTACGGCCTGACCGAAGCCTTTCGCTCGACCTGGCTCCCTGCGGAATGGCTCGAGCGCAAACCCGGCTCGATGGGCATTGCCATCCCCAACGCCGAGATCCTGGTGGTGCGTGCCGACGGCAGTCTCTGCGATGTGGGCGAGCCCGGTGAGCTGGTACACCGCGGCAGCCTGGTATCCATGGGGTACTGGAATGATCCGGAGCGCACCGCACAACGTTTTCGACCACTGTCCACCCCGCATCTTCCGCTGCCGGAGATTGTGGTGTGGTCCGGGGACCAGGTCTACCGTGACGCGGACGGCTTCCTGTTCTTTCTGGGGCGCATCGACGAGCAAATCAAATGTTCGGGATATCGCATCAGTCCCGAGGAAATCGAAGAGGTGGTACATGCCAGCCAGTTGGTGAACGAGGTTGTGGTAATCCCGGCCAGTCATCCGGAGCTCGGTCAGGCACCCGTGGCGCTGCTGCGGGGTGATCCAGAACGTGAGCTCGAGCTGCGCGAGTGGTTGCGCGCCCGGCTTCCCGGCTACATGCAGCCGCAGGCATGGGTGTGGCTGGATAGTCTGCCGCGCAATGCCAATGGCAAGTATGATCGTACCCTGCTGCGCCAGCGATTCGAGTCGGTGTCCAGCAGCAGTTTTCTTCCGGCAGGGACGCCTTCGGATACTGGAATATCGGGATAGAAACCGACAAAACCCCAGTCCAAACAGCAAGACCCCGAAAGGCAAGTCACCGGAGTACAGGTCAAAAGATGTCGCTACAGCGTCCCGTGGACTATGAGCAAAACCGCCTCCTGGCGCTCAGGCAGCTCAACCTGCTCGATACGCCACCCAGCGAAAGCTTCGATCGCATTACCCGGATGGCCAGTCAGCTATTCGCCGTGCCCATCGCCGCGGTTTCGCTGACCGACAGCGACCGACAGTGGTTCAAGTCGCGGGTAGGTGTAGAGCATTGGGAGATCCCGCGATACAAGGCGTGCTGCGGTGAAGTGGCTGACACCAGCGAGCTGCTGCTGATTCCCGATCTGCAGGCTTCGCCTTTCTACCGAGACAGCTTCCTGGCCAGTTCAGGTATCCGGTTTTACGCCGGTGCTCCGCTGTTGACCCGCGACGGCTACGGGCTCGGAGCAATGTGCATCCTCGACACGGTGCCACGGGAGCTGAGCGAACAGCAGCTGGCAATGCTGCAGGACCTGGCAGCAATGGTGATGTCACAGATCGAACTGCAATACGCCTACGGCCGGGTAGACCCGCTGACCGGCCTGCCGAATCGTAGCCAGCTCGGAGAGGATCTCCAGGATCTTGCCCGCGATCGCCACGGCCAGACCGCTTTCGCGGTATTCACTGAACTGGTGGACGTAGCGGGCATGCTATCGCTGCAGCGGGTCATGGGTCCGACATACCTGGACGAGTTGTCGCGAGCAGCCAGTCAGGGGCTTACCGCCAGCATGACACCGGGCAGCTATCTCTATCATGTCGGTCAATGCCAGTACGTGCATCTGCTGACCGACACCAGTGAACCCGAGGCCATGCTGCAGGCAACCTGGCTCCGTGAAGTCATGCTAAGCCTCACCCCGCGCGAAGCGGCAGCGGTCATGGTGCGTCCGGCAATTGGCATAGCACCGTTTACCTTCGGCAATGACTCTGCCGCAGACGTGCTTCGAATGGCGCACAGTGCCTGCCATGACGCGCGCTCCACCGATTTGGGCGCTGGGGTCTATTCGCGGGAGCAGGACATTCGCATGCAGCGCCAGTTCAGGTTGCTGGCGGACTTCCACGCGGCCCTCGAGCAACCGGGACAGTTGCACCTGCACTACCAGCCACGAATAAACCTGGCCAACGGGCGCTGCATAGGCGCGGAGGCTCTGATCCGCTGGAATCATCCGGAGCTGGGGGCAATTCCGCCGGCCGAGTTCATTCCGGTAGTGGAACAGACCCGCTTCGCCCGCCCGCTTACCCGTTGGGTTCTGCAAACCGCTATCCGTCAGGCCTCTGACTGGAATACCCAGGGGCTCGATCTGCGCATATCGGTGAACGTATCGGGTGCCAACCTTCAGGAGGACGACTTTGCCTCGCGACTGCTGGAAGGCATGGACGAAGCGATGCTCCCGGGTTCTGCGATCGAACTCGAGCTTACCGAGAGCGCGCTGGTCGGCAAGGGCGCTACGGCAGCCCGCCAGCTCGCTGCCATTTCCGCTGCAGGTGTGGAAATCGCCATCGATGACTTCGGCACCGGATACAGCAGCCTCGCCTATCTCCAGTCGATTCCGGCTCAGGTAGTCAAGATAGACCGATCCTTCGTCGCCCGGATAGACCACGAATGGCGCAGCATGCGGTTGGTCAAATCGATGATCAACATGGCCCAGGAGCTGGGATACAGGGTGGTCGCCGAGGGTGTCGAAACGGTGGAGTCGCTGGAAACGCTTCGCAACCTCGGTTGCAACGAAGTTCAGGGCTACCTGCTGTCACGCCCCCTTTCGGCGCGCGCCTTCGAAAACTGGCTTGACGCGCGCAACCAATCCGATGATACGGATGCTCAGCCCTGAGCCGATCAGGCATAATGCGCCGAATGAAAGCTGCCGGAACCGCTCGTGAAGCCTGAAGACCTCAAGCGTCTGGTCACCATCCAGATGCCCTATGGCAAATACAAGGGACGTCTGCTCGCCGACCTTCCTGGCCATTACCTGAACTGGTTCGCCCGTGAGGGCTTTCCCGCTGGAGAAATAGGCCGGCTGCTCGCCCTGATGCAGGAAATCGATCACAACGGCCTGTCATATCTGCTCGATCCGCTGCGCCAGCCGCAGCGCCGCTTTGAATGAGGCGCCATGAAAACCCACGCCGCCGTGCAACGCCTTGACCTGACCAACCCGGAGCTCCTGATCAATGGCTGGTCGCTGGAGAGTCTAACCCTTCGAGCCGGCCGCACGCCCTTCTTCGCCTACGACCGTTCGCACATACAGGAGCGTGTCGGTCAGTTGCGCGAGCAACTGCCACCCCGCATCGGCCTGCACTATGCGATCAAGGCGAACCCAATGCCCGCAGTCGTCCAGCTCATGTCGGAACTGGTGGACGGCTTGGACGTCGCCTCCGTCGGTGAATTGCGAGTGGCACTGGATACCGGGATCGCCCCTTCGCGGGTCAGCTTTGCCGGACCGGCCAAGGGAGATCACGAACTGGCTGCAGCCATCGGCAGTGGTGTGCTGATCAATGTGGAATCCCCGGCTGAACTGGAACGTATTCAGGTCATTGCATGCGAGCGAGGCATGACCGCGCGCATTGCGCTTAGGGTCAATCCTGATTTCGAGCTCAAGTCATCGGGCATGAAGATGGGCGGCGGGGCGAAGCCCTTCGGAATCGACGCCGAACGCATCCCCGCACTACTAGACACACTGAGGGAAAGCTCTTTTGTGAGTCTGTGCGGCTTGCATATCTTCTGTGGATCGCAAAATCTGCGGGCGGACTCCCTGGCACAGGCACACGCTCAGACCTTCGATCTCGCTCGGCGCCTGACAGAACATTGGGGGCAGCCTTTCGAATCGATCAATATCGGCGGTGGGCTTGGAATACCCTACTTTCCCGGAGAACCGGCACTGGACGGGGCGGTGATTGGCGAGCAATTGGCTGCGTTGCTCGGCGAGCATCAGAACTGGCTTGCTGACACTGAACTGGTGATGGAACTGGGACGCTATCTGGTCGGCGAAGCCGGTTACTATGTCTGCAGGATAATCGAGCGCAAAGAAAGCCGAGGTCAGACTTTTCTGATGTGTGACGGCGGCCTCCACCATCACCTGGCCAACTCGGGCAACTTCGGCCAGGTCCTGCGCAAGAATTATCCGGTCGTCATCGGTAACCGGCTCAATCAGCCGGCTAGCGAAACGGTCACTGCCCAAGGCCCCCTCTGCACACCGCTTGACGTAATCGCAGACCGCATGGAATTGCCTCGTGCAGAGCCGGGTGACTGGCTGGTAGTGCTTCAGTCCGGCGCCTACGGTGCTAGCGCGAGCCCGGCCGCCTTTCTCGGCCACCCACCAGCAGTCGAACTGCTGGTCTGATCATATCGGATCGTTTCGATACAGTAGTTCGTCAGGCAGGTGCTGGATATAGTCTTCCGCCTGCGGCGGCATTTGCAGATGGTAGCCACGGGCCTGCAGGTTTCGCATCACCTCGAGCACGTCCTCTCGAGCCAGTTTGCGCTGCTCGTGGAGCACAAGATCCATGGCATGCTCGGGGGGGCCGAACACAACCGGAATGTGCTCTGGCAGCTCCTCCAGGTTTTGTCCTTTGGGTACATAAAGATACATGCCAGGCTTGCGCCGGCTACGATAGATCGCCACTTCAATCTGCATTGCTGGCTCCTTGATTGCCATTGGCGACAGCGAGCAATTCCTCGCCCATGAGTGTCCGCCGCCAGCCTATAAGCTCATCCGGAAGACAGTAGGGACCATTCGGATAGCCGGTACGCACCATTGCCTCCAGCACCTTCTTCCTGAGCATAATCTCGGGCGCTATGCCGAGCCGTTGCGCATGGCGCTGGCCTACTTTTTTCAACGACTTGAGCAGACGCTGCGCATCGGCCGGCAGCGGTTCGGGCAGGCGTTCCGGCCATTCGCTTCGCGGGGTTTCGGCGCCTTTGCGGATGAGCTCCAGAACGGTTTCGCCGTCCTGCCGAACCGAACGAGGGTGCATGTCCTCGATTCGTGACAAAGCCTGCAGGCTGTCCGGCTGACGCTGAGCCAGGGGGCAAAGCGTTGCTTCGCGCAGCAGGCGGTTGCGCGCCTGGTCACGCGCCCTTGCCTCACGTTCTCGCCAGGCAGCAAGGGGCTTGAGGATGGCCAACTCTTCCGGCTTCAGGCGCCAGGCCTGCTTGATCTGCATATAAGCCGTCTCCGGGTCGGAGACACTTCCGGCACAGCGACATTGTTCGGCCGTATCCTCAAGCAGCCAGGCAGTGAAGCCTGCCTCTTCTATCCGAGGCGCCAGCACCTTGTAGAGTTCCGCCAGATGCAGCGCGTCATCCACCGCATATTTGAGCTGCGTCGGACTCAGGGGGCGCTGCAGCCAGTCCGACCTTGTCTCGCCCTTGGGCAGCTCAACGTTGAGAATCGCCTGCACCAGACGGGAATACCCCATAGAGAATTCCATGCCAAGGTAAGCCGCAGCCAACTGGGTGTCGAAGAGCGGCTGTGGCACGGTCCCGCAGAGGTGATGAAACACCTCCAGATCTTCGCTGCAGGAATGCAGTACCTTGATGACGTTCGGACTGAGCAGTACCTCGACCAGCGGGTGCCAATCGCGGATTGCCAACGGGTCAATGAGGTAAGCACGCTCTCCATCACCGACCTGAATCAGGCCGGCAATCGGAAAGAACGTCTCGGTACGCTGGAATTCCGTATCGATGGCCACGTACGGAAGGCGCAACCATTCGGCGCAGCATCTGGCGAGGTCGTCGTCCTGCTCGATATATAGGGCGTCAGATTGAATCAACGTCATCATCTTGTCCTTTGCGAGGCAGCAAGTATACCTGAACGGACTGCACGCGCAGGTACTGACGTGGGCCCAGGTCGTTGGACTTCCTCAAGATTGACACCGATCAACCGATAACTCTGATGGTGTCCCTATAATCGCCGCGCAACGGTCCAACACCCTCGCGTCGCTGTCATCACGGAGCAGGCATGGCTTTTCTCAACAACATCCCGCTGAAATACAAATTCTGGGCAGTCAACGGGGTCACTTTCGCCAGTGTTCTGCTGCTGGTTCTGGTAGCGCTCTGGGTGGAACAGCGCAGCCTGCATGAAGAGCGCCGGGAACTGACCGCACCATTGGTTCGCCATCTCGAACCCGGACAGGCCTCGCCGCAGTTTACCCGCTGGCTTTCGAATGTACGGGTTGACTCCGCGATGCTGCAGCAGGCTACCCATACGCCGCTCTGGGTACCAGCCGAACTTCTTTCGCCCTCCCAAGCTGATCTGCTCGGCGCATGGGTTCAGGTCCAGAACAACGAAATGCGTGCCCTGGGCATCGAGCGCCAAAGCTATCTGACGCTACTGTTCGAGCGTGCGCCCACCTATGCGGTAGCGGTATTCGTCGTCATGGTGGGTGTGCTGATTGTCTCCCAGCTGCTTATCCTGTTCATCACCGGGCACATCATGTCGCTGCGCGACGTGATGCTCGAAGTGCAGAAAACCGGCGATCTGCGGCTGCGCGCGAAAGCCGACTCGCGTGACGAGGTCGGTTCCATGGCTCGGGCCTTCAATGCCATGCAGGCGGCTCAGCAGGAGGTGGTAGGGTCGGTCAGGATGGCCGCGGAAGAGCTGGATCGAGGCGCCGGTGAGCTTGCCAGTCTGATGCGCCAGGTGCGTGATGGAATGACCGCGCAGCAGGGTGAAACGGACATGGTGGCTGCGGCGGTGAACGAAATGAGCGCAACGGTCCAGGATATCGCCGGCAACACCGCCGTGACGCGTGACCGCTCCAACAATGCCGACGAACTGGCTCGCCTGGGCCGCGATCGGGTACTTGTGGTCAGCGAAACCATTACCGGTCTGGCCACCAGCATCGAGCGCTGTACTCGACACATGCAGAAACTCGAAGGTCACAGCCAGGAAATCAGCGGCGTAGTCCGGGTAATTCGAGAAATTGCCGAACAAACCAATTTGCTGGCGTTGAATGCGGCCATCGAAGCGGCCCGTGCGGGCGAGTCCGGCCGGGGATTCGCGGTGGTGGCTGACGAGGTACGTTCGCTCGCTCAACGTGTACAGAACTCAACCGATGAAATCCATCGCATGA
>JAUVYN010000112.1 GCA_030603065.1 Pseudomonas sp.
CCTCGTATTCCATTGCCAACTGAACGATCTGCTCGGCAAGCTCGCCTTCGCCCTTCGCCGTCAGTGTAGGGGCATGGTCGCCGTCATAGACCAGTGCGACGGCTTCGCGCGGGGCTGATTTCTTTTTCATCAGGTTACCTCATCGATCCAGCGCTGCTGTACTGCCTGGCGGGGAGCTGGCGGGGAGCCCTGGCGGCAGCTCAGCTCGCCCACGCTGAGCCCCTTGGCGAGCAGACGGTCGCGCAACTGGCCAAGTTCCTCGTCCAGCAGGCGCACCGTGCTCGGCTGTTCAGCCCAGAACTCGCTGCTTACGCTGCCCTTGTAGAGCCGCGCGATGGCCTGCAGGTTGCCGAGCTCGCCCAGGCTGAATGCCAACCGCACCTCCCAGCGTGGAACCGGTTCCGGCTGCCGCGGAGTGGGGGGCGAGTCGTCACGCTGGATGCGCACCTGCACATGGCTGAACTGCTGTGGTCCGTCGCGCATTGGAAGGTCCAGCTGCCAGACGGTCTGGCTGCTGCCATCGGCAAAGCTCTGGGTCTGTCCCAGGCTCTGGAACTGGTGGTGTTGTATGCGCGCGAGCAACGCCGCCGCCAGGCGCAGGAGTCCGCCGAGGTCGGTGGTCTCTCCGAGCGCCTGCAAAGCGCGACTGGGCAGGGGAAAGCCACCGGGCTTGGCGATCACTGGCTGTTGCCAGGGGCCGGTGGGCAGGGCAAGCATCTTCAGAGTTTCTGGTGGCAGGTGCTGTTGCAGGCTGATCAGCAGATTGACCAGGGTGATCTTGAAGTCTGCTCCCGGCAGCGGCTCGGCACCGGGCGGAGTGGAAAGCCCCGCCAGCAAGGGCACCAGTTTGCTCAGCGGCGGGAGTTGCACGGTGGACTCCCCAGCGGACGCCGCCTGTACGGCCGGTCGGTTCTTGAGTGCATTGGCGAGCATCGCCAGATTGTTCTCCATGAACAGGCCGCTCTGCTTGATCGCCTGAGCGACACCGGCCTCGGTACTCAGTTGTGCTATGCCCGGCGCATGCATCAGTACCTGGCGAATCGCCGGTAGCAGCGTCTGTGGTGTGGACGGATCGCTTGCCAAGCGCTCCAGGCCCTGCAGCAGCCGTTCCGCTGGGGCCTGCTGCTGCAGGGTGTCGCGCAGCCCAAGTGCCAGCGCGAGCTGGCGCTGCTGCTCTGCCGCGGTAGTCAGCCGTAGCTCGCCCTGCGTGCCGACCCGAGCCTGCAACAGAGTGCCCGGTTCCAGCGCGCGCTCGCTTTGCAGGCTGACGGTCGAGCCCGAAGCCGGCCCTTGCAACACCCGGGCAAGCAGTTCGAAGCGCTGCGCATCCGGCATGGGCTGTTGACTGAGTACCCGCAGGGATAATGGGGTGTCGGGCGGAAATCGCGCGGGGTCCAGTCGCGTGATTGGCAGTTCCGGCTCGCCGGCAGACCCTGCCAGCGCTTGTACTACCGCCAGCAGTCGGGTCTGGTTGACCAGTTGCACCGCCAGTTGAGTTCCTTCCGGCACCGCCTGGCGGCTGCTTACCGGTACCTCGAGCGTGCCCTGTCCGTCCTGCCGTGCAATACGCAGCAACAGGGCGAACTGGTTGTCCTGCGGCGCGCTGCGAACCACCTCCGCAGAGGCCTGCTGCCCTGGCGGTAGAGCCTGTGCGTCAATCGGCCGCAGCAACTGCAGAGCCAGCGCTGCCGGATCGATGTTTCGCCCCGGGGCGCTTGTCGCCTGCGGCTTGGGAAGGGGAGGGAGGCTGAAATCGGCTGTCATGGCGCCACATGTTGATATAAATCAGGGCCCTGGATCAGGGGCCTCTATGTATAATGCCCCCCGAGAACGAGCGGGCCCATCGAGGCTCGCCAGACCGTACTTTCGCCTGAGTATAGCGGGTGTGGAGCGTCAGCCCCACCGGAGAAAAGCGGTCAAGCGTCGCGCCCTGTGGAGATAGCGTGAAATCACTGCCCATTGAAGTTCAGAGCCTTGCCTGTGAGCGCGACCAGCGGGAACTGTTCGATGCAGTCTGCTTTTCCCTGCTACCGGGCAAGGTACTTCAGGTGGCGGGCCCGAACGGTTCGGGCAAGACCAGCCTGCTGCGGATTCTCGCCGGGCTGCTGCCGGCTGCTGCAGGGGATGTGCGTTACGGCGGTGAGTCGGTTCTCAGTGGCGCGGGGCGAGAGCGCTGGCGGTTGAGCCGGCTTTACATAGGCCATGCCCCAGCAGTCAAGGCGGCGCTGACGCCGGAAGAAAATTTGGCCTGGCTGTGCGCGCTGAGCGAGCCCGCTTCGCGCGAGCGCATCTGGGCCGCGCTGGCCGAGGTTGGCCTTCGCGGGTTCGAGGACGTACCCTGTCAGAACCTGTCCGCCGGGCAGCAGCGCCGCGTCGCGCTGGCGCGGCTGTACCTGGAACGCCATCCGGTGTGGATTCTCGACGAGCCGTTCACGGCGATCGATCGCAAGGGTGTCGCCGCGCTGGAGGCGCAGGTGCAGGGGCATGCTGCGCGGGGCGGAACCGTGATACTCACCACCCACCATAGTCTCGAGCATCTGAATGGGCTGGATGTGCTGGATCTGGGGCAGGTGGCCTGATGGGCAACGTCATATGGCTACTGTTTTGTCGCGAATGGCGTTTGGCCTGGCGTCGGCCCGGTGATCTTCTCAATCCGCTGGTGTTCTTCGCCATCGTGATCAGTCTTTTTCCGCTGGCGGTAGGGCCGGAGCCGGCGATGCTGCGCACCATGGCGCCAGGCATTATCTGGGTGGCCGCACTTCTCGCCACGCTGCTGTCGCTGGACGGCATGTTTCGCAGCGACTACGAGGACGGTTCGCTGGAACAGTGGGTGCTTTCACCGCATCCGCTGGCGTTGATGGTACTGATCAAGGTGCTGCACCACTGGTTGGTGTGCGGTTTGGCCATGGTTCTGCTGTCGCCGCTGTTCGGTCTGATGCTGGCCCTGCCGGCTTCGGTGTTGCCGGTGCTGTGCCTGACCCTGCTTCTGGGAACCCCGGTACTCAGTCTGCTTGGCGCGGTAGGCGCAGCACTCACGGTCGGACTGAAGGGTGGCGGGGTGCTGCTGGCGCTGCTGATTCTGCCACTGTATATCCCGGTGCTGATCCTGGGCACCGGGGCGATCGAAGCGGCATTGCAGGGCCTGCCGGTTGCCGGTTATGCCCTGTGGCTCGGGTGTCTGGCGATGCTGTCGCTAAGCCTGGCGCCGGTCGCCATTGCCGCTGGCCTGCGGATTGGGGTGAGTGAATGACTGTCGGAGTAGCTGAAGCATGAAGTGGACCTTTTTTCACAAGCTCGGGTCGCCCAAGTGGTTTTATGACATCAGCGGTCGCTGGCTGCCGTGGTTCGCCATCGCCAGTGCGTTGCTGCTCGTGATTGGCACCATCTGGGGGCTGGTTTTCGCGCCGCAGGACTACCAGCAGGGCAACAGCTTTCGCATCATCTACATCCACGTACCCGCCGCCTTTCTCGCCCAGTCGATCTATGTGACCCTGGCCATCTGCGGCGTCGTCGGGCTGGTCTGGCGCATGAAACTGGCCGACGTGGCCCTGCAGTGCGCTGCGCCCATTGGCGCCTGGATGACCTTCATTGCGCTGATCACCGGAGCCATCTGGGGCAAACCCACCTGGGGTACCTACTGGGTTTGGGATGCACGCCTGACCTCGATGCTGATCCTGCTTTTCCTGTACTTTGGAATCATTGCCCTGGGCCAGGCGATCAGCAATCGTGATACCGCAGCCAAGGCGGTTGCGGTCCTGGCGATCGTCGGCGTGGTCAATATCCCGATCATCAAGTATTCGGTGGACTGGTGGAATACCCTACATCAACCGGCCACCTTCAAGATCACCGAGAAGCCCGCCATGCCGATGGAAATGTGGTTGCCGCTGCTGCTCATGGTGCTTGGCTTCTACGCACTTTTCACCGTCTGCCTGCTGATGCGCATGAGGGTCGAGGTGCTGCGCCGGGAAGGCCGCACCCGCTGGGCCCGGGAAGCGCTGGAGAAACTGAAATGAGCGAATTTCTGGCAATGGGCGGTCACGGACCCTACGTCTGGTCGGCCTACGCAATCACCCTGGTAGTACTTGGTCTGAACGTGCTGCAGCCCTGGCTGGCACGTCGGCGTCTGGTCATCGAAGAGGCGCGTCGTCGGCGCCGGGAGGAAGTGTAAATGCATCCGCAGCGCAAGAAACGTCTGAGCCTGATCGCGCTTGCCCTGCTGGGCGTCGCCACGGCGGTCGCCCTGGCCCTGACTGCCCTGCAGCAGAACATCAACCTTTTCTACACGCCAACCGAGATCGCCTCGGGTATGGCGCCGCTGGATACACGGATCCGTGCCGGCGGGCTGGTGGTCGATGGCAGTGTCGAGCGCTCCTCCGAGAACCTCGACGTGCGTTTTGCCGTGACCGATGGCGAGAAGCAGGTTCTGATTGCCTTCAGTGGCATTCTTCCCGACCTCTTTCGGGAGGGGCAGGGTATCGTTGCCCTGGGCCGCCTCAATGAAGACCGCGTGCTGATGGCCGACGAGGTACTGGCCAAGCACGACGAGCAGTACATGCCGCCGGAAGTAGCCCTGGCGATGGAGAAGGTCAACCAGATGAAGCGGGATGCCGAAGCGGCGTCCGGCTACTGAGTGGAGGCAAGATGATTCCCGAACTTGGCCAGGTCGCGCTGATCATTGCGCTCGTACTGGCATTGCTGCAATCGACCATTCCTCTGTATGGCGCCTGGCGCGGCGATACACTGGCGATGAGTTTCGCCCAGCCGGCTGCCGCAGCGCAGTTTCTCTTCGTGCTGTTCGCCTTCTTCTGTCTGGTCCACGCGTTTCTGACCAATGATTTCAGCGTGACCTATGTCGCGCTGAACTCCAACTCGGCATTGCCCTGGTACTACCAGATAAGTGCAGTCTGGGGCGGGCATGAAGGATCGCTGTTGCTTTGGGCGCTGATTCTGGCCAGTTGGACCTTCGCCGTGGCGATCTTCTCTCGGGATCTTCCGGAAGAGATGCTCAGCCGTGTGCTGGCAGTCATGGGCATGATCGCGGTCGGTTTCCTGCTGTTCATGCTGATGACCTCGAACCCTTTCGATCGCCAGCTGCCGTATCATCCGGCCGATGGTAACGACCTCAACCCGTTGCTTCAGGATTTCGGCCTGATCGTGCACCCGCCGATGCTGTACATGGGTTACGTCGGCTTCTCCGTGGCCTTCGCCTTCGCCATCGCCGCATTGCTCGGTGGTCGGCTGGATGCTGCCTGGGCGCGCTGGTCGCGGCCCTGG
The DNA here is from genome assembly GCA_030603065.1 of Pseudomonas sp. Lineage (GTDB taxonomy): Bacteria > Pseudomonadota > Gammaproteobacteria > Pseudomonadales > Pseudomonadaceae > Halopseudomonas. The sequence goes on from JAUVYN010000112.1 coordinate 5,275, forward strand.
ACCATCGTCGCCTGGGCCTTCCTCGGTCTGGGTATCGTGCTCGGCTCCTGGTGGGCCTACTATGAACTGGGCTGGGGCGGCTGGTGGTTCTGGGATCCGGTGGAAAATGCCTCCTTCATGCCCTGGCTGGTCGGGACTGCCCTGATTCACTCGCTCGCCGTCACCGAGAAGCGAGGCGTATTCAAGAGCTGGACAGTGTTGCTGGCCATCGCGGCCTTCTCGCTCAGCCTGCTCGGAACCTTCCTGGTACGCTCCGGCGTGCTGACCTCGGTGCATGCCTTCGCTACCGACCCGGAGCGAGGCGTGTTCATCCTCGGCTTCCTGCTGGTGGTCGTGGGTGGCTCGTTGCTGCTCTATGCTGTGCGCGCTCCGGTGGTGAAAAGCCCGATAGGCTTCGATCTGTGGTCCCGGGAGACCTTCCTGCTGGTCAATAACGTGATCCTGGTAGTCGCCGCGCTGATGATTCTGCTCGGCACCCTCTACCCGTTGGCGCTCGACGCGCTGACCGGCACGCTGGTTTCGGTCGGCCCGCCGTACTTCAACGCGCTCTTCCTGCCGCTCATGGCGCTGCTCATGGTGGCACTGGGTGTGGGTATTCTCAGCCGCTGGAAGGATACTCCGGTCAAATGGCTGTTCGGCCAGATGAAGTGGGTCGCTGCGCTCTCTGCAATCGCTGCCATCGGTATCGCCATCTGGATCGGTGACCACTATTTCGCCGTAGGCAGCATGCTGCTGCTGGTGTTCTGGGTTACCGGCCTGAGCATCAAGGATATTCTCAACAAGTCCCGCAACAAGGGGCTGGTCAAGGGCATGCGGTCGCTACCGCGCAGCTACTGGGGTATGACCCTCGCGCACATTGGCATCGCAGTCTGTGCTGTCGGAATCGTCGGAGCGAGCCTCTTCGACAGTCAGCGTGACCTGCGCATGTCCCCGGGCGACAGTCTCGAGCTGGGCGGCTATCGCTTCCTGTATGTCGAGGCCTCGCATCGCGAAGGGTCCAACTGGGTGTCCGACAAGGCCGTCATTCAGGTTTTCAAGGGTGACCGTCAGATCACCACGCTCCGGCCGGAAAAACGGCTGTACACCGTGCAGAACCAGATCATGACCGAGGCGGGCATACATGCCGGTTTCACCCGTGACCTGTTCGTCGCCATGGGTGAGCCGCTGGGAAATGACGCCTGGGCGATGCGCGTGCACATCAAGCCCTTCGTACGCTGGATCTGGCTTGGTGGCCTGCTGATGACCATCGGTGGCCTGCTGTCTGCCAGTGACAAGCGCTACCGCCTGCGGGCTCGTGCCCGGCGTGCCGCTACGCAGGCCGGTAGCCCGGAGGTCGTCTGATGGGCCGCTACTGGAAGGTCGTCCCGCTGGTTCTATTCCTCGGGCTGGCGGGGCTGTTCCTGAAGTCCCTGTATGACAAGCGTGAACAGCAGAGCCTGGCGATCGACCCCACCGCACTGCCTTCGGCACTGATCGGGCGGGCACTGCCGGAATTCTCGCTGCCGTCGTTGGAAGACCCCCAGCGCACCGTGACCCAGGAAGACTTCAAGGGTGAAGTGGCCCTGATCAACGTCTGGGCGACCTGGTGCCCCACCTGTCGGGCGGAGCACGCAAAGCTCAATCGTCTTGCCAGTCAGGGCGTCGTGGTCTACGGCGTCAACTACAAGGACGACAGCGAGGCGGCGCGCCGCTGGCTCGATGATCTCGGCAACCCTTACCGGCTCAACGTCGAGGACCCGCTGGGCAGTCTTGGAATCAATCTCGGGGTATACGGTGCGCCTGAGACCTTCCTGATCGATGCCCAGGGCGTGATCCGCTTCAAATACATAGGCGCGGTCGATGACCGCGTGTGGGACACCCAGCTCGGTCCGCGCTATCAGGCGCTGCTCGAAGAGAGTGCCCGGGGAGTTCAGCCATGATCAAACGTATCGGATTGCTGGTCCTGATGCTGCTGTCGCCAGTTGCACTGGCCGCAATCGACACCTACGAGTTTGAAACCGAGGAGCAGCGGGCACGCTTCTATCAGCTTGGCGCCGAGCTTCGTTGCCCGAAGTGCCAGAACCAGAACATCGCCGACTCCAACGCACCGATCGCCACCGACCTGCGCAGGGAGATCTACCGGCTGCTCGACGAGGGCTACAGCAACAAGGAAATCGTCGAGTTCATGGTCATGCGCTATGGCGAGTTCGTGCGCTACCGGCCAGCGCTGACCGCCCAGACCGCGGTGCTCTGGTTTGCCCCGGCTGCGTTCCTGCTTATCGGTTTCGGCACCCTCGTTTACATGCTGCGGTCTCGCCGTCGTGCGCACGCCAAGCCCGAGCAGGAGCTCAGCGACGTGGAACGTCAGCGCCTGCAAAACCTGTTGAAAAAGAAGACCGAAGATGACTGATTTCTGGCTGTTCAGCCTTCTGCTGTTGCTGGGCGGCGTCGCTGCCGTGCTCTGGCCCCTTTGGCGTCATCACCGCCGCGCCGGAGTCGACCGCACCGCGCTCAACGTTGCCCTGTATCAGGAACGCCTGGCCGAGCTCGACGCGCTGGTTCGCGAAGGCGAGATCACTCCCCAGCAGCGCGACCTGACCGCCGAAGAGGCCAGTCGCCTGCTTCTCGAAGACACCGCCGAAGCGGACGCCCGGCAGGGGACCAAGCGCCGCGGCGGGCCGTGGCCATTGATCATCGCCGCGGGTTTTCTGCCGGTGATCGTGCTCGGTCTGTACTTCAGCTGGGGCAACCCTGCCGGTCTGTCGCTTTATCGCGAGCTGCAGACCAGCGCCGAGCCCTCCAGCCTGGAGGAGATGATCGACCGCATGCAGCGCATCACCGAGGTCCAGCCACAAAATGGTGAGGCCTGGTTCATGCTGGGCCGTGCCTACATGTCCGCACAGCAGCCGGAAGCCGCCGTACGCGCCTTCGGCAACAGCCTCGAACGGCTCGGTGAACGTCCGGAAGTATTGGCCCAGTTGGCCCAGGCGCGTTTCTTCGCCGCCGGTAACGAACTGGATGCGCCCGCTATCAATGCCCTGGACCGTGCGCTGGAACTCGATCCGAACGAGCCGACCGCGCTGGGCCTGCTGGGTATCGCCGCATTCGAATCCGGCGACTATTCCGCAGCTATCACGCACTGGGAGCGCCTGCTCGCCGGCATGCCCGCCGGCAGCCCGGGTGCACAGGCGATCCAGGGCGGCATCAACCGCGCCAAGGAGCGTCTGGGCGAGCCAGTCGTCGAAGATGCTGCAGTGATCCGCGTTCGTCTCGAACTTGCTCCGGAAGTCCTCGCCGAGCTGGATGAGCGTGCAGTGGTGTTCCTTTTCGCTCGCGACCCCGACGGCCCGCCGATGCCCCTGGTGGCACGGCGCTTCGACCTGTCCGAGTTGCCGGCCGACGTGGTTCTGAGCTCATCCGACGCCATGCTGCCCGACGTCCGGCTGACAGCAGGCCAGACCCTGCAGCTCATAGCCCGCGTCTCCCCCGAAGGCGACGCCATGCGCGGCAGCCACCAGGGCACCGTCAACGCCGTCGAAGTCGGTGGCGAAGCCGTCGAGCTGACCATCGACACCGTGATCCCAACCCAACCCTGAGGCCATGGGCGTAGCGCGGGAGCGCTACACCCCATAGCGCGGAGCTGTTGGCATGCGCAGGAGCGCTACCCCATAGCGCAGCGCCCTGGGCATGTGCGCTGCCTGGGCACGCCGCCTCGTGGCGCGCACGGTCGTTGGGTTGTCGAGCCCATGCTCGACGACAGCGGCCTTTCAGGTGCCGGCGAGGCCGCAGGAGTAGCGCGGGAGCGCTACAC
>JAUVYN010000167.1 GCA_030603065.1 Pseudomonas sp.
CGTACCCAAGCATCATTGAGCCAGGTGCTGCAGGATGTGCAACAGGTCGCCGCCGTGATTCAGGAAATCTCAGGCGCGGCTCGCGAACAGATGGACGGTATCACCCAGATCAACGCAGCAGTCAACCAATTGGACAGCATCACCCAGCAAAACGCCGCCCTGGTCGAGGAAATGGCTGCATCGGCCACCCAGCTCGACCACCAGGCACAGCGCGTGACTGAAGCGGTGCAGGTGTTCCGCCTGAGCCTGGCCGACAGTGGCCAGCAAGCAGACGCTGTCAGTCTAAGACGGAGCCGCAAGCAGGCGACCCTGGCCACCTCCGCACGGCCGCTGGCCCTGGAAGCCTGATCAACCTCATGCAGACCCCCAACGACGCTCTGACCCATTGCGCACAGGAAGCGATCGCCACACCCGGTACGGTACAGCCTTTCGGGGGTTTGCTGGTCGTAGACGCTACAGATGAGACCATCCTCGGCTGGACGGCTGGTGCGGCCCGGCTGCTGGACCGGTCCATCGCGGTGGGTGATGCATTGGCCGCTCTGCTTCCCAGTCTGGACTGGGAAGCCAAAGACCTGTCGCTGCTGCCAGGCAGCCCGGCCCGGCAGCGGGTGGTGACGCCTGGGCAGGCCGCATTGGATCTGCTGATTCATCGGGAACCTGATACTGAGCGGCTGATCCTCGAAATCCTGCCAACGGACAGCTGGCATACCGCTGCCCAGGAAGAAGCGCTGCTGTATCAGAGCATGACCCGGGCGATCGAAGCGCTAACCCGCTCCACCGATCTGGAAAGCTTCTGGTATCACACGACCCAGCTGTTGCAGGACGTGCTGGGTTACGACCGGGTGATGGTTTACCGCTTCGAACCTGACCACAGCGGCACGGTGGTGGCCGAAACCACGGCGCCAGGCATCCCCACGCGCTTTCTCCATCTGCGCTTCCCGGAATCGGATATTCCCTTGCAGGCGCGCGAACTCTACACCCGCAATCTGGTGCGGGTGATCGCCGACGTTGATGCCTCCCCTGACCCGGTCATTGGGCTGGATGGACCTGCTCTGGATCAGTCTTTCTGCTTGCTGCGCCAGCCGTCTGGCATGCACCTGCAGTATCTGCGCAACATGGGTGTCCAGGCCACATTGACCGTGTCGCTGCTGCATGAGGGGCGGCTCTGGGGGCTGCTGGCCTGCCATCACAGCCAGGCGCGCGTGCCCCCCCACCATCTGCACCGCGGCCTGCTGGTGGTGAGCCAACTGATGGGGGCGGCCTTCAACAGCCGGCTCGATGTCTTGCTCAAACTGGAGCAAGCCCGCGCTGACGCGGCGCTGATGCAGGACCTGGCCACCTTCAACCGACAGTTACTGACTGCGCCGACGGATGCCGCCTGCCTGGCCCTGATCCAGGGTCTGCTGGCTCGCCACACGCCGGTCACGCAATGCCGCTTTTCGGCCCCATGCCCGACAGGTTGCCAACGGGCAGTCGGGGAAACGGCTTTCAGCGAAGACGGTGCATCGATGTGCCTACCCCTCTGGCCTGGTCAACCCCTTCAGTGCCTGCGACTGGAACGGCTTCCTGAATCCACCACTATTGCCTGGGGCGGCAATCCGCATGCGCATGAACCTTTACCCCAAGAGGATGGCCAGGTGGTGCTCGGCCCCCGGCGGTCTTTTGCGATGTGGCTGGAAACCACATCCGCCCGCCAGAACATCTGGCAAGAGGAGGAGCGTGCACAGCTGACACGCTTGTGCGAAGCGATTGGTCGCGCCTGCCTGAGCCGCATGACACACCGCCAGGCCAGCCGCCTGCAACTGCTCGGGGCGGCGCTGGACCAATCGCACGATATGGTCATCGTGACGGAGGCGGCCCCGTCTCCGCTGACAGGACGGCGACCCATCGTCTATGTCAATCAGGCTTTGCTCAATCACACCGGCTACACCGCCGAGGAGCTGATGGGGCAATCACCCGCGATGCTGCAAGGGCCAGAAACCGACCCAGCGGTGGTGCAACGCATGTCGCAAAGGCTGTCTGATCAGCTGCCCGTCGACGAGCAACTGGTCAACTACCGCAAAGACGGCTCCCGCTACATCACTGAGTTGCGCATCACGCCATTCAGCGACGAGCGGGGACAGATCACCCATTTTCTGAGTGTGCAGCGTGATATCTCGACGCAGGTCGCGCTGAACCAGGCGCCAACGCTTCAGGGTGATCGACGCGCAGACCCAGGAAACCCGCACTCTGGAAGGGCGGTCCTTTCCGGTGTTTGAAACCAACGGGGATTCCCGCTGGTACGGCCTGCTGCTCGATGTGACGGACCAGGTCGAGATGGAAGTAGCACTGAGCGAGGCCATGCGCGACCAGGAAGCCACCCTCGCTGCGGTACCTGAAAAGCTGCTGGAACTCGATGCGGACGGCACCCTGTTGCACGCACACATCCGGGGCGAGACGCTGCTTGGCCTGCGCATCGAGACGGTGCTGCACCAGCGCATCGGCGACCACTTCAAGGGTCATATCGCACAGACCTTTACACGAGCCCTCGCAGAAGCCGCACAGAAAGGGGTTTCCGCCCGGCATGAGCTGCACTTTGTGCATGAAGGCCACAAGCAATACCGCAATCTGAAGGTGGTGCGCAAAGACCGCAGCCTGCCGGGCAGTGCCAA
>JAUVYN010000138.1 GCA_030603065.1 Pseudomonas sp.
CTGGCCGGAGAGAGTATGGTAGCCGGGCGCAACCATGACGATCGAGGAGAGCACCGTGACAGACCTTGACGCTTTTCGGCAGGAAACCCGAGCCTGGCTGGAAGAAAACTGCCCGCAGAGCATGCGAACCCCTGCCACCTCGGAGGAGGATCAGTGCTGGGGCGGGCGCAATTTCACCTTCAGTAGCCCAGATCAGCAGCTGTGGCTCGAGCGCATGGCCGAACGTGGCTGGACCGCACCAGACTGGCCAACCGAGTATGGTGGCGGTGGTTTGAGCCAGGCCGAACACAAGGTGCTACGCGAGGAGCTGGCACGAATCAAGGCGCGCCCTGCGCTGTCCAGCTTTGGTGTCTGGATGATTGGCCCTGCGATACTCAAGTTCGGTTCCGAAGCGCTCAAGCGCCAGCATCTGCCACCGATAGTGCGTGGCGAGATTCGCTGGTGTCAGGGATATAGCGAACCTGGCGCCGGTTCCGACCTGGCCGGCCTGCAAACCCGAGCCGAGGATCGGGGCGACCACTTCATCGTCAATGGTCAAAAGATCTGGACCTCCTACGCTGACAAGGCCGACTGGATGTTCTGTCTGGTGCGCACCAATGCCGATGCGAAGAAGCAGCTCGGCATCAGCCTGGTGCTGTTCGACATGACCACCCCGGGTGTGAGCACCCGCCCGATCAAACTGATTTCCGGAAGCTCGCCCTTCTGCGAAACCTTTCTCGACAACGTGCGGGTCGAGAAGGATCAGGTGGTCGGGGAAATCAATGCCGGCTGGACCATCGCCAAGTACCTGTTGACTCATGAGCGTGAAATGATTGGCGGCATGGGGCGAACAGCTGCGGGCCAGAAGACGCTGGCTCAGTACGCCGTCGATGCCATCGGCCTTGAAAACGGACGGCTGGCCGATAGCCTGCTGCGCGCGGAAGTGGCGAAGTGGGACCTCGATGCCAAGGCTTTCGAATTGACCGCCGAGCGCGTCGTGGACGAAGCCAAGGCTGGCCACGGCGTCGGTCATGCCTCGGCCATGCTCAAGTATTACGGTACCGAGCTGAACAAGCGCCGTCAGGAATTGATGATCGCTCTAAAGGGCAGTAACGGGCTGGAGTGGGAGGGCGAAGCTTCGCGTGAAGGCGCCTTGGCACGCGCCTGGCTGCGGTCCAAGGGCAACTCGATCGAAGGCGGTACCTCCGAGGTGCAGCTCAATGTCATCGCCCGCAATATCCTCGGCCTTCAATAACGATCGGAGACAAGACGATGCCAGCATTGGTACTGAATGACGAGCAGCAGATGCTCAAGGATGCGGCCAAGCGTTTCTTCAGCGAGAGCGCTCCGGTCAGCCAGTTGCGCAGCCTGCGGGACACGCGTGACGCCACCGGTTTTTCCCGCGATCTCTGGCAGGCCATGGTGGAGATGGGTTTCGCCGGCACCCTGATTGACGAGAAATTTGGTGGCTCTGCTTTCGGCAGTGTCGGGATGGGCCAGGTATTCGAGCAGGCGGGACGTAACCTGAGTGCCTCACCGCTATTCTCCAGCGGGGTGCTCTGTGCCACGCTGGTGGCCCTGGCCGGCTCCGAGCAGCAGAAGGCCGAGTTGCTCGGCGGAATCGCCAGTGGCGAGCTGCTGCTTGCTCTGGCTCTGGACGAATCTCCTCGCCATGCGCCGGCCGCTATCGAGACCCGTGCGGAAGCGGATGGCGATGGCTATCGGCTGACCGGCAGCAAGCGCTTCGTGGTGGATGGGCACGTCGCCGACCGGCTGATCGTGGTTGCCCGCAGCGACGATGGCGTCGGGTTGTTCCTGGTGTCTTCCGGCGCTGAAGGTCTCTCCATCGAGCGCACCATCATGGCGGACAGCCGTAACGCCGCAACCGTGCAGCTTCGCGGGGTCCGGGTTGCCGCGACGGATCGTCTGGGTACGGCGCAAGCCGGACAGGCCGCGCTGGAGCAGGCAGTCGATGTGGCCAACGGCCAACTGGCCGCTGAGCTGTTGGGCATCTCCATCGAGGCCTTCGAGCGGACTGTGGCCTACATGCAGGAGCGCAAGCAGTTCGGTGTGGTGATCGGCTCCTTTCAGGCGCTGCAGCACCGCGCGGCGCACATGTTCAGCGAGCTGGAACTGGTCAAGTCGGTGGTACTCAAGGCGCTTGTTGCCCTGGACGGGGGCGATACCGATGCTGCGCTTCTGGTGAGTCTGGCGAAGGCCAAGGCCTGCGAAGTGGCCGAGCTAGTGACCAATGAAGCCATTCAGTTGCACGGGGGCATGGGAATGACCGACGAGTTCGATATCGGCTTGTTCATCAAGCGTGCACGGGTTGTCCAGCAGTTGCTGGGCGATTATCGCTACCACGCAGATCGCTTCGCCCGGCTACGCGGATACTGATCTACCGTAGGAAGCCCGGACGCCTCACGTCCGGGTTGCCCTCAGCTCTTGGCCCTTTGCATCCGTTGCTGAACGTTCGGGTTCAGTCGCTTTCAGCAACTCGCCCAGTCGCGCCGGATCGACCGGGTGGCCGAGATAATAGCCTTGCACGTAACGGCACCCGTGATCGCGCAACACCTCCAGCTGGGCAGCGGTTTCCACGCCTTCGGCGAGCGTGTCCAGCCCAAGCTTGTGCGCCAGCTTAACGAGACTCTCCACGATGTCCCGCTTGTCCTGGTCGTGCTCAAGGTCTTCTATGAAGCTGCGGTCAATTTTGATCGCCGTGGCATGGAAGCGCTTGACCTGCAGCAATGAGGAATAGCAGGTACCGAAGTCGTCGATCATTATGCGCACGCCAAGCGCGCTCAACTGTTCCAGTTGGACGGCGGCCGCGTCCGGATCCTCCATCAGCATGGCTTCGGTGATCTCCAGTTGCAGTAGTGCGGGGGAGATATTCCAGGCGCTCAGGCAGCGACGTATATGTTTGGCCAGATCACCCCTGCGAAACTCGATCATTGACAGATTTACCGCGACCGGTGCAGGACTGACCCCCTCATCGAGCCAGCGCTTGATTTGCGCAAGCGCCTGATTGAGCACCCAGTCATTGAGTGCAAGGATCTGCCCGCTTGCTTCTGCGACCGGAATGAACTCGGCGGCGTTCACGTCGCCCAGTGTAGGGTGGTTCCAGCGCAGCAGGGCTTCCATTCCGGTAACCTGCCTGCCGTCAATGCTCCACTGAGGCTGGTAGCGCAGCGACAGCTCCAGATTATCGTTGGCCATGCGTAGCGAGTTTTCCAGGGCGAGCACGCGGGACATGCGCATCTGGAGTTCGCCGGTAAAGAACCGGTAGGTGTTGCGTCCGTCCTGCTTGGCCTGATACATGGCTGCATCGGCACGTCGAGACAGTTCGTCGTAGTTACGTCCGTCCTCGGGGAAAATGGCAATGCCGATCGAGGCCGAAGTGCTCGCAACGTGATCCCCGAACGCAACCGGCCGCACAATGCTGTGCAGGATCTGCTCTGCCATGTGCGCGGCGGCCACGCTGTCCAGGCCCGGCAGGGCCATCAGGAACTCGTCTCCACCCTGCCGAGAAAGGGTGTCCTCCGGCCGCAAGTTGGCTCGCAGGCGCTCGGCAAGGGCCTTGAGCATCTCGTCTCCGTTTTGATGGCCAAGGGTGTCGTTGATGTTCTTGAAATGATCAAGGTCGATGAACAGCAGCGCCAGATGACCGCCGCTGCGGTCGAGCAGGCCGAGCGCCATGTCGGTGCGCTGCTGGAACAGCTTGCGGTTCGGTAGTCCGGTCAGGCTGTCATACTGAGCCAGGCGCAGGATCTCCACTTCCTGCTCCTTGGACTTGGTCACGTCCCGCGCTATCACTACATAGTGCATATCAGCGCTACTGGGGGCACCCTTGGTAGCTACCGAAAGCTGGAACCAGCGTCGAGACCCGCGAAGATCGACGGTAAAGGCCGCACTTTGTGCCGCACCGCGCTCCCGTGCCTCGGCGAATGTCCTCTGGCACAGCGACAACGCCGCCGGGGACAGCAAGGGAATCAGATCGCGGCCCAGCATGCGGCCAGGGGAAATGGTCACGTCCGGATCGTTGGGTGCATGAAACTCTATGACCCGCCCCTTTCCGTCTACCTCGAGCAGCATATCCGGCATCACGTCGAAAATAGCGCTGAGGCGTTGTCCGGTCGCCTCGGCCTCGGCGTATGGGCGCTCAATGGTGTCGACGAAGATGGCCTTGAACAGGAACAGATAGGCCCCGGCCTTGAGCAGGTGGCCCAACAGGTTCATCTGGTCGTGCACCGACAGATAGAAGGTAAAGCAAAGCCCGCTCAGCGCGGTGGTAACGAGTGCCGCGAACAGCGTGGCGGCATGCATCGTCAGCGGACCGCGCATGCGCCGCCAGAGGGCAGCAGCGGCTAACAGGTTGAGCACTATGAGGCCATACTCGAAACCGATTTTCGCCGGTGTCAGACCCTGTCCTTCCCGATAGGTGGCGGGCAGCCAGTGGGAAAAGTTAAAAATCAGCAAATGCACCAGCGCAACCACCGCCAGCACCACCAGCAGAACCAGATAAGGGCGATCGCTTTCCTGCCCCAGGTCTCCGGGAGCAACTGCGATCCAGAGCAGCGCAAGGGCCGCCAGCAGACGCGCGGCGAGCCAGAACAGGATGGCCTTTTCCGGGCCCGCGGGGGTCACGTAGTCCGGCATGCCCTGGTAGGACATCATGTGGCTGAAATCGAGTATGCCGACTCCGAGAAACAGGCAGGACAGCACTAGCAGGCTCGGAGATGAGCGGCGCCTGTGGCTGGTCCAGCCGATCGCGAAGATCAGCATGGCAATGACTACGGCCAAGACTTCCAACACCGCGTGGGTGCCGGTAGACATGCGAACGGGAAACGTCTCGAACTCGACGAAGCGAAACAGTACCACCGTCAGCGCCATCAGCAGGAGCAGCGGCAGGTGTTTTGCAAGTGTCTGTCGATGGCTGGGGTGGCGACCGGCAAACAGGGCACCAGGGCCAGGAGTACTGGACATCGCTGTCAGATTTCCCTTTCTCTTGTAATCAGGCTCGCGACACGAATGTCGAAGGTCACGCTGTATCCAGGCCCGCTTGACTGTATTATCCGTGGCGGGCCACCGATTTGGTCCGGCGTGAAGTGATATTCAGCATACACCTAAAACGCCGATGATTGTGGCCCACTGGACCCCTGTACCGGACTTCGACCTATGTTGCTGCGTGGACTTACCTGGCTGATCCTCTTTCAACTGCTCGGTACCGGGCTCAATGTGCTGGTACTGCCGTTCCTCCCGGGGCCGATCATCGGTATGGCGCTTCTGGTCGTATACCTGTGCTGTGTCGGGCACGTCAGTGACTCGCTGGACCTGGCGGCGAGCGGGCTGCTCAAGTATCTGCCGCTCATTCTGGTGCCGCCAGCGGTGGGGATAATGGCCTACGGAGCGGAGATCGCCGCCGACGCGGTGGCGATCCTGGTGACCATGCTG
>JAUVYN010000122.1 GCA_030603065.1 Pseudomonas sp.
TCGTGCATGCCGAAGCCGCCGTGCTCACGGCCATAGCCGCTGTCCTTCACACCACCAAAGGGAATGTGCGGCTGGGCCAGGTTATAGCCGTTGATGTTGACCATGCCGGTATCGAACTCGGTCCGCGCCATGGCGACCGCCTTGTTCTGATCTCCTGAAAAGATGCCCCCACCCAGGCCGAAGGGCGAGTCGTTGGCAACCCGCATTGCCTCCTCGGCATCCTTCACCTTGATCAGGGCAGCTACCGGGCCGAACAGCTCGTCATCGTACGCAGGCTGCCCAGGGGCGACGTTCTCCAGCACCGTCGGCAGATAAAAGTAGCCTTCTCCCTCCGGCAATTCGCCGCCGAGGGTACAGGTGGCGCCCTTCTCGATGGACTCCTGCACCTGGCGGTGCAGGGTGTCGCGCAGATCCTTTCTGGCCATTGGTCCCATCGCGGTTTCCTTGCTGGTAGGGTCGCCCACCTTGATCTTCGCCATCGCATCGACAAAGGCATCACGGAATCTGTCATACACCGATTCCTCGATAATGAAACGCTTGGCCGCTACGCAGGTCTGGCCTGCGTTATTGGTGCGGCCGATGACGGAAAACTTCACAGCCTTCTCGATGTCTGCATCCGCCAGCACCAGATACGCATCGTTGCTACCCAGTTCCAGTACGGTTTTCTTGAGAACCTTCGCCGCTTTCTGCGCGATGTTGGCGCCGGCAACGGGGCTCCCGGTCAGGGTCACGCCCCGTACCAGCTTGTGCTCGATTATTGCGTCGGAGGTGTCGTGGTCGATCAGCAGGGTACGGAAAGCGTGCTCGGGCAGACCGGCATCCCGGTACAGCTTCTCGACCGCCAGGGCCATGCCCCAAACGTTGCCGGCGTGTTTGAGAAGGACGGTGTTGCCGGCCATGAGGTTGTCCGCACTGTAGCGAATTACCTGATAGAGCGGGAAATTCCACGGCTGGATGCCGTAAATCACGCCCAGCGGCTGGTAGGAAATCAACGCCTTGCCGCCAGCGAGTTCGCGGGTTTCTTCGGCCAGCATTTTGGCGCCGTTGTCAGCCGCGTATTCACAGATCGCCGCGCACAGACCGCACTCCTGCTTGCCCTGCGCAAGCGTCTTGCCCATCTCCCGCGTCATCAGCGCCGCGTACTCGTCCTTGCGTTCACGAATCAGCGCAGCAACCTTGCGCAGAATGTCGGCGCGCTGCTCGAACGTGGTCTTTCGCCATTCAAGAAATGCCTCATGGCACTGGCCTACCGCCTGATCAGCTTCGTCGGCGGTCATCAGCATATAGGTTTCGAGAACCTCTCCGGTAGCGGGGTTGATGGTTTGCTTGGTACGCGACATCGTGAGTCTCCTGAGATAGGTAGTGGGCATGTCAGCTTGGGACGGCATGCTCAGCGCAGAGTTCGGCGCCAGGTGTGGCCAGGTGTTACGGCCCTCAATGCTGCGTCCCGCGCCACTCGTCGGAAGCGAAGGGGCAAGGGTGAACCAGTTCGCATATCGGACGAATGGCTCTGGCATGCACCTCCCGGGCTCAACATAATCGCGCCCACTGACTGTCCAGCTGTCTTTTCAGGGAAGATTCGACCGATGCGGATTGCATCCTGCAGCGCTCTCGTGCTGTGCCTTGTTTCAGTTTCTGTTCTTGCCCAGACTTTACCGGGCGACCGAGACCTCATCCGCGACCGTCAGGAGCGCCTGCTCGAAGAGCAGCAGCGCCGCCTCGAAGAGCTGCGCAATCTGCCCGGTGAGCGGCTGCAGCCGGCACCGCTGCCGGCAGACGATCCCACCCGTTGTTTCGATATCCAGCGCATTGTGCTGCAGGGTGCTGCGCTCATCACTGAGCAGCAGAATACCCTGATGCTCGAGCCCTTCATTGGTCAGTGTCTGGGTGCCAACCAGCTCAACGAAGTGCTGCGCGTCGTTACCGCCTTCTATCTCGACCGCGGCTACGTCACGGCAAGGGCCTACCTCCCGCAGCAGGATTTGAGCGACGGCGTGCTGGAGGTACTGGTCATCGAAGGCCGGCTCGAGGGGCTCGAGAGCTCCGCACTGGCGAGTGACCGCGAGCTGGCGATGGCCTTTCCGGGTCAGGTGGGCGAGCGACTGAACCTGCGCGAACTCGAGCAGCTGGTCGATCAGCTTGGGCGGCTGCCGTCACGACAAGTGCAACTCGAGTTGCTGCCGGGGGACGAGGTGGGCGGAAGCCGGGTGCAGTTGCAAGGACAGCGCAGCAAGCCCTGGCATGTGGCCGCCAGCCGGCATAACGATGGACAGCGGAGCACCGGCGAGCAGCAGTGGGATGCCTCCCTGGTATGGGACAGCCCGCTTGGCCTGGGCGATCAGGTTCGCCTGCGCGGCGGCGGGGATGCGGTGAGTGACCGCTGGCGCCATTCGGCCAATCAGAGCGTCATGTACAGCCTGCCATACGGCTGGTGGACGTTCGACTACGGCTATAGCCAGAGCTATTACCGCACCCGGAACCAGGCCGCCGGCTTCGTCTTCGCCAGCGACGGCGAAAGCAAACGCCACCAGCTCAGCGCCGAGCGCGTCATTCACCGGGACAACCTTGGCAAGACCGGCATGAACCTGGGCCTGGCCCATCTGCGTACCCGCAATTACATCGAAAACAGCCTGCTTGAATCCTCGAGCCATCGCCTGAGTGAATTGCAGATTGGCGGCAATCACGGTCGGCGCCTGGGCGGCGCGTTCGTTAATGCCGACCTGGGCTGGCAGCAGGGCATCGGCGCATTCGATGCACAAAGCAATGGTCGGCCGCAGGGCAGCCAGCCGGTCGCTCGCTACAACAAGTACAGCCTTACCCTCAGTTATCTTCAGCCGTTCCGCCTGTGGGACGAGGGCTTCAGCGTCGACAGCCTGTTCAACGGCCAGCGCAGCGAAGACGTACTGTTCGGCCCCCAGCGCATCAGCCTGGGCGGTCTGGCCTCGGTACGCGGATTCAAGGACCAGTCCCTGGCCGGAGACAGCGGCTTCTACTGGCGCAGCAACCTGCGCTGGCGCCGCCCGGTGCTCAACCCGACGCTGGCGCCCTGGATAAGCGAGTACGGCGCCGCGCTCGGGTACGACCTTGGCGAAATCCGCGCCACATCAGCCAACCCCGGCCAGCATGGTCGGCTGAGCGGGCAGGCGCTGGAGCTTTCTGCCCGCGGCAAGCACATGGCCGCCAGCGTCACCTTCGCGCGTTCGTTGCAGCGCCCGGACGCACTGCCGCGTGACGAGCACCCGACCTACTTCCGATTCGATCTGTTTTTCTGAGCGCGCTTCAGGGATGAACACCATGGATATTCGCAGCCCGCTGTTCAAGCACATTGCCGCCATCGTTGCCGGCGTCATGTTCATTAATCCGGTCGTGGTGATGGGTGCCGACCTGGCACTTGACGCTGCAGCAGGTGGCAATACCAGCCTGGGCCAGGCGGGCAACGGCGTGCCGATCGTCAATATCGCCACGCCCAGCGGCGCAGGGCTGTCCCACAACCGGTTCAACGAATACAACGTCGGGCAGCAGGGGCTGATCCTCAACAACGCCACAGGCGCCACCAACAGCACCCAGCTGGGCGGCATCATCCTCGGCAACCCCAACCTCAGCGGCGGCTCAGCCGGGTTGATCCTGAACGAGGTGACCGGCGCCAATCAAAGCCAGCTGCGTGGCTACACCGAGGTGGCTGGCCAGCGCGCCGGGGTCATCGTCGCCAACCCCCACGGCATTACCTGTGACGGCTGCGGCTTTATCAACACGCCACGCGTCACGCTCAGCACTGGCAAACCGGTGGTTGAACAGGGCGCGTTGCAGCGCTTTGACGTGGATGGCGGCAGCGTCAGCATCCAGGGCGCCGGCCTCAACGCCACCAATATCGATCAGTTCGACATCATCACCCGCAGCGCCCAGATCAATGCCGAGCTGCATGCCAACCAGCTGAACATCGTCACCGGTCGCAATATGGTCGATGCCGCTACGCAGGACGCCACGGCAAAAGCGGGGCAGGCGGGTGACGCGCCGCAGCTTGCGGTAGACAGCTCCGCCCTCGGTGGCATGTATGCCGGCGCCATTCGCCTGATCGGCACCGAGCAGGGCGTCGGCGTGCGACTGGCCGGGGATCTGGCCGCGCATGCGGGTGATATACGAATTGATGCCAATGGGCAGTTGACGCTCGGCCGCGTTGCCACGGCGGCGGACCTGCGCGTCAATGCGGATGGCGCCACGCTGACCGCGGATACCTATGCAGCGGGCAACGCTAAGGTTACGACGCGTGGTGCCCTGCTCAATCAGCAGAGTATGGCGGCTGGCGGCAGTGTCGCGCTGGCCGGGGCGGTAGTGAACAACGAGGGCCTGATCGAAGCTGGCGTCAGACAGGACAACTCGCGAAACGCCGACGCCGGCCTGCAGATCAATGCGGGCCTGTTGGACAACTCCGGCGTCATCATCGGTAACGGCGCCGCGACGGTCGTAGCGACCGCGGTCGATAACCGCCAGGGCACCCTCACCGCGCAGGACCTGCAAATGCAGGTAGGCCAGATCGACAACGCCGGCGGGCGCATTCTGGCAGACCGGCAGCTGGAGATTCGCAGCGACGCCCTGAACAACCAGGCGGGGCTTATTCAGAGCCGTGGCAATGCAGCGGTGCGCGCCGAGACTCAGCTCGGCAATCGCCAGGGCGACATCATCGCGCTGGGCAATCTCACGCTCAATGCTGGCGCCGTCGATAACAGCGAGCAGGGCCTGATCGCGGCCCGTGGTGACGTGACCCTTAATGCCGCCACGCTGAGCAACCGCGGTGGCGAAATAAACAGCTCCCAGAACATCAACATCGTGGCGGGCACGCTCGACAACAGTGGCGCCGGGCGCATCATCGCCGCCCAGCAACTCGCCCTCGATGCGTCTGAAAGCGCAAACAAGGGCGGCCTGGTTTCCGGCGGGGAGGGCGTCCGCATCACGGGCGGTCAGCTGGATAACAGCCAGGGCGGTACCATCTCGGCTCGTGGCGCCCTGACTGTCGAGCTTGTCGGCGCATTGAACAATAGTCAGCAAGGCGCGCTGGTCAGCAAGGGCACCCAAACCATCAAGGCGGGCAGCGTGAACAATACCGAGCAGGGCATTTTGTCCAGCGACGCGGCGATTGATCTGGCTGTCGAGGGGTCGCTCGACAACCGCAACACAGGCCTTATCAGCGCGACGTCTGACCTCAGCCTGTCTGCCGGTACGGTGCGTAACGCTGCAGGGCAGATCGGCGCCGGCGGGGATCTGCTGCTACAAGCCGCCACCCTGGATAACTCATCGGGCCAACTGACCAGCTCGGGCGCACTGACCCTCGCTCTTACCGAAGCACTGCTTAATCAGCGCGGCCAGCTTGTAGGCGCAGGCCCGCTGCGTATCGATTCCCAGCACCTGGACAACCGCCAGGGCTACCTGGCCAGCCAGACGCTGCTGAGCCTCTTCGGCGTGAGTCTGTCCAATGCCGGCGGCACCGTGGCTTCGCGCGGCGATCTTGATCTGCGGCTCGCCGGGGCAGTGAACAACACTGCGGACGGGCTGATCTTCAGCCAGAACGGCAACCTGAGCCTGGCCGCCGGTAGCCTCGACAACAGTCAGGGCTCGCTGCAAAGCCACGGCGACCTGGCAGTCGATGCCGCGGGCACAGTCAGCAACCAGGGTGGTCGTGTGGTCGCGCAGCAGGGCGACATCAGCCTGAATGCGGCGAGCGTGGACAACAGCGCTGGCGGTGTGCTGCACAGCCTGACCGGTTGGCTGCGCGGCGTGACCGCAGGGCTGTTCGGCAACCAGGGCGGCACAGCGCAGGCTCAGCATATCGAGCTGTCGGCAGGCCAATTGAATAACCATGCCGGACACCTGTCGGCCACTGGTGGCAATCTGCAGATCGCCGGTGGAGACATCGATAACCAGGGCGGTGGCCTTTATGCCCGCGATGGCCTCGGTCTGAACGCTGCCAGCCTGGACAACCGCAGCGGCCGAGTTGGCGCCCAGGCTATCGACTTCAGTCTTGCGGGGGCTCTGAACAACGCCCACGGCTTGATCGAAAGCGGCAATGCCCTGTCTCTGAGCGCTGCCGGCATCCACAACCAGCATGGTGTGCTGCGAGCCCTCGGGCAATCAGGCACCGCTCGCATCGAAACGCAAAGCGGGGCGCTGGATAACCGCTCCGGTCTGATCGAAATCGGCAACACCCATTTCGCTCTGGCGGTGGCTGGCTTGCTGAACGATACCGGCATGGTGCGCCACGTCGGCACGGGTCTGTTCGATATCGGCAGTAGCCAGGCGACCCATGCCGGCGGCAGCCTGATCACCAGCGGCGAGCTCAGCCTAAGCGCAGCGCAATGGGTCCACAGCGGCCTACTGCAGGCGGCGCGCCTGACGCTGAACATCGGTGATTTTACCCAGACCGCCAGCGGTCAATTGCTGGCTACCGACTCGCTGACCGCAACCGGTGGCAACTGGACCAATCACGGCCTGATCGCCAGCGACGGGTCCCTCAGCCTCAACCTGAGCGGCACCTATGCTGGTGGCGGACGGCTGGTCAGTCTGGGCGATCTCGCACTCGGGGCGCATAGCGTGCAGCTTTATGACACCGGCGTGCTGGCTGGTGGCGGGCACACGGCGCTTACCACCACCGGTGAATTCAACAATCACGGCCGAGTGACCTCGGTGGGCAACCTGGTACTGTACGGGGCGGCCGTGAACAACTACGGAACCCTCGGCGGCGCTGACGTCGTCAGGATCGTGGGCAACAGCATCGTCAACGATCAGGGACTGCTATTCAGCGGCGGCGACATGGCGCTGCGCGGCGGTAGCCTTCTGAACCGCAGAGGTGACATCTACAGTCTTGGCAGTCTGTCCTACGCCGCCAATGACGCAGGCCACCTGGCGCATTCCTTCCGTAACCTTTCTGGCACCGTGGAAAGTGTCGGCAGCCTGTTCGTGGCTGCCAGTTTGCTGGAGAACGCGCGGGAAACCTTTGATATCAGTACCGCAAAGGTTTCAGCCAAGCTGACCGACACTGGATGTGGAAACTGCGGTGGCGACAAGGAAAGCACCTACTTTCGCCTGGATGAAATTGACCGCACGGTAGCTACCAACGTAAGTCCCCAGGCGCAGTTGGTCGCCGGCGGTGACATGAGGCTACTTAGTCACAGCCTGGACAACCGTTACAGCGTGATCGGAACGGGCGGCAATCTGCTGATTGACACTAACTCGTTCAGAAATCTTGGTGCTCAAACCGGTGATGTTACAACT
>JAUVYN010000010.1 GCA_030603065.1 Pseudomonas sp.
CCGTCCGACTCTGCACTAACCTGCAGCTCCGCACACTCCGCACTAACCTGCGGCGCCGCCCAATGGGGTGTAGCGCTCCCGCGCTACGCCTGTGGCCTCGCCGGCGCCGGAAAGGCCGCTGTCGTCGAGCAGGAGCTCGACAACCCAGGTTCGCACCCACACGGCTCGGTAACCAACCATTCGCCAGATGCACGGCCTTTCGTGGGGTGCCGAATCGGCGACCCCGTACATGGGTCCGCCGTTTCGTTAACCTTTCATTACGCTATGCCTTTTGCAAAGTGTCTCAGCCTCAGTAAAATGTCATTCTGATGAGCGAAACATAATCGCTGGTTAGGTTCGCAGAGCGAAACATAAACATAAAAGGCACTGATATGCGTACCCTCTTTAGACGTCTGGCTTTTGCCACGGGCCTGCTGCTGGGGTCGTCGGCCACTGCCATAGCCAACAACGCCGACCTGCCTCGGGTGATGGTCTGGACGGCGTACGGAACCGGCGCCGCCGGTTACGCTCAGGCTGCCGCGCTGGGCGGCCTTCTCAAGTTCGAGGCGGGGAGCAACATCCGCATCCTTCCCGGGCGTAATGACGTATCCCGGATGATTCCCCTCAAGACCGGCCGTGCCGACTACTGCCTCTGCGGCATTGCCAGTTACTTCGGCCAGGAAGGCATCTTCCTGTTCAACAAGCCTGACTGGGGACCGCAGCCCATCCGTATGGTGCTGGCCTCACAGGGCACGCAGAGCTTCGGTCTGGCCGCCGCGGCGGACACCGGCCTGAAACACCCCAGCGAGCTCCGCGGCCAGAGCGTAGTGTTCATTCGCGGTGCCGACTCGATCAACATGATCACTTCCGCCGTGCTCGCCTACGGTGGGCTGACCTGGGCGGATGTACGCCGGGTCGACGCCTCAGGCACCAACGAGGCCATTGAAGCCATTATCAACGGCCACGCCGACGTGATGCCGATGTCCACCCGTACTCCCTTGATGGAGCGAATCGCTGCCAGTCCGCGTGGCATCAGCTGGCTGGCCATGCCCAACGAGACCGAAGAGGAGCAGGCTGCCTGGGAACGGGCCAAGCAGGTCATCCCATACTATCTGCCCCAGTTCGAGACCCGCGGTGCCGGCGTCTCCGAAGCCAACCCCTGGCACGGCGGCGGTTATGCGCTGCCTATTCTGGTGACCAATGCCAACCGCAGTGCCGACGAGGTCTATGCGCTGACCCGTTTCGTCGATCAGCACTACGACACCTTCAAGGATCTGGCCCCCGGCGCCGAAGGCTGGGAGCTCAGCCGCCAGGTATTCGACTGGGTTATGCCCTACCACGAAGGCGCCATTCGCTACTTCCGCGAGGCCGGCTACTGGACAGACAAGCACGAAGCGCACAACGCTCAGCTGTTGCGTCGCCAGGAAATTCTCGCCGAGGCCTGGGCCCAGCAGCTGGCCGAAGCCGGCGGCAGCGGTGAATTCCAGCGCAGCTGGATGGAGCGGCGTGCCAGGGCGCTAGTGGCAGAAGGCTTCGACCCCGGATTCAAGCGCTGATCAGCGCAACCGCCCGGTGCCCGTCCGGGATATAACAAGATCGATCGAGAGGCAGTACCATGTCAGAAGAACAACAGGCTCTGCGCCACCCGCTGGTCGGCACCCTGCTCAGAATCAGCGCAGTGGCGACCGCCGCGCTGGCGATCTACCAGATCTTCAACCTGGGCGTGCATACCGGTTTCACCATGCTCACCAGCCAGTACATCTATGGTCTGCTGGCCATGATGCTGCCAATGGTGTTCATCGCCATCCCTGCCAAGCGCGGCTACCGGACCAAACCCGCACCATGGTACGACTGGGTGTTTGCCGTGGTCAGCTCGCTGTGCTGTGTCTTCTTCATCGTCAACGCATCCCAGGCGGTGGATGAGGGCTGGGAGTACGCAGCACCACAGAACGTGGTGATCATCAGCCTGATTACCTGGGCCATTGCGTTGGAAGCCACGCGCCGCTGTGGCGGCTGGCCGATCTTCGGGGTGGTGTTTCTGGCATCGCTGTTTCCGCTGTTCGCCGGCAATCTGCCTGACAGTTTTGCCGGGATCTCGACGCCCATCGATCTGGCTGCCATCTATCACACCAACAGTGACGAGAGCCTTCTGGGTATTCCGGCGCAGGCCTTCGCCAATCTGGTAATCGGCTTTCTGCTGTTCGGTATCGCGCTGCAGCGTACCGGTGGCGGCAAGTTCTTCATCGATCTGGCCTTCGCCCTGCTGGGCAAGGTTCGCGGCGGTCCGGCGAAGGTGTCGATCTTCTCCAGCGGCCTGATGGGCTCCATGTCCGGCAGCGTGGTGACCAACGTCCTCACCACCGGTCCGCTGTCGATACCCGCCATGCGCAAGGTCGGTTTCAGCAAGACCTACGCCGCCGGCGTCGAGACCTGTGCCTCCACAGGCGGCGTGCTGATGCCGCCGGTGATGGGCGCAACCGCCTTCGTAATGGCGACCTTTCTCGACATCCCCTACGGCGAGATTGCGCTTGCCGCGGCCATTCCTTCGGCGCTGTACTTCTTCGGTCTGTTCGTCCAGATCGATTTCTACGCGGCGCGCAATCGGCTGAAAGGCCTGCCGGCGATCGACCTGCCCCGGGTCAAGCGGACCCTGCTAGATGGCTGGCACTACATCTTCGTGTTCGCCTTCCTTATCTGGATGCTCCTGTTCATGAAACAGGAAGCCATCGCGCCCTTCTATGCCACTGCCCTGCTGATCGTGATCAATCAGTTGCGCAAGCACACCCGCTGGAAATGGCAGGACTTCAAGGATTTC
Source organism: Pseudomonas sp. (assembly GCA_030603065.1). Classification (GTDB taxonomy): domain Bacteria; phylum Pseudomonadota; class Gammaproteobacteria; order Pseudomonadales; family Pseudomonadaceae; genus Halopseudomonas. The sequence goes on from JAUVYN010000010.1 coordinate 2,795, forward strand.
GCAGAGTCCTGCGGCGCGCTATTCGCCGAACTGACCGGCCTGATGGCCGGCGTGGGCCTGATCATGGGGGCGCTGGCGGTTTCCGGCATGTCCGGCACCATTGCCAACGACCTGTTGTTCCTTGCCGGCGGCGACATGCTGGTACTGTTGCTGATGGGCGCCCTGACCAGTTTCATTCTGGGCATCGGCATGCCGGTCACCGCTGCCTACATATTCCTGGCCATCGCGCTGGCACCGGCGCTGATCAACGGGGGCATGAACCCGATGGCCGTGCACATGTTCATCCTCTACTGGGGTATGCTCAGCTTCATCACCCCGCCGGTAGCCATCGGTGCCTTCGCCGCCGCGTCGGTTGCGGGCAGCAGTCCGATGAAAACCAGTTTCGTATCCATGCAGATGGGCAGCATCATCTATTTCATCCCGTTCTTCTTCGTACTGGAGCCTGCGCTGCTGCTGCAGGGAACCCCGTCGCAGATCCTGATTGCCATCGCCTGCGCGGTCGGCGGCATTCTGATGGTCGCAGGCGGGCTGCAGGGTTATCTCCCCAAGCTGGGTGACCTGAGCGAGCGCGGACTGCTGCACTGGCCGCTGCGCCTGGCGTTCATCATCGGCGGACTGTTCCTGGCGATGCCGCACAACCCCTTCCTGAACATGAGCGAATCGACGCTGTTCGCCCTGTCATTCGGAGTGCTTGGCGGGGCAGCCCTGCTGACTATGGCCCACCGCCGGCTCGCCACTGCCTGATCCACTGAAGTAACGAAATGCCCCGGATCGCGCCATGCGACCGGGGCATCCGTTTTTTCAGGTCAAGGCTACCGGCGTCACCGGCGAGCCAACCGCTCCGGGCAGTCGCAGTGGCGGCGCGGTCAGCATGAAACGACTGCGCCCAGTGGCGCGGAGGTGATGGGCGAGCGCTGTCAGATACCAGAGTTCGCCTAGATGAATTCCCAGCTTGAACAGGCAGTGCTCGTGCAGCGGCAGCGCCGCGCAGCAGCTGCCACCATCCCGCGCAGGGTAGGCTTCGACCGCATAGTTGTCGGCGATCAGCACGCTCAGACCGCAGTCGGTGATCCACCTCAGCAGCGCCGGATCACGGCCGTCGAGCACAGCGCAGCTGGTTTCCAGCCGATGGGCATCGGGCTCTCGGTTCATCTCCAGTACCACGTCGGCAAAACCGGTATACAGGCATACCATATCCCCGGGCTCGACCACGACACCGTCAGTCTGCATGACTTGCTGCAGAAGGGCATGGTCGACCAGTACCCGCTCGCGACCGACATGTCGCTCCAGATCGATCAGCACGGCACGTCCGGTCACCGCAGTTTCGGCCATTTTCTCGATTCCCAGCCGTTCGGCGCGAACGCCTTCCAGCCCGTCCTCGCTGCCCTCAGGCCCTTGTATCTCGACCCCCGCACGCCAGCCGTTGTAGTACAGCGGCTCCGCCACACCATCACCGTCGGCGTCAAACAGCCCGCCAACATGTGACAGCGCGTCCCACTGAGTCGAATATTGGGTATAAAGCAGTACCGCATCGTCGCTGACCACATCAGTGAAGGCCGGATTCACCTGATTCAGCGCGAAGTTGTAATTGACCTTGCCGGCACGTCCCGAAGTAAAGCGGCGCGGCGGATGACGGAATCGGTTGAGGGCGTTGCCGCCCGGAAAGTCCAGCGGCAAGCTCAGGCAGAAGCTCCGACCGTCGCGAACCTCTGCCATGGCTTCGAGCACCTTGGCGGGAGTGAGCAGATTGAGCCGGCCCAGTTCGTCATCGGGGCCGAAGTCGCCCCAGTTCGACCCGGGCGGACGGTGTTTCCAGCGCATCGCAGCTCTCCTGTCTTCGTTGTGTGCAGCTACCTTGCCATGGGACAGCGCGGCGGTCATCGTTCAGCTTATCGAATAAGCTCGCGTGTTGACTGGGCATAGTCGCAACGCTGCACTTTTTCCTTGAGGCAGGTCCAAGCAGGCAACGACCGGACAGGAATCATTCAATGTACGAAGTTGATACCCAGACCCTGAATGAGGCCGTGGCGGGCCAGGACGTCACCCGCCTGAAGGCCGCGCTGGCGTCGATGCGGCCGGCCGATATAGCCGAGTTCCTCGAATCCATGCAGCCGCGCGAGGCACTCGCGTTGCTCAAGCAGATGACCAACGCGCGGCGCAGCGAGGTTTTTGGCCATCTGCCGGCGCATCTGCAGATCCGACTGGTCGGGCAGATGGAGCAACGTAGCCTGGCGACGTTGCTGGCCCACATGGATCCTGACGAACGGGCAGACCTGTTCAACCTGCTGGACAGCCCCCTCCAGCAGGAAATTCTGCAGAGCCTCGCGCACAGGGAACAGGAAGATCTGCGGCTGTTGGCGGGATTCCCGGCACACAGTGCCGGCGCCATCATGACCAGTGACTTCGCCGCCCTGACACCCGAACTCAGCGCCTCTGAGGCACTTGCCCAGATCCGGCGCAGCAACAGTGCGCCGGAAAGTGTACTGGAGGTCTACGTGCTCGATGACGAGGGCCGCCTTCAGGGTCGACTGTCGTTAGGGGAACTGGTGCTGGCCGATCCGGCTGCGGAAATCCGCAAACTGATGACGTTGGATGTGGTTTCGGTAACCGTCGAGACGCCTCAGGAAGAGGTGGCGCGGCTGGTCGCGCGCTATGATCTCGTCGCCCTGCCCGTCGTCGACAGCGAGCAACGACTGGTCGGCGTGGTAACTCATGATGATGCGATGGACGTCGCCGAAGCCGAAGCCACCGAGGACATCCACAAGGGGGCCACGATCGGCAAGCTGGAGGGTGGACTGCGCGGGGCGAGCCTACCGCTGTTGTATCGCAAGCGGATTGGCTGGCTGGTCCTGCTGGTCTTCGCCAACGTATTTTCCGGTGCAGGTATCGCCTATTTCGAGGACACCATCGCGGCCTATGTGGCGCTGGTATTCTTTCTGCCACTACTGGTGGACAGTGGCGGCAACGCCGGTTCCCAGTCGGCAACCTTGATGGTTCGCGGTCTGGCGACAGGCGAGGTGCGCATCGGCGATTGGAGTCGCTTGCTGGGTCGTGAGCTGCTGGTCGCATGCGGTCTCGGGCTGACCATGGCACTAGCCGTATCCGGGCTCGGGTTCTGGCGCGGTGGTAGCGAGATCGCCCTGGTGGTTTCATTGAGCATGATCGCCATTGTGATAATGGGTAGTGTGGTGGGTATGTGCATGCCCTTCATGCTCAACCGCTTCGGGGTGGACCCTGCCACCGCTTCTGCGCCCCTGGTTACCTCGGTTGCCGATGCCTGCGGCGTGGTGATCTATTTCGGAATCGCCACAGCTCTGCTGACAATGGGCTAACGCAGGAGACAGCGCAGGAAATGCGGCGCAACCTGATCCGGGTCAATGCTCGTCCGGGTTCGGCTGGCTATCCTGCCGGCCTTTCTCTCCGGACAGGACACACCCATGCGCAGCCCAGAACTGCTTGCCCCCGCTGGAACGCTAAAGGCCATGCGCTATGCCCTGGCCTATGGCGCCGATGCGGTATATGCCGGACAGCCACGTTACAGCCTGCGAGTTCGGGAAAACGACTTCCACGATCCGGAGGTCCTGGCAACCGCCATTCGGGAGGCGCAGGGGCTCGGCAAACGTTTTTACCTTGCCAGCAATATCGCCGCTCACAACAGCAAGGTAGCGACTTATCTGCGTGATCTGGAGCCTGTGATCGGCATGGGGCCGGACGCATTGATCATGTCGGATCCGGGCCTGATCATGTTGGTCCGTGAGCGCTGGCCCGACCAGCCCGTGCATCTTTCGGTACAGGCGAACGCGGTCAACTGGGCCAGCGTGGCTTTCTGGCACAAGGTCGGCATCGAGCGAGTGATTCTCTCTCGGGAGCTATCGCTCGAGGAGATAGAAGAAATCCGCCAGCGCTGTCCAGATGTCTCGCTCGAGGTTTTCGTGCATGGGGCGCTGTGCATCGCCTACTCCGGACGCTGCCTGCTATCGGGTTACTTCAATCACCGCGATGCCAACCAGGGTGCCTGCACCAACGCCTGTCGCTGGGAGTATCAGATGACCCCCGGGCAGGAGACCGTCGAGGGTAACGTGATCGCCCGCGACGCAGCTTCGGCGCAGCCGGTGCAGTTGCTCACCCGCAGCAGCGAACCTGACGAACAGATGACCATGGAAGAGGACGAGCATGGCACCTATATTCTGAACTCAAAGGATTTGCGCGCCGTGCAGCACGTCGAGCGGCTGATTCACATGGGTGTCGATTCGCTGAAGATCGAAGGACGGACCAAGTCGCACTTCTATGTTGCCCGCACGGTTCAGGTTTACCGCCGTGCGATCGATGATGCCCTGGCCGGGCGGCCTTTCGACATCACGCTGATGGACGACCTGGAAAGCCTTTCCAACCGTGGCTACACCGAAGGTTTTTACCGGCGCCACCCGCCCGGGGTGTATCAGAACTACGAGCGGGGAAATTCTCGCTCGGATCGACATCAGTTCGTCGGGGAGGTTGTCGGGGCGGACGAAGCCTATCTCGATATCGAAGTGAAGAATCGTTTCGCGGTAGGTGAGCAACTGGAGCTGATGACCCCTGGCGGCAACCATTCCCTGCAGCTTGACGTGATGCTCGATCGAACTGGCAATGCCATCAGCGTAGCGCCCGGGGATGGCCATCGGGTCCGGATCCCACGGCCCGCCGGCAGCTCGCCAGCCATGGGGCTGCTGCTGAGATATCTGCCCGGTGCAGGTACCGCCCTCCCCTGAACCTGGCGGCGCTGGTATGATGCCGGGCTGCCAACGAACGGGTGAAGCGTAGGGAATTTCGCGGCTCCGCCGCTGTCATTCATGGCATCCGCCATCCAGTGCCGACAGCTTCGCTGCCGATCCACTGGTGGACGCTCATCTGGTCCGCAGGACTGGTGTTTCACTTGGAAAAGGCGTTTTCTATGGATTGGCTGCAGGTCGTGGTACTGGCGATCGTTCAGGGACTGACCGAATTTCTCCCCATCTCGAGTTCGGCACACCTCATCCTGGTTCCGGTTCTGACCGACTGGGAGGACCAGGGACTGGCTTTCGACGTGGCGCTGCACCTGGGCAGTCTGGCTGCCGTTCTGATCTACTTTCGCAAGGATCTGCTGGGCATGACTCAAAGCTGGGTGCGCTCGCTGCATACCCGCCAGCTCGACTCCGATGCCCGACTCGCCTGGGCGGTGCTGCTGGGCACCATTCCGGTGGGCCTTGCGGGGCTGCTGCTCAAGGACACCATTGAAACTGTACTGCGCTCGCCGATATACATCGCGGGCGGCCTCATCGTGTTCGGCGTGCTGCTCGGCTGGGCCGACTGGCGACACCGGGGAACCCGCAACGAACATCAGATGAACTGGAAGGACGTACTGATGATCGGCTGCGCCCAGGCCCTTGCGCTGTTTCCCGGCGTTTCCCGTTCGGGCATCACCATGACCGCAGGCCTGTTGATCGGAATGAGCCGCGAGGGCGCCTCGCGCTTCTCTTTCCTGCTGTCGATCCCGGTCATCGTCCTCGCCTGCGGCCTTGAAACACGCGGGCTCCTGATGACCGAGACCAGCGTCGACTGGCTGGCCATGCTGGTAGGGGTAGTCGTTTCAGGGATCAGTGCGTATCTGTGTATCCACTACTTCCTGGCCTTCATCAAGCGAATCGGCATGCAGCCCTTCGTCATCTACCGAATCATTCTCGGGATCGCCCTGCTCTGGATTTTCGCCTGAGGCTATCCCCGGGCGAGCCAGGGTGCGTTGCCACCATATATTGAATTCTGCGGCTGCCAGAGGCCTGGCGAAATGAAAGCCCTGGCCCTGATCGCAGCCGTGACTTTTCAGAAAGCGACTCTGCTCGGCGGTCTCCACGCCTTCGGCAAGCACGGTCATGCCTAGATTGCAGCCGAGGTCGATGATGCTCTCGACCAGTCGGCTGTCGCCGCCCTCTGCAGGCACCCCAAGCAGAAAACTCTTGTCGATCTTCAGCTTGTCCAGGGCGAAGCTGCGCAGGTAGGCCAGCGATGAGTAGCCCGTTCCAAAATCGTCCAGAGCCACCCGCACACCAAGATCCTTGAGCGTTCGAAGCGTCGCCTCGGCCTGCGCGGTATGGCTCATGAGTGCGCCTTCGGTAATTTCAAGCTCCAGGCAATGAGCTGGCAGGCGCGTCGCCGCCAGAACGTCGGCAACCAGTTGCGCGATGTCCTGTTGCATGAACTGCACCGGTGAAAGGTTTACCGCAATACTGCGCAGCGGCAGGCCCTGATCCAGCCAGAGCCTGGCCTGCCGGCAGGCCCGCTGCAGCACCCAGGCGCCGATCGGGACTATCAGCCCGCTTTCCTCTGCCAGGGGCACGAACAGGGATGGGGGAACCTGCCCCCGCTGGGGATTGTTCCAGCGCAGCAAGGCCTCTGCACCGATGCAGCGGCCAGTGCGCAGATCGATCAGGGGTTGATACTGCAGCGCCAGCTCGCCTTCCACCAGGGCCAGGCGCAGAGCGCGGTCCAGTTCGAACCTTTCCCTGGCCCGCTCGGTTAGGCAGGGCATGTAGTGACTGTAGGTATGGCGCCCCTGCGCCTTGGCGAAGTACATTGCTGCGTCGGCGTTGCGAATAAGCTCGTCGCTCGACTCGCCGTCGCCCGGATACAGGGCTACCCCGATACTCGCCGTGATGAACAGCTCGCGGCCGTCCTCCAGCGCCAGGGGACGTTCCAGCAGGGTCATCAGCTGACCCGCGACCTTGCCGGCCACCTCCGGTCCCGGCAGTTGCTCGAGAACGAGCAGAAACTCGTCACCACCCAGACGAGCCAGCGTATCTTCCTCACGGCAGCGGTTATGCAGGCGGGCTGCGACGGCGCGTAGCACCATATCGCCAAAGGCGTGGCCATGACCATCGTTGAGTGTCTTGAAGCGATCCAGGTCGATGAACAGTACCGCAAGATTTCCGCCTCTGCGGCTGATGCGTTCCATCGCGTGGGTCAGCCTGTCCAGGGCCAGCAAGCGATTGGGCAGGCCGGTCAGCGCGTCATGGTGGGCCAACGCCTGCAGCTTGCGCTGATGACCATCAACGAAGCGAATCAGCAACTGCGAGCCAAGCAGCACTCCGCCCATCAGCAGTAACACCGCCAGAGCGTAGACGGGCGCCCGGTCGACAAAGATCTGGCGGAAGGATTTACCGAATACCAATACTGCCAGCGGATCACCACCGGGCCGGTCGATCACCCAGGCACCTATCGGCTGCTCCTCACCCCACAACGGCAGGTCACCCAGCGCAACCCACTGCGATGTGGGCTCGGCCAGGGAGTGCAGCCGCCGGGTCAGTGCGTCCGGCTGGTCCGCGGCAAGAATCCGAGGCCGTAAAGGACCCTGCACTCCCTCGGGCATCGCACCGTGCCAGAGGGTGAGCATGCCAAGCCCCTGGTCCTGCCGCGCCTGATTGACACTGCGCTGCTCCAGCGCCATGGCGACCAGAACCAGTACCAGGGTACTGCAAAAGGCCACAGCATTGACCGCCCAGAACTTGTAGCGCAGGGGCAAGCGCTGCAGCCAGCTCATCGGAACACTCCGCGAATCGAAAAGCCGCCATTCTAGAGTGGCACAGCAGTCCCATCTTGACCGGGGTCAAGGAACGCGCGGAAACAAGCTATCAAAGCGCCATCAAGTCAGGCGCAGCCCGGCCTGCCGGCAGTGTATTCCTGGCTCGGATCGACTGCCGCCTGAAACTGCTGGAGCGCCGTCGAGCCGATGAGCAACGGGTAGGAAAATGCCGTGCGGTCGGTCAGATTCACCTCGACCGTATGGCGCTCAGAGCCAAGACAGACATCGAGCTCTATGACCGGTCGACTAGTGTGGGTAGGGCTGTCCGGGTCCGGCACGTCGGCCGCACGGCGCCGAATCTGACTGGTGCGCACTACCGGCAGCTCCAGCGTCTCACTCTCCATCTCGCCGTCAACGGCAAGATCGAAGCGAACCCATTCGGCGTCGTCCCGTTCGAATACTTCAATATTGACCGCGCTGAGCGAGGCGGTGACCGCACCGGTGTCCAGCTTGGCCGGCAGCTCCAGCTCGAGTTCCGGCAGCAGCGCCTTTTCGCTGACTCCGTAGATGTTGATGTCCTGAGCTACTGATGCACTGGCCAGAAATCCCAGGGTGGCGAAAGCACACGTTCTGAAAAGCATGAATACAAACCTCGAATTGCCTTTACGCTGCTTCCGACCGCCAGCTGTAGCAGGGGTTCGGCACGGCACCGGGTCAGCCGACGCCGAGCCACTCATCGAGGGCGTCCGAGGGCAGCGGGCGACTGTAGAAATAACCCTGACCGAAGTCGCAGCCCAGCTCACGCAATAACGCCTCCTGTTCCGGCGTTTCTACTCCCTCGGCAGTGATGACCAGTTTCAGGCTGCGGCCGAGTGCGATGATGGCGCCGGGGATTGCCGCGTCGTTCTCATCGCCGGGCAGATCCATGGTGAAGCCCCGGTCGATCTTCAGTTTGGTCACCGGTAGTCGCTTCAGCCGCAACAGCGAAGAATAGCCCGTGCCGAAATCATCGATCGCCAGCTTCACACCCCGCTCGCGCAGCGCATCGAGGGTGCCCATGATCGCATCGCCGCGCTGCATGATCTCTCCCTCGGTAATCTCCAGCTCGAGACAGTCCGCCGGCAGACCGGCGGCAGCCAGCGCGCTGTCGACGCTGGCCACCACGTCGCCGCGCTCGAGCCAGTACCCGGACATGTTGACTGCCATGCTGGTCAGCGCAACGCCGGCGTCACGCCACCGTCGGGCCTGCCGGCATGCTTCGATCAGGACGAACTCATCCACCGCGCCCAGCAGACCGGCGTGTTCCGCGATGGGCAAAAACTCGTCGGGCGCGATGAGCCCCATCACCGGATGCTGCCAGCGCACCAGGGCTTCCATGCCGACGATCGCATGGGTGGCGAGCGCCAGCTGCGGCTGATAATAGACCCGCAGCTGCTTCTGCTTCAGAGCCTGATGCAGATCCGACTCCAGTGCCAGTTGGCGGACCGCCTGTTCAGTCAGCGCCTGGGTATAGAAGGCATAGGTGTTGCGCCCACTGTTCTTGGCTAGCGTGACTGCGGTGTCGGCATTCTTTAGCAGTTCCGCTGCGGTGCAGCCGTCTTCCGGGTAGATGCTCATGCCGAGGCTGACGTTCAGATGCAAAAGCCGGCCGCTGAGTTCAAAGGGCCTGGTGAAGGCCCGCTGCAAACGCTGCACGAGCGGAACCAGTTCCTCCGCATGCCGGATATCTTCGACGAGCAGCAAAAACTCGTCACCTCCCAGTCGAGCAAGCGTGTCCGGCTCACGGCAGAGCTGGGCCATTCGCTCTGCCGCGCTTCGCAGGACATCATCTCCGGCACTGTGGCCCATGCTGTCGTTGACGGTCTTGAATCGGTCGATATCGATGAACACCAGTCCCAGCCGGGAACTCTGGCGCTTGGCCCGAGCCAGCGCGCTCTGCAAGCGCTCGACGATCAGCAGGCGGTTGGGCAGTCGGGTAAGAGGATCGTGGTGAGCCAGAAAATCGAGCTCCTTCTGCGAGCGCTTTATCTGACTGATATCGGCGAACACCGCGACATAATGGCTGGGGGTCCCTGCCGCGTCGCGCACCGTATTGATGGTCTGCCACTGCGGATAGATCTCGCCATTGGCCCGTCTATTCCAGATCTCCCCTTGCCAGCAGCCTTTGCGCCGCAGCGACTGCCAGAGCTCCTGATAGAAGGCGTCGTCATGCCAGCCAGACTTGAACAGGGCCGGGCTTCGACCCAGGACGTCTTTCTGTTCATAACCGGTAATGCGCGTGAACGCCTGATTGACGCTGACGATGAGGTTTTGCTGATCGGTAATCACTACACCTTCGTTGGTGCTATCAAAAACCACCGCCGCCTGCTGCAGGCGTACCTCCCGCGCCCGCTCGGCAGTGATGTCGCGTACACTGCCGATAACGCGGCAGGCTCGCTCGCCATCACTCCGGATCGCGCGGCCCCTTGCCAAAAGGGTCACCCAATGCCCTTCCTCGTGACGCATGCGATGTACGCTGTCGAACCGGTCGGTTTCTCCACGGAGGTGGCTACGCAGCGCCTCTCGAGTTGACTGCAGGTCCTCCGGATGAATTCGCTCGAGCCAGTCCAGTCGTCTGTCGGTTTCCGCCCCTTCAGCGAGGCCGACTATTGCCAGACAGCGCGCGGACAGATACAGATGGCGACGCTCCAGGTCCCAGTCCCATACGCCGTCGTCCGAGCCTGCCAGGGCCAGATCCAGTCGCTCCTGACTTCGCCGAGTCTCGCTCTGCTGCTCAGCCAGCCGTCTGAGTTGCCGCAGCGAAGCGAAGTACACCAGCATGCCTGTGAACAGGACGAACAACGCTCCCTTGACCGTTTGAACGCGCTGCGCCTGCTCCAGGGAGAGCGTCAAGGAATAGGTGAGCGTATCGCTGAACAGCAGCCAGGCCATGGCCACACCGGTATAAAAAACTGCAGTGCGCAGTGCACTGCGCGAGGGAGTGAGAGCAGGTGCTGACATGGACTGAAGCATTCACTTTCAAAATTGGGGCCCTATGGTAGCCCGTCGACGACCCATGGTCATGCAAAGGCGGGAACATTGCCTCATAATGAATCTGACCGGCTACAGGCTGGTCATCTTTCAGCGCAGAGAGGTTCCAAGATATCTATGTGGTATGACGGTCTACTCGATCTTTCAGTGTGGCAACTGGTGGCGGTCACCCTGGTTCTCACGCACATCACCATTGTCAGCGTCACGGTTTATCTGCATCGCTACTCCGCCCACCGAGCACTGGAACTGCACCCCGCCCTGAAACACTTTTTCCGGTTCTGGCTGTGGCTGACCACCAGCATGAACACCCGCGAGTGGACTGCCATCCACCGCAAGCATCACGCCAAGTGCGAGACGCCCGAAGATCCCCACAGTCCTGTACACAAAGGCCTGGGTACAGTCCTGCGCAAGGGCGCAGAACTCTACATGGCCGAGGCCAAGAACGAGGAAACCCTGCGGATCTATGGCAAGAACTGCCCGGATGACTGGGTCGAGCGCAACCTTTATGGCCGCTTTCCACTGTTCGGCGTGGCCGCCATGCTGTTGATCGATCTGGCCCTGTTCGGCGTCATCGGTCTGACCGTCTGGGCCGTGCAGATGATGTGGATTCCGGTCTTCGCCGCCGGGGTCGTCAACGGACTAGGCCATGCGGTGGGATATCGCAATTTCGAATGCAAGGATGCCGCGACCAATATCCTGCCCTGGGGTGTGCTGATCGGCGGTGAGGAGCTGCACAATAATCACCACACCTATCCCAACTCAGCGAAGCTGTCGGTTCGCAAGTGGGAGTTCGACATGGGCTGGGCCTGGATTCGCCTGTTCAGTGCGCTGGGCCTGGCCAAGGTACGCCGCACCGCACCGATTGCCCATCAGGTCGAGGGCAAGCAGACGCTGGATCTGGATACGGCCATGGCCATCGTCAACAACCGCTTCCAGATCATGGCCCAGTACCGCAAGCTGGTGATCAAGCCACTGGTCGCTCAGGAACTGCAACGGGTCGACGACTCGGTGCGCCACCTGTTCCGCCGCGCGAAGCGTTTGCTGAGCCGTGAAACCAGCCTGCTTCAGCCCCAGCAACAGGCACGTATCGAAACCATGCTCGATCACAGTCACGCGCTCAAGGTCATCTATGAGAAGCGCCTGGCCCTGCAGCAGATCTGGGGCCGCACCAGTGCCAACGGTCAGGAGATGGTTCAGGCGCTGCGTGACTGGTGTGCCCAGGCGGAAGCCAGCGGTATCAAGGCCTTGCAGGAGTTTGCTGCGACGCTGCGGACCTATTCGCTGCAACCCGCCGCGCAACTGGCACGCTGAGCAAAAACGGACGGAAGGCGCGCATAGCTCGGCCACGCGGCTCGCCAAGGAGCCGCCGCCGGGTTTATGCTAGCGCTCAAGACCAACAACACTTCACGGTAGCAACGGATGCGAACCCTAGCCCTGGGCCTCAGCCTGCTGCTGGCCTGCCCTGCCGTCTTGGCCACCACCATCTACAAGTACACAGATCAGAACGGCGTCGTTACTTACACGGACCAGCGTGTGCCAGGTGCCAAGACGCTGATTTTCAGGGATGCCATCGTCGAGAATAACGACAAGCGCGTTTACGTCACCACCCGGCGACATGAGGGCGGCGAAACCCTCATAGTGCACAACGAACTGTACGCACCGGTGGAAGTGGAGCTCACCATCGAATCCGCCCAGCACCTTAGTGGCATACCGGAGCGGCCGGTTCGCTGGGTCCTCGGTCCACGCCAGAACATGCGGCTGCTGACACTGGTTCCGACCGGCACCGGCACTCCCGAGTTCAAGCATCGCCTGCGCTATGCCCTGGGCGACCCCCGCGCTCAGCATTCGGTAGCCAAATACCCACTCCCCTGGAGCGGCGGACCTTTCCGTGTCACCCAGGGCCCCGGCGGGCGCTACAGCCACACCGGACCCAAGGGACGCTACGCCATCGATATCGCCATGCCTGAAGGCACTCCCATCCTCGCAGCCCGTCCTGGCGTGGTGGTGAGCCTGGAGAACAATCAGTCAGGACGGGGCACCAACCCCGCCGGCAACTTCGTACGCCTGCTCCACGATGACGGCACCATGAGCGTCTACCTGCATCTGCAACAGGGGTCGGTGGTCGTCCGCGAAGGGGAGCGGGTACGCGCCGGGGCGCTCCTGGCACGCTCCGGCAATACGGGTAACAGCACCGGGCCCCATCTCCATTTCGTGGTTCAGCAGAACATCGGCCTGGACACTGTTTCGATACCCTTCGAATTCGCCCAGCCGGTCAACAGCCTGCCGAACTTCGCCATCGGCGGCGATCCTGACTGAGGCGCCCTTTCGTCAGGCAACAAAAAACCCGCACCAGGCGGGTTTTTTGTTGGAGAGCAAGACCTTATTTGATCTTGGCTTCCTTGTACATCACGTGCTTGCGCGCAACCGGATCGAATTTCTTGATTTCGATCTTGTCGGGCGTGGTGCGCTTGTTCTTGTCGGTAGTGTAGAAATGACCAGTACCGGCGGAAGACACCAAACGAATGAGTTCACGCATGGGAGTGCTCCTTAGATTTTTTCGCCGCGGGCGCGCAGTTCAGCCAGAACCACTTCGATGCCGCGCTTGTCGATGATGCGCATGCCCTTGGCGGAGGTGCGCAGACGAACAAAGCGCTTCTCGGATTCTACCCAGAAGCGGTGATGCTGCAGGTTAGGCAGAAAACGACGCTTGGTTTTGTTGTTAGCGTGGGAAACGTTGTTCCCAGTCACCGGACCCTTGCCGGTCACTTGACATACTCGAGACATGGTTAACCCTCTCCAACCACTTGCCCAACCCGAACTGGTTGGAAGCCATAAAAGAATCTGTTGTCCAGCCGGGGCGATGATGAAAGAGCGATCCGTGAATGCGTTGGATCAGCGTCAACGGGCACAGCCCCGAGAAGAGCGGAGCTTTATATCAAAACCGGCCAGCGCAATCAATGCTTTTGTTACATCAGCCCCCGTTCCGCGAGGGAAACGGGCTCTCCGTCACCGATCACCAGATGGTCCAGAACCCTGATATCGACCAGCGCCAGCGCTTCACGCAACCGGCGGGTAAGCATCAGGTCTGCCTGACTGGGCTCGGCAACACCCGACGGATGGTTATGGGTGAGAATCAGCGCCGCCGCATTATGCGCCAGCGCTCGTTTCATCACTTCCCGCGGATAGACGCTGGCACTGTCGAGGGTTCCGCGAAACAGCTCCTCGAAAGCGATCACCCTGTGCTGATTGTCCAGGAACAGGCAGGCGAACACCTCGTGCGGCAGGGCCAGAAGCCGGCTTTTCAGGTAAGCGCGCACCGCTCCTGGCGAGGTCAGTGCGTCCCCTCGTTTGAGCTCTTCATACAGATGACGACGGGCCATCTCCATCACCGCCTGAAGCTGGACGTACTTGGCTGGTCCGAGCCCGGCATGCCTGCAGAAATGGCCATGATCAGCCTGTAGCAGGGCGCGCAAACTGCCGAACCCGTGGAGCAGGTCCCGGGCGAGATCCACGGCACTGCGCCCCGGCAGGCCAGTACGCAGGAAGATCGCCAGCAGCTCGGCATCGGAAAGGGCGGCAGCGCCCTGGGCAAGCAGTTTTTCGCGGGGACGTTCGGCCAGCGGCCAGTCGGTGATCGGCATGGGTGCTCCTTGCAGGATAAGGGCACGTACTTCCGGCTCGCACCTCGAAATGGCCGTCAGTATAAGTTGACGAATGCAACGGGTCGAGCATGCCCGCGGCCTGGACCCTATGCTATCTTAGCCAGCATTTGCGAATGCTCCGCGAAAGGGGGGCGAGTCTGGAGACGCGCATGCAGCGCTTGGTCAACAAACAGGTAGTACTCGGAGTGAGTGGCGGCATTGCCGCCTACAAAAGCGCAGAACTGGTGCGGCGACTGCGTGACGCCGGGGCCGAGGTCCGCGTGGTCATGACCCAGGCCGCCCGCGAATTCATTACCCCGCTCACCCTGCAGGCACTCTCTGGTCATCCGGTCCATGGCGATCTCCTCGATCCCGCGGCGGAAGCGGCCATGGGGCATATCGAGCTGGCGCGCTGGGCGGACCTGGTCCTGATAGCGCCCACGACAGCAGACCTCATGGCACGCCTGGCCCAGGGCCGCGGCGACGATCTGCTGACCACGCTGGTACTGGCTACCGATGCACCGGTGGCCATCGCCCCCGCGATGAACCAGGCGATGTGGCGCGACCCCGCGACCCAGGCCAATCTCGCCACGCTTCAGGAAAGGGGCGTCAGGGTTTTCGGACCTGCCGCGGGCGAACAGGCCTGCGGCGATGTGGGGCCGGGACGCATGCTGGAACCCGTCGATCTGGCAACCCGGGCCGCGGAATGCTTCGAACTGGGTCTGCTCACCGGCCGTCACCTGCTGATCAATGCCGGCCCAACCCGTGAGGCCATCGACCCGGTCCGCTATATTTCCAATCACAGCTCCGGCAAGATGGGCTTTGCCCTCGCGGCAGCCGCGGCGGAACTGGATGCCCGGGTTACGCTGGTCGCCGGGCCGGTCAATCTGCCCACCCCGCCGCGGGTCACGCGCATCGACGTGGTAAGCGCCCGGGATATGCTCGAAGCCTGCCTGGCAGCCCTCCCCGCGGACCTCTTCATCGCCGCGGCGGCGGTTGCGGACTATCGCCCGGAACAGTGCGCCACCTCGAAACTGAAGAAGAGTCCCGACGGGAATGATGGCATGCTGTTGAGGATGGTACGCAATCCGGACATTCTCGCCACCCTCGCCAGCCACCCGCAACGGCCCTGGTGCGTCGGTTTCGCTGCAGAAACCGATAATCTACTCGACTACGCACGGGACAAGCTGGTGCGCAAGAATCTCGACCTGATCATCGCCAATGATGTGAGTCTGCCGGGGATCGGATTCAACAGCGACCAGAACGCAGTCACCCTGATCGACCGTGACCTCAATCAGACCAGTCTGCCGCAGACCAGCAAGCAGAAACTGGCCCGCCAGATCATGACCCAGCTTGCCGCCCGCCTGGCCGGCCCGAACTGATAAGGATGCCCATGCACGCCCTGCAAGCCCGAATTCTCGATCCGCGCCTCGGTAGCCAGTGGCCGCTGCCGCATTACGCTACTGAAGGCTCCGCAGGACTCGACCTGCGAGCGATGCTCGAAGGCCCCCTGACACTGAAGCCTGGTGCCACCACGCTCATCCCCACTGGGCTTGCCATACACATCGCTGATCCCGGCCTGGCGGCTCTGATCCTGCCCCGCTCCGGTCTCGGCCACAAGCACGGCATCGTCCTGGGCAATCTGGTCGGGCTCATCGATTCGGATTATCAGGGTCAGTTGATGGTGTCATGCTGGAATCGTGGTACTGATCCGTTCACCATGGAACCGGGTGAACGCATCGCGCAACTGGTTCTGGTTCCGGTGCTGCAGGCTCGTCTGGAGGTCGTCGAGTCCTTCGATGACAGCCAGCGCGGTGCTGGTGGCTTCGGCCATACCGGAAATCACTGACCATTTCCTTACGCATGGAGGCAGTATCGAGATGAAATTCGGGAAGCCATCACTCACAAGACCGGCGACCGCGTTGCCGAGTACGCTGCTGCCATTGATGATAGGGCTGACTGCACTCGCGGTGGCAGCAGCACTGATCTGGCTGACACTGATCATGCCAAGCAACCAGCGCTATCGCGCCGACATCGCCCAGACCTACGCACAGCAACAGGTTGCGGCCCTGGATCAGGCGTTACAGACGCTGGATCGTGATCTCGCAACGCTGGCCGCCAATCCCCAGCTGCAGGTAGCACTGAGACAGGGCAATCCTGCCAGCCTCCAGCGCCTACTGCGGTACAGTTATTCAGGTGAACTGACCATTTATTTGAATCTACCCGGCGGCGCCAGCATCACGGACCACCCGGAGGCGCCCCTTACCTTCGCCGCGCTAGATATGCTGCGTCGCGTGGAGCGCAACATGCCGGTCGCCCCGGAGGCCTATCAGGTGGCCGGGAAATGGCGCCTGTATGCCGTGCGGCCGCTTCGCGCATCCCCCAACGCTCCCATAGGCGGAACGGTCACCGCCATCTTCGATCTTGAGCGGCTCGCAACCAGCCTGCCCGCCATTCCAGCAGATCGCGGACAGGTAACGCTGATACAGCGATTCCCCGAGGGCCCTGAACAGATCCTCTATCAGAGCGGTAGCGGACAGGGCCAACCAATTCGGCTGGCCAGCACGAACCCCGCGTGGTTCATCGAGTTTCGCCCGGGGCACGGACTCGCCGAAGGGCTGATCAACCCTCTGCTTCCATTTGCTGCCATCCTAATCGCGCTGCTCGGGCTGCTTTCCAGCCTGCTGCTACTCCAGCGCCAATGGACACGCAGCCTGGACAGCGATGCACACACGCTTCTCAAGCTCGCCCGCGGACAGAAGATAGCCGGGGTGGCGCTTGGACCGCTGGAAATGGTTGCCACCACTATAATGCAGCGGGCTCAAGAGGGCCGCACGACCACTGGCGCCGGATCCAAGCAGAAGCCGGCAGTCGGTGACAGCGGTGATCGCCCCACATCAACAACACCGGCATTCCAATCAGATCTCGTGATGGATGTCAGCATCCTGGATGACGAACCATCTCCTTTTGATCTGGTGGACTCCCGTACCGACCAGTCGGTCATCCTCCCACCTCTGGAGGTTTTCCGTGCCTATGATATTCGCGGCGTGGTCGGGCGGGATCTGACTCCAGCAACACTCTACTGGCTGGGCCGGGCAATCGGCAGCGAGAGCATCGAAGCAGGCCAGAGCCGGATTGCTGTTGGGCGCGATGGCCGCCTGTCAGGCCCGGAACTCTCCGAGCAGCTCATCCGCGGGCTGATGGACAGCGGCTGTCACGTGATCGAACTGGGAATGGTGCCCACTCCGGTACTCTACTTCGCCACCCACGTACTCGACGCATCCTCGGGGGTGGTGCTTACCGGCAGCCACAACCCGCCCCAATACAATGGCCTGAAAGTAGTCATCGCCGGCAAGACGCTGTCCGAACAGGGCATCCGCAAGCTGCATACTCGCCTCGCCGAACAGCAGTTGCTCAGCGGTGCCGGCACTCGCGAGCAGCATGATCTGTTGCCTGCCTACCGCCAGCGCATCCTCGAAGACGTTGCCCTTGCCAGGCCGCTGAAAGTAGTCATCGATTGCGGCAACGGCGTGGCCGGAGTAATCGCCGAATCGCTGTTCGAAGAACTTGGCTGCGATGTGATACCGCTGCACTGCGAGGTAGATGGCAACTTCCCCAATCACCACCCCGACCCCGGCAAACCGGAAAACCTGGTCGATCTGATCAGGGCGGTTGGCGAGCATCAGGCTGACATCGGAATTGCCTTCGATGGTGATGCCGACCGTCTCGGCGTGGTCACCAACGACGGCGAATTGATTTATCCCGACCGTCTGCTGATGCTGCTTGCCGAGGACGTCGTCACCCGGCATCCGGGGGCGGACGTAGTCTTCGACGTCAAATGCACGCGCCGACTACCTGCCCTGATCAGCCGCCTCGGTGGACGCCCGGTGATGTGGAAATCCGGGCATTCGCTGATCAAATCGAAGATGCTCGAAGTTGGCGCCCTGCTGGGTGGAGAAATGAGTGGGCATGTGTTCTTCAAGGAGCGCTGGTATGGCTTTGACGACGGCCTATACAGCGCCTGCCGCCTGCTTGAGATCCTTTCTTGCCAGAACGCCAGCTTCGCCGAGCTGATGGCTGGCTACGCCACTGGCATCAGCACTCCCGAGATCAACCTGGAGGTCGGCGAACACCGCAAGTTCGAGCTGATCGAAGCCCTCGGCCGGTACGCCGACTGGGAGTCGGGCAAACTGACCACACTGGACGGGATTCGGGTCGATTACCCGAACGGTTGGGGCCTGATCCGCGCCTCCAATACCACTCCGATGCTGGTATTTCGATTCGAAGCCGACAAACCCGAGGACCTAAATCGGGTCCAACAGATATTCCGCGATCGGTTGGCCACCGTGGCCCCCGACCTGCAACCACCATTCTGACCCAGGAGAGTCTTTCGCCCATGCTCAGCCGTGACGCCGCCGCCCAGGTTTCCCGAGTTCTTACCGAAGCGCTGCCGTATATCCAGCGCTTCACCGGCAAGACCATCGTCATCAAGTACGGCGGAAACGCCATGGAAAGCGAGGAGCTGAAAAACAGCTTCGCCCGCGACATCGTGCTCATGAAGACCGTCGGTATCAACCCGGTGGTCGTGCATGGCGGCGGCCCGCAGATCGGCGACCTGCTCAAGCGGCTGAACATCCAGAGCGAGTTCATCGAAGGCATGCGGGTCACCGATGCCCAGACCATGGACGTGGTGGAAATGGTACTCGGGGGGCAGGTCAACAAGGACATCGTCAATCTGATCAATCAGGCCGGCGGCAGTGCTATCGGCCTGACCGGCAAGGATGCCGGCCTCATCAAGGCCCGCCGCCTGAAGGTCACTCGCCGCACCCCGGGCATGGATACCCCCGAGATCATAGACATCGGCCACGTCGGCGAGGTGGAGTCGGTCAACGTCAACCTGATCAATGCGCTGGTCAGTGACGACTACATTCCGGTTATAGCGCCTATCGGCGTTGGCCAGGATGGCGCGTCCTACAACATCAATGCAGACCTTGTCGCCGGCAAGGTGGCCGAGGCGCTGCGTGCCGAAAAGCTCATGCTGCTTACCAACATAGCTGGGCTGATGGACAAGGAAGGTAACGTTCTGACCGGCCTGACTACCGCTCAGGTCGATGCGCTGATCGAGGACGGGACCATCTATGGCGGCATGCTGCCGAAGATCCGCTGCGCGTTGGACGCGGTTCAGGGCGGCGTTGGCAGCGCGATTATCGTCGATGGACGCGTACCCAACGCCGTGCTGCTGGAAATCTTCACCAATACGGGTGTGGGAACCCTGATCACCAACCGGCAGCAGGACCTGTGATGCAGCAGAGCGACTTTACCTTCAGCCACCCTTTGCGTGTTCGCTGGGCCGAGGCCGACCTTCAGGGCATCGTCTTCAACGGCCATTATCTGACCTATGCGGACGTCGGCATCACCGAGTACTTCCGCGCCATGGGCCAGGCGTACAGCGGGGAAACCGGCGTCCAGGGAGCGGACTTCTTCGCGGTACGCACCTTGCTCGAGTATCGCGCCCCGGCACGCTTCGACGACATGCTGACCATCCATGTGCGGGTCGCGCGGCTGGGGAACTCGAGCATGCAGTTCACCATCGGCATCTATCGCGACAGCGAGCTGCTGGTCACCGGCGAGGTGACCTATGTGCATGCGGGCGCCGATCGGCGCCCTAGCAGCATCCCGGAAAGCTTTCGCGCGGCGATCAGAAATTTCGAGATCACCCCGCCGGAGGAAGCCTCGAGGGGCTAGGCACACTCAATCGCCGAGCAGCGCCGTCAGGCGTTCGCGCTGCTCGGCAAAGCGTTCGTTGACCTCTATTATCTCCGCTTCCTTCTGCGCGATGAGACGCTCCAGGCGAGCGGTTTCCTCATTCGACTCGGCAATTTCGTTGAGCAAAGACGGGTCCACCTCGCGTCCGGCGCGTTGCTGCGCGGCGGCGCGGAGTTCCAGGCGTTCGCGCTGCTGGGCAAGCACCAGAATGCTGCTGCGCGCGCTGGCAATGAGGTTGTCGATCTGCGCCACATGGCGGCTTTGTGCGCGATCGAGGTCTCTGGTGTTGCTGTACAGCCGCAGCAGCGTGGCGTCAGCCGCACGCTGGCGCTCCTGGTCGGCCAGGGCGCGTCGAGCTGCCTCTCGCTCTTCCCGGGTGGGCGCAGCGGGAATCACCCGCAGGACACGGCCCTGCGAGTCGAGCACTTCATACCCGTTGCTTACGAATTCGGGAGGCACCCGGCTATCCAGCACGGTGACGCCGCGGTTGTCGATGTAACGATACAGTTCCGCCTGCACCGTGGCGGCAGCGCTCAGCAGCAACAATGAAACAGCCCAGCAGCCCACCCTTCGCATAATAAGGACACCCTGTCAGGAGCCGAAGCTCATCTCTTGCTCAAATACCGTACTCCGCACGGTACGCCTCTACCGCAGGCAAATGGTGACGAAGCTCGGCGTCTTCCTGTAAAAAGCCCAGCAACTGGGTGAGGGACACGATACTGATCACGGGAATGCCGAAATCCCTTTCCACCTCCTGCACCGCGGAAAGCTCTCCTTGGCCACGCTCCTGACGGTCCAGCGCGATCATCACCGCCGCGGGCGTGGCGCCGGCTGCCTGGATGATCTGCATGACCTCGCGGACCGCAGTTCCGGCGGTCATCACATCGTCGATGATCAGCACCCGGCCGTTGAGCGGTGCGCCGACCAGACTGCCACCTTCGCCATGGTCCTTGGCTTCCTTGCGGTTGAAACAGTATGGCAGATTGCGATCAAAACTTTCAGCCAGCGATACCGCTGTAACGGCTGCCAGCGGAATACCTTTATAAGCCGGCCCGAAGATGACGTCGACATCCTCCAGTCCGCTGTGGACGAAGGCCTGCGCATAGTAACGCCCGAGGCGTCCCAGCGCCGTTCCGTCATTGAACAGACCCGCATTGAAGAAGTACGGGCTGACACGACCCGACTTGAGGGTGAACTCGCCGAATCGCAAAACCTGCCGATCCAGCGCAAAACGAATGAATTCCCGCTGATATTCGTGCATCTAACCCTCGTCTTAACAAAAAGCCTGCCAGCTCGGTTATCATACACGCACGATTTTGAGGGGGCCATGCATGCGAATCATCAGTCTGAATGTGAACGGAGTCGAGTCCGCGGCCAGTCGTGGTCTGTTCGACTGGTTGCGCACACAGGACGCTGATGTGATCTGCCTGCAGGACATTCGGATCACTGCCCCCGAGCTCGAGCAGGATGCCTACTGGCTGGACGGTTACTGGCAGTACTGCTTCGAAGCAGAAGTTCCGAGCCAGGGTGGCGTAGCAATCTACACGCGGACAGCGCCCAAGGCCATCATCATGGGGCTGGGTTTTGAGCTGGCCGACCGCTATGGACGCTTCATCCAGGCCGATTTCGACAAGGTCAGCATAGGCTGTCTGCTGCTTCCCAGCGGCCGCGGCGGAGATGCCGATCTGAATCAGAAATTCAAGTTCATGAACGACTTCACGGGCTATCTGAACAAGCAGCGGCGCAAGCGCCGTGAATTCATCTACTGCGGCTCGCTCCACGTCGCGCACCTGAAGCTGGACGTAAAGAACTGGCGCGACTGCCAGGACCAGCCTGGTTTCATGGCACCCGAACGGGCCTGGATGGACGAAATCTTTGGCAACCTCGGCTACGTCGATGCGCTACGCGAAGTCACCCGCGAATCGGATCTGTACAGCTGGTGGCCGGACAGCGAACAGGCACAGGACCTCAATCTGGGACTGCGCTTCGACTACCAGATCCTCACCCCAGGTCTGCGTCGCTTCGTCAAGAATGCACAGATTCCCCGGAAGGCACGCTTTTCCGAGCACGCACCGGTAATCATCGATTACGACTGGACGCTCAGCATCTGACAGGGCCCGGATTCACCCGGGAGCCCGGGCGAATCAGCGAATCAACCGCCAACAGAACGGGTAGCGATAGAGTTTGCCTTCGCCGGCCTTGATGGCAGCGATGATCATCAATACCACCGCTCCCACGACAAGAACGGCCATCAGCAGAAAGCCGACCAGCACCGCCATCAGCAGAAAACAGACCAGCGCCGCCAGGGCGACCGTGATCTGGAAGTTCAACGCCTCCTTGCCCTGATCATCAATGAAGGGATGCTGGTCCCGCTTCAGTTGCCAGACCAATAGCGGCCCGATCAGACTGCCGATGATCGGCAGCAGATAGCCGAGAAATCCGGCAAGATGGACGATCATCGCCCATTTCCGAGCCTCGGAATCAGGCAAGGTCCCGTTCGGTTGCAATGCATCGTTCATCGCCGCACTCCCTTCGCATGCTATCGCCTGCTGATTAATCCTGGAGTGCCGCCTGTTGCAGGGCGAACAGCTCCTCGACACCCTTTTTCGCCAGATCCAGCATAGCATTCAGCTCGACCGGACTGAACGGAGCGGCCTCGGCAGTACCCTGTACTTCGATGAACCCACCGGCGTCGGTCATCACCACATTGAGGTCGGTGTCCGCTGCAGAATCCTCCAGATAATCCAGATCCAGCACCGGCACGCCCTGATAGATACCCACCGACACGGCGGCGATCATCTGTACCGAAGGAACCTTCTTGATGCTGCCCCGCTTTTTCATGGTGCGCAGCGCATCGACCAACGCCACGCAGGCTCCGGTGATGGATGCGGTGCGGGTTCCGCCGTCAGCCTGGATCACGTCGCAGTCGATGTGCAGGGTGTTCTCGCCAATACTTTTCAGGTCCACTGCGGCGCGCAACGAACGGCCGATCAGCCGCTGGATTTCAAGGGTGCGGCCGCCCTGCTTGCCCTTGCTCGCTTCACGCTGCATGCGCTCGCCAGTAGCGCGCGGCAACATGCCGTATTCGGCGGTGATCCAGCCCTGCCCCGACCCACGCAGGAAACGCGGCACGCCGGCCTCGACGCTGGCAGTACAGATGACCTTGGTGTCACCGAATTCGACCAGCACCGAGCCCTCGGCATGCTTGGTGTAATGACGGGTCAGTGTGACCTGACGCATCTGATCGGCTTCGCGCCCGCTGGGTCGTTTCATGATTGTGAGTCCTTGCTACTGCCTGAATGAAGCACGAAGTATACGGGTACGGGCCGGGTGGGGACAGCCGCGGTACCCCAACCACGGACCAGGCGTTACAATGGCCCGGCACACAAGGACAGCAGAGGCACCACGATGGTTTACAGCATGACCGCATTCTCGCGCTGCGAGCTGAGCCAGGACCAGGGTAATCTGGCCTGGGAGCTACGCTCGGTGAACCACCGCTATCTGGAGGCAAGTCTGCGCCTGCCCGAAGCCTTCCGCGAGCTGGAAGGCCCATTGCGCGAACGGTTGCGCAAAGAGCTTGGCCGCGGCAAGGTTGAATGTACTCTGCGTTTCAACCCTGCCAGCACTGCCCATCCTTCACTGCAGATCAATCAGCCGCTGGTGGACCACTTGGTCGATGCGGCCGGTCGGATCGCTCGACAGCTGACCAACCCGGCGCCGGTCAGCCCTCTGGAAATTCTGGCCTGGCCCGGCGTGCTTGGCGGCGCAGAAGCCGACCAGAGTGGGCTGGTCACGCAGGCCAGGGAGCTGTTCGAACAGGCCCTTGCCGAACTGAAGGCGCAGCGCGGGCGTGAAGGTGGAGAACTCAAGGCTCTCATCGAGGAGCGGCTCGATGCAATCGAGGAGCGTGTCGGCGTTTTGCGTCAGATGATGCCCGAACTGCTCAACGCCCACAGACAGAAGCTGATCGACCGCTTTGCCGAGGCTCGTCTCGAGCTGGACGGCACCCGTGTCGAACAGGAACTGGTCCTGCTCGCGCAGAAGATCGACGTGGCCGAAGAACTCGACCGCCTGGCTACCCATGTCAACGAAACCCGACGTGTATTGAAGGACAAAGGCGCAATCGGTCGGCGTCTGGACTTTCTCATGCAGGAGTTCAATCGTGAAGCCAATACGCTAGGCTCCAAGGCGATCGACAGCCGCAGTACCCAAGCAGCCGTGGACCTGAAGGTGTATATCGAGCAGATGCGCGAGCAGGTTCAGAACATCGAATGACCTGCAGGCATGCGGAGCCTGTCAGCCCCTTCAGCCGCGCGCGGCGGTCAGCAGATAGGCCCCGGCCAGACTGAACAGCAGCATCGGGATCGACCAGGCGTGAAACGCCAGCCACAACCGGCGCTGACGGCCTAGGCGGAGAGCTATGAGATTGGCCAGAGAGCCGATCGCCAGTCCGAAACCACCGACATTCACACCCCACGCCAGGCCATACCATTGTTCGCTGAAGGCGGCCAGAAAGATGGCCGCTGGAACATTGGAAATCAGCTGAGAAAGCAGCGCCGCCCCGGTCATCTCCGCGCCTGGCAGAGCGACCAGCCCCTCGGCGACACCCGCCATGACCGGTAGCTGAGCAAGCAGCCCGAGATCGACGAACATCAGCACGAATATCGCCAGTATCAACCAGTCCACACCGCGCAGCACGTCTCGCCAAAGCAGCAGGAACAGCGTCAGTATCCCCGCCAGGGCCCACCAGATCAGGCCCATTTCGACCAGCACCAGGAAAGCCGGATAGCACAGCAGGGAGACCCGAAAAAGGCAGGCGCGAACAGGGCCGCGCACCCCCGACTGATCAAGGGCCACCGGTCTCGCCGGAAACGCAAATGCCGTCAGCAGCAGCAGAGTGACCAGCATCCAACCGGCGATCGGCAACATGGCCATGAAAAAGACCGCAAAGCTGTCCCCAGACAACTGCCAGAGGAGCAGGTTCTGGGGATTGCCGATCGGACTCGCCGCCGAGCCGGCGTTCACTGCAAGCGCTTCGAAAATGACCAGGCGGCCAACCGGCAACGGTGCCATGCCACCAAGAGCGACTGTCAGGGGCACGATGATGAACAGCGCCACATCATTGGTCACCACCGCGGAAAGCAGAGCGGCGAAGAGCACCATGGACAGCGCAAGACGGCGCTCGTCGGGCATCCGGCGGAGCAGCCAGTCGCCGGCTCGCCGGAGGGCACCGCTGTCTTCCAGACCGCGACTGAGAACCATGAGGCCGGCGAGAATCGCGATGGTGTGCCATTCGACCAACTGCGGTACCAGGTGCCACGCATCGGGCATCATTGCCATCAGCAGGGCAAACCCGAGTAGCAGCGCGAGCAGCAACAGGTCTTCGGATACCCGGGAGTACATGTAGCGCAGTAGTTTCAAGATTCGGGGAGTCCTTCGCAGGGCATCCAGCAGAGCATATCAGCACCGGCAGGCCGATACCGATCAGCTTGCGGGTCTCCCGGCGGTCTCTGCAGCAATCTCGACGTCGCGAACGAGGCGTCGTAGCCTTTGCTTGTCCGACTCCAGGGCCAGCGCGAGCTCGGCATGCTGGCGTACCACCTGCGCGCAACGGCTGGCGTTGAGAGCGAAGTCGCCACCCTGCCGGGCAAGCATGGCCAGACATTTGAGCAGACGAATCTGGACCTCTATGATCGCTGCACCATCGCGCGCCAGCGGTAAAAAAAGGTCGTCGAAGGCGTCGCCCAGACTCGTAGGGGTGACGTGGACGCGCGAACAGGTCAACTTGCCCAGCGGACCTTCGGCTTCCTCTTTCTTCCAGTGGGCGAACACCCGCACTCCTCGACCGAGGATATCGATCGCCGTCCCCGGATCGTTGATGCCAGGCGACAGTGCGCGGGAGCCGATTTCCGCGAGCACTGTCAGGCCAAACCGCGGGTCCTGATCGAACGAGCGCTCCGGACCAACCGCAAAGCAGCCGCAAAGAGCCTGCTGCACGGACTGCCGGTTCGTCGCCACCCGGGCCAGCGGCTGGCCAGTAGTGACAAAGGCGCCGGGCTTGCAGATCAGGTAGACCTGCGCCTGATTTTCTTCCGCCCAGTCGGAAAGCCCGCCGATATCCACATGCTGCACATAACCGGTGGTTTCGGGATAGACCGGGACCGCCCCCGCCGGGATTTCCGAGTCCGGCTCGAACAACGGGCTAGTCCCGGTGAGCGGGTGGTCGACCCTTGAGCGCAGGGCAGCGAGGGTTGCCGCTTCCACCCTGCCAGCTGCATCCTCCATACGTCCGAAGCTGGACAGATGATCGATCCAGCGGACGATGGTGACCACGATGAGTGCAATCACCAGCACGGTGAATCCGAACATCACCAGTCGGCCGCGCTCGCCATAGACCTCGGTCCCCAGGGCGATCACCCCGACCAGACTGAACAGGAAGGCTCCAAGAAAAGTACCCAGAGCATTCTGGGTAGTCGAATCCTGCAACAGCAGGCGCGTAGCCCGAGGGCTGATGTTCGAGGTCACGGTACCGTATGCAGAAACCATGACCGTCAGGGAAAAAGTGGTTACCGCCAGCATGCTTGAAGCCATGATCTCGAGAATATCACCCACCGAGCCGGCGCCTATCTCCATGGGCGCCTCGCCGGGCCAGAAGCGCTGTGCGGCGGTCGCCAACAGCGCCGCACCAACGCCCAGGAGAGCATAGAGGGAGGCCCGCACCCAGAGCATTCTGCCCAGCTGCGAGAAGATCCATTGCCACTTCGAAATCATGCTGTTTCCGCTCGCCTGCTTGCGTCCCGTTTGCGGACAGCGCCGCACGACATGACGGGGGGAATGAATGAACCTATAATCCGACCTTCGAATTCCCGCCCCGTTACCCAGGATTTTTCAGATGACTCAGGCCACCGGCACGCTTTATATCGTTTCTGCCCCCTCCGGTGCCGGCAAGACCAGCCTGGTCAAAGCACTGATCGAGCAGATCGATACACTCCGGGTTTCCATATCGCACACCACACGGGCTCCGCGTCCCGGGGAAATGGACGGCGTGAATTATCATTTTACCGAGCGTGACGACTTCATGGCCCGGGTCGGACAGGGCGATTTTCTGGAGCATGCGGAAGTATTCGGAAATCTCTACGGCACCTCCCAGAGCACCGTCGAAGCGACGCTGGCACAGGGGTACGACCTGATTCTCGAGATCGACTGGCAGGGTGCCGAACAGGTGCGGCGGGCAATGCCCCAGGCGCGCTCCATTTTCATCCTGCCCCCCACCCGCAAGGATCTGCGCGAACGGTTGACCAACCGTGGGCAGGATGCAGATCATGTCATCGAGCGACGCATGGCTCAGGCGGTGCAGGAAATGAGTCACTGCGTCGAATATGACTTCATTGTCATCAACGACTGCTTTCAGGCCGCTCTGGAAGACCTGAAATCGATCTTTCGGGCAGGCCGTCTCACGCTGGCCTGCCAGCAGACCCGCCATGCAGCCCTGCTGAACGAACTCTTGTCAGAGTGAGTGTTCATTAAGTAGACTGCTTGGTCCTGCGCCCGCGCTATCGGCGCGTCCGTTTCATATTGCGTCCCGGAGTACACCCATGGCCCGCGTCACTGTCGAAGACTGCCTGGAAAATGTAGAGAACCGCTTTGAGCTGGTCATGCTGGCAACCAAACGTGCCCGTCAGATCGCCACCGGCGGCAAGGAACCCAAGGTCGCCTGGGAAAATGACAAGCCCACCGTGGTCGCCCTGCGTGAAGTCGCTGCAGGCCTCATTTCCAACGAGATCATGGCGCAGGAAGCGCTGCAGGATCAGCAGGAGCCGCTGTACTCGCTGGAATCCGAACTGAGCGAGTAATCGCCGATGCTGGACGTGGTATCCTCGAATCAGCCCGCTGCAGAAGCGGGCCAGGGAGGCAGCATGTCCAGCATAGAGGCCTTTGCCGAGCGACTCGGCAGTTATCTAGAGCCGGAGCAGGTCAATCTGGTCCGGCGCGCCTACTTCTATGCCGAGCAGGCGCACGATGGTCAGACTCGCCGCAGCGGTGAGCCCTATGTCACCCATCCCCTTGCGGTAGCCGACATTCTGGCAGACATGCACATGGACCATCAGAGCCTGATGGCTGCCATGCTGCACGACGTCATCGAAGACACTGGCATCCCCAAGGACGCGCTGGTCAGCCAGTTCGGCGAAACGGTCGCCGAACTGGTGGACGGGGTGAGCAAGCTCACCCAGATGACCTTCGAGACCAAGGCCGAAGCCCAGGCCGAAAATTTCCAGAAGATGGCGCTGGCCATGGCCAGGGATATCCGCGTCATTCTGGTCAAGCTGGCCGATCGTCTGCACAACATGCGCACCCTTGGGGCCCTGTCCGGCGAGAAGCGCCGGCGCATCGCCAAGGAAACCCTGGAGATCTATGCCCCGATCGCCAATCGACTGGGCATGCACAGCCTGAGCACCGAGTTCGAGGACCTGGGCTTCAAGGCGATGTACCCGATGCGCTCGCAGCTCATCGCTCGGGCGGTGCGCAACGCCCGCGGCAATCGCAAGGAGCTGCTCAACCGAATCCTCGAGACCCTGCAGAATCGTCTGCGCGAAGAGGGCCTGCCAGGCCGTGTGGTGGGACGCGAAAAGCACCTTTACGGCATCTACCAGAAGATGCGCGGCAAACGTAAGTCGTTCAACGAGATCATGGACGTTTACGCCTTCCGGATCATCGTCGACAAGCCGGACACCTGCTACCGGGTGCTCGGGGCGGTCCACAGTCTTTACAAACCGTTCCCCGGGCGGTTCAAGGACTACATCGCCATCCCCAAGTCCAACGGCTACCAGTCCCTGCACACAACTCTGTTCGGACTGCATGGCGTGCCGATCGAGATCCAGATCCGTACCGAGGAAATGGAAGAGCTTGCCAACAACGGCATTGCGGCTCATTGGGTCTACAAGTCCAAGGACGAGATCATCAACGGCAACCATGCCCGCACCCGCCAGTGGCTGAAGGGTGTACTGGAGCTTCAGGAGCGCGCCGGCAACTCGCTGGAATTCATCGAGAACGTGAAGATCGATCTGTTCCCGGACGAGGTCTACATCTTTACCCCCAAGGGTCGGATCATGGAGCTGCCAAAGGGCGCCACTCCGGTGGATTTTGCCTATGCGGTGCATACCGACGTGGGCAACAGCTGCATCGCCTGCCGGGTCAATCGCCGCCTGGCACCGCTATCCGAACCCCTGCAGAGCGGCCAGACAGTCGAGATAATCACCGCACCGGGAGCTCGTCCGAACCCGGCCTGGCTTAGCTTCGTGATCACCGGCAAGGCACGTAGCAATATCCGCCATTTCCTCAAGCACCAGCGCCATTCGGAATCGATTTCCCTTGGCGAACGTCTGCTGGACAAGGTTCTGGCCAGCTTCGACACCAGCCTCGAAGATATCCCCGAGCCACGCATCCGCCAGGTGCTGGAAGACTGCAAAATGGAGCACCTCGAGGATCTGCTCTCCGACATCGGTCTTGGGAATCGCATGGCCTACGTGGTTGCCCGTCGCCTGCTGGCCAGCGATGCACCAGGCGGCAGCACCGGCAGTCCGCGCACCGACGCGGAAAAGCCCAGCGACCAGAGCGTACGCGAGCTGCCACTGGCCATTCGAGGCACCGAGGGCCTGGTAGTGAGCTTCGCGCGCTGTTGCAATCCCATCCCGGGAGATCCCATTGTTGGCTATTTGTCTTCGGGCAAGGGCATGGTCATTCACCAGGAGACCTGCAACAACCTGGCCGACCGCGGACATGCCGACGAAAAGATCCTGCACCTGACCTGGGACAAGGACGTTACCGGCGAATTCACCATCGAGTTGCGCGTGGAGCTCGAGCATCAGCGCGGCATCATTGCGCAGCTGGCAACCGGCGTGACCATGGCCGATGCCAGTATCGACAAGATCAGCGTGGACGAGCGCGACGGCCGTACCAGCGTGGTCCAGCTGGTCATTCGCGTACGTGATCGCCTGCACCTGTCGCAACTCATCAAGCGTATCCGCGCCCTCAATGGCGTCCTTCGCATCACGCGTCTGAAAAACTGAATCCACCGGAGCATTCATGAACAAACAAGTCATCACCAGTGGCAGCGCGCCCGCTGCCATTGGCACCTATTCCCAGGCCATCAAGGTTGGAAACACCGTCTACCTTTCCGGCCAGATCCCGCTGGACCCAGCCACCATGGAAGTGGTCGAAGGCATCGAGCAGCAGATCAGCCAGGTGTTCGAAAACCTCAGCGCAGTGGCCCAGGCGGCCGGCGGCACGCTTCAGGACATCGTCAAGCTGAATATCTTCCTTACCGACCTGGGACACTTCGCTCTGGTCAATGAAGTCATGGCCCGCTACTTCAAGCAGCCATACCCCGCCCGCGCCGCCATCGGCGTCGCCTCGCTGCCCAAGGGTGTACCCGTGGAGATGGACGGGGTAATGGTGGTCGGCTGAGGCCGCGCGCTCATTTCTGGTCAGAGATCGTCGGCCAGGGTCGCTTCCAGCGAGATTTCCGCGTTGAGGACCTTGGACAGCGGGCATCCCACCTTGGCCTTCTCGGCGATCTCGCGGAACTTGTCCTCATCGATGCCGGGCACCCGCGCCTGGGTATCCAGGCGAATGTGCGTGATGGTGAAGCCCCCGTCCCGGCTCTCCAGCGAGACCACCGCACGGGTATCGATATGCGTGGGTGGGTGCCCCTCGGCGCCCAGCATCATCGACAGGGCCATGGAGTAGCAGCCGGCGTGCGCGGCGCCGAGCAGCTCTTCAGGATTGGTCCCGGGCCCATCTTCGAAGCGCGTGTTGAAACCGTAGGGGCTGTGGTCGAGCACACCGCTTTCGGTGGAAATGGTGCCCTCGCCCTGTTTTACACTGCCTTTCCAGTGTGCCGTCGCGAAACGTTGCATGTTGTTCTCCTGACCGTGGGGTAGAGAACTATGGACAACAGGATCGCACCTTCACTCCCTGGGATTGCTATAGCGGGTCAGCGGCTCTCGGCCGCAAGCATCGCGGCATAACCTTCACGGAAAGTCGGATACTGCGGCTCCCAGCCTGATTCGCGCGCCAATTCGTTGCTGCAGCGCTTGCTCCCCTGTCGGCCAAATCCGGGGCCCTCGGCGAGCAGCTCGACGCCCAACCGCTCAGCCAGCCAGCTGGCTACCTCATGGAGCGGGGCCGGCTCATCGTCGACACCCAGATAGCAGGGCGCAAGCAGTTCGTCCGCATCAGCTTCCAGCAACAGGTGTTCCAGCAGGCCGGCGGCGTCGTCGCGGTGAATCCGATTGCTGTACTGCGGCGGCTCTGCCGATACATGCACACCGGCACCTACCTGCTCGATCAGGCGGTTGCGCCCGGGCCCGTAGATTCCGGCAAGTCGCACGACACTCGCCGGAAGGCCGCTACGCAGCGCAACATCTTCGGCTTCCAGCAAGGCTCGGGCAGTATCCGAATCAGCCAGCGCCGGGCTGTTCTCGGTTACCCATTCGCCCTGGCTCTGAGCGTACACACCGGTACTCGAAACCTGAAGCACGAAAGGCTTCTGGCGCGACTCGGCGAGCCACCCGAGAACATGCTGCAAACCCTGCACGTAAAGTCTGCGGTAGAGTTCGGCATCACGCTTGCCCGCTGCCGGGCAATACACCAGATAGTCGACCCTCTGCGGCCAGTTTGCCGGGCGGGCAGGCTCGGTCAGATCAGCAACGATCGGCTCGATCCCTTCTGGAAGCGCCTGCGGAGCACGCCGCAGCCCATATACCTTCCAGCCACGCGAACGTAACCGCTCAGCCAATGCGCTACCCACGTCGCCACAGCCCGCTATCACCACCTGTTTCATCCTGATTGTTTTCCTCTATCGATCAACCAGCTATGCTTGGCTTAATTGGAAACCGGACTTCAGTATACGCCATGACTCTCACCGAGCTTCGCTACATCGTTACCCTGGCCCAGGAACAGCATTTCGGTCACGCCGCCGAACGTTGTCATGTTTCGCAGCCGACGCTCAGTGTGGGTGTCAAGAAGCTCGAGGACGAACTGGGCGTGATGATCTTCGAGCGCAGCAAGAGCGCGGTGCGGGTCACACCGATAGGCGAGCGCATCGTTGCCCAGGCGCAGCGCGTGCTGGAGGAGGCAATGGCGATTCGCGAGCTGGCCACCGCCGGCAAGAACCAGCTGTCGGCACCGCTCAAGGTCGGCGCCATCTATACCATCGGCCCTTACCTGTTTCCGCATCTGGTGCCCCAGCTGCATAGGGTGGCACCGGAAATGCCGCTGTACATAGAAGAAAACTTCACCCACGTTCTGCGTGACAAGCTTCGCAATGGCGAACTGGATGCGATCATCGTTGCACTGCCCTTCCAGGAGCCCGACGTACTGACCAAGCCACTCTATGATGAGCCCTTCAGCCTGCTGGTCCCGGCCAGCCACCCATGGGCAACGCGTGACAAGGTCAAGCTGAGCGAACTTGACGACGACAAGCTCCTGCTGTTGGGTGAGGGCCACTGCTTCCGCGATCAGGTGCTGGAGGCCTGTCCGAGTATCCGCAAGGGTGATGAACAGCACAAGCACACCACCGTGGAATCGAGCTCACTGGAAACCATACGTCACATGGTGGCATCCGGCATCGGCATGACGGTACTACCGATGTCGGCGGCCGATGACCGCTATTACAGCTCCGATCTGCTGGTGACCAAGCAGTTTGCCGCGCCGGTACCCTACCGGACGGTAGCGATCGCCTGGCGCGCAAGTTTCCCAAGACCCAAGGCGATCGAGATGCTGAGCGATTCGATTCGCCTGTGCTCGGTCACCCCGGCGCCTCGAGACCGCAAATAAGACCATGATCAGCGCCTCCGACCGCCCCCTGCCGCCAACCCCGTTGACGGCGCTCAAGGGCGTGGGGCCTGCGCAGGCCGAGAAGCTGGCGAAACTTGGTCTGAGCAGTATTCAGGACGTGCTCTTCCATCTCCCCGCGCGCTATCAGGACCGCACCCGCATAACCCCCATTGGCGCGCTCCGCCCCGGCATGGACGCAGTGGTCGAGGGTATCGTGGCCGGCGCCGATGTGGTCATGGGTCGGCGCAAGAGCCTGCTGTGCCGGGTACAGGACGGCAGCGGTACTCTCAGCCTGCGCTTTTACTATTTCTCCGCGGCGCTCAAGGCCAGCCTGCAGCGCGGCAGTCACTGGCGCTGCTACGGCGAGGTGCGACCCGGGGCGTCCGGGCTCGAGATTTATCACCCGGAACTCGTCAGCCTCGACAGCCCCCTGGCCGCACCCGTAGCGCAGACCCTGACGCCCATCTATCCGGCCACGGAAGGGCTTTCCCAGCAACGTTTGCGTGCCCTCAGCGAGGCGGCTCTGGCCTGGCTCGACCAGGGCCACAGCCTGACCGACTGGCTCCCGGACGAGCTTGCGCGGCACTTCGAGCTGGCACCCTTGCACGACGCCCTGCGGCTGCTGCATCGACCGCCGCCGGACGTCGACCTGCTGGCTCTGCAGGAAGGGCGGCACTGGGCCCAGCATCGCCTGGCCTTCGAGGAACTGCTTGCCCATCAGTTGACCATGCTGCGCCTGCGTGCCCAGGTGCGCTCCAGGCATGCACCGGTGATGCCCGCCCCGGGGGAACTGGCCGAGGCCTTCGTGCGGGCGCTACCCTTCCCCCTGACCGGCGCCCAGGCAAGGGTCGCACAGGAGATCGCTGCGGATCTCGGTCAGCCGAAACCCATGCTGCGCCTGGTACAGGGCGACGTGGGCGCCGGCAAGACCGTGGTTGCCGCGCTCGCCGCTCTGCAGGCGCTGGAGGCCGGCTGGCAGGTTGCGTTGATGGCGCCCACCGAGATTCTCGCCGAACAGCATTTCATGAATTTTCAGCGCTGGTTCACGCCACTGGGTATCTCCGTCGCCTGGATGGCCGGCAAGCTCAAGGGCAAGGCGCGCGACAATCAGCTGCAGTTGATCGCCACCGGCGATGCGGCCATGGTGGTCGGAACCCATGCCCTGTTCCAGGAGCAGGTGCGCTTTAATAAGCTGGCCCTGGCGATCATCGATGAGCAGCACCGCTTCGGTGTGGAGCAGCGGCTTGCCCTGCGCGACAAGGGTTCCGCCGGGCAATTTTCACCCCATCAGCTCATCATGACCGCCACCCCCATCCCCCGAACGCTGGCAATGAGCGCCTACGCCGATCTGGACACTTCCATTCTCGATGAACTACCGCCGGGACGGACGCCGATCAATACCGTACTCGTCTCGGACAGCCGCCGCGAGGAGGTGGTCGAGCGGGTGCGCGCCGGGTGCGCCGAAGGCCGACAGGCCTATTGGGTATGCACGCTGATCGAGGAGTCCGAGCAACTGCAGGCCCAGGCGGCCGAAGTGACCTGGGCATCGCTATGCGACAGCCTGCCGGAGCTCTCCATCGGTCTCATCCACGGCCGCATGAAGGCACCGGAAAAGGCCGAGATCATGAGCGCCTTCAAGGCTGGGGATTTGCATCTGCTGGTGGCTACCACGGTCATCGAGGTCGGTGTCGACGTGCCCAACGCCAGCCTGATGATCATCGAAAACCCCGAGCGCCTCGGCCTGGCGCAACTGCACCAGCTGCGCGGGCGAGTAGGCCGCGGCAGCGCGGCCAGCCACTGCGTCCTGCTCTACCACGCCCCGCTCTCCCATCTTGGACGGGAACGGCTTGCCATCATGCGGGAAAGTACCGACGGCTTCGAAATCGCCGAGAAGGACCTGCGCCTTAGGGGACCAGGCGAAGTGCTGGGTACCCGCCAGACCGGGCTGGTGCAGTTTCGGGTGGCCGATCTGGTTCGTGACGCCGATCTGTTACCCGAGGTGCAGACGGCCGCGCAGCAGCTGATGCAAGCATATCCTGACCGAGTCCAGCCACTAATCGACAGATGGTTGTCCCACGGGCAGCAATTCGCGCAGGTGTAACCGGCAGGGCCACACCGACCATGCTAAGATCTGACGAAAATTCGAATGCATGACCTGTACAAGGAATCATGAGCAATGAATAGCCTTGCCGCCTCGGAAGAACTCCATGCGAGTCTGCCTGACCTGATCGAAAAGATGTTGCAGCAACAGGGAGTGTCCTACGAGCTGCGCCAGGCCGCTCACTCCGGCCCAGCCTCCCGGCAGGTTCAGGCTCGCCTGCTGTGCGACACCATCGGCACGGTACTGGTGCTGTTTCCCAAAAGCCATCTGCTCGACCTCAAGCGCATCAGCGAACTGCTCGGGCGCGAACTGGAACCAATTCGCGAAGCCCAGCTGCAACGCATCCTCGCCAAGCATCAGTTGAACCGCCTGCCCGGGTTGCCGATCCTGTTCAACTCGCCCTGCATCTTTGAACAGGGTCTGCTTGAGGAAGCCGAACTCTGGCTCGAGAGCGGTCTGGAGGGATGGTGCCTGCTGTTGCAGCAGGACGACGCGCGCAACCTCGTGGCCAAGGCCAGCTCGGCACGCTTTGCCGTTCCGCTAGACAGCCTTCAGGGGCTGCCAAGCGATCCGCAGCAAGACCGCGAGGACCTGACCCACGCGGTACGGAACTTCACTGCGCTGCGCATGCGCCAGCGCCTCGAGGAAACCATCGAGATTCCACCACTTCCCCGCACCGCACAGAAGGTCATGCGCCTGCGGGTGAGTCCCGACGCCAATATCGAAGATCTGACCGATGTGGTCGAAACGGATCCCAGTCTGGCTGCGCAGGTCGTCAGC
Source organism: Pseudomonas sp. (assembly GCA_030603065.1). Lineage (GTDB taxonomy): Bacteria > Pseudomonadota > Gammaproteobacteria > Pseudomonadales > Pseudomonadaceae > Halopseudomonas. The sequence goes on from JAUVYN010000010.1 coordinate 38,481, forward strand.
TGGGCCTCCTCGCCCTACTACGCCGCACCGGGCAAGATTCGCTCTGTCGAAGACGCCATCGGTCGGGTACTGGGCTTCGATCTGGTTATAAATCTGGCCGTGGGGCTCTCGCTGGGCAAGACCTTCAGCCTGCCGAAGGATGCACCTGAAGGGACCACCGAATACTGGGAGCAGGCGATTTACACGGCGGCAGTCATCGAAGGGCTGGCCAAGACGCTGCCCCGGGACCGTCGCCCCGAGATGGGCCTGAACTACCTGGCGGGGTTGCTCCATAACTTCGGCTACCTGGTTCTGGCATATATATTCCCGCCCTACTTCACGCTGATCTGCAGGCACATCGAAGCCAACCCGCACGTGCCCGCCCATCTGATCGAGCAACACCTGCTCGGGGTCTCCCGGGACCAGATCGGCAGCTGGCTGATGCGCTTCTGGGACATGCCGGCCGAGGTTTCCACAGCCATTCGCCACCAGCATGATCCGGACTACGCTGGCGACTTGCATCAATATGCGAATCTGGTTTACCTGTCGCTCGCTCTTCTGCGCCAGCGGGGTATCGGTGGCGGACCTGAGATGCCAATCCCTCAGGCATTACTGGACCGACTCCGATTGAGCGCCAGCGAGGCCACCGAGGCGGTGGACAAGGTGATCGAAGCACGGGATGCCCTGTCGACGCTGGTGAAAACCTATCAGCAAGGGCAGAAGTAGTTAAGCGGAGCGCCGGAGGTCAGAGCTGGCCTCCGGCAGCCGGACTCAGTTGACCGAATCCCGCAGGCTTTTGCCCGGCTTGAAGGAAACGGTGTTGCTGGCCTTGATCTTGACCGGGGCACCGGTCTGGGGATTTTTGCCGGTGCGTGCACCGCGGTGGCGCTGCAGGAAGGTGCCAAAACCCACCAGGGTGACGGTATCCTTCTTGCTGAGGGCTTTGGTGATTTCATCCAAAACGGCGTTCAGCACACGATTCGCCTGATCCTTGCTCAGATCAGCCTTCTCGGCGATGGCCGCCGCGAGATCCGGTTTACGCATATAGAGCCTCGTATCTGTTGTTTTTGTTGTTCCGCTGCATCCAGGCAGCGCTGCCGAGGTGACCAGCACCCGATGGCCGGTATTTCCCAGCGCACCCAGCATGGCACGACTTGCCGTAATGCGCCAGTCCTGAGCGGCCAGGAGGCGTGACCCGCGGCGCTTTTCTACCAAAAGCCGGAGGTCGACGATCAGCCGATATCGATCATTTCAAAGTCTTCCTTGCCGACTCCGCAGTCCGGACACAGCCAGTCAGCCGGCACATCCTCCCAGCGAGTGCCGGGAGCGATGCCGTCATCCGGCCAGCCTTCAGCCTCGTCGTAGATCAAACCACAGATAATGCACTGCCATTTCTTCATGTAAGGACCCGCTATTCAATTGTTCGCTGGCTGCGACACTACCGGAAACCAACCGCCTGCGCCAAGCCGGCCGGCGGCGGCGCCCGGGCAAACATGCTACCCTACCGGCCCCGATCATGCTGCTGTGAAGACCGCCCGTGAGCCTTCCCGACTGGCATAGCGCCAAAAACTCCGATCATTTGCCAGACCATCCACTCGCCGACTGGCTGATCGACGAAGGGTCACTGACCCGCCGCCTGCGTGACGCCGGGGAGGGCGATTTTCGTGTCGAATTGCTGGGCCAGGGACGACGACCGGCCCGATTCGACGAAGCGGCGGCGCTGAAATTGAGCGAAGGGAAGGAACTGTGGGTCCGTGAAGTGCTGCTGCACACTGCTGGCGCACCTCGGGTCTTTGCCCGCAGCGTCGCTCCGCTTGCCAGCCTGGAAGCCTCCAGCCTGAACCTGACCGAGCTTGGCAACCGCAGCCTGGGCGAACTGCTGTTCACCGACGCGCAGATCCGTCGCGGTCCGATCGAGGTGAGTCGCTACCCGGCCGCCTGGCTTCCGCCAGCGGTACGCAGTGAGGGCTGCTGGGCGCGGCGTTCACGTTTCGCTGACGGCCGGTTGCAGCTACTCGTTTGTGAAGTATTCTTGGACGGCTGGCCCCCCGCCAGCAAACCTTAACGAGGGAGAGTCATCTTGTTCGGCCTGTTGAGCAAATCCCTGGGGCGCTTGCATCCCCGAGCTCAGGACTTTATCCAGCTGACGCGTCTCGATCGCCCGATCGGAACCTATCTGTTGCTCTGGCCCACGCTCTGGGCGCTGTGGATCGCCGCCGAAGGGGTGCCCAGCCTGCGGGTGCTGTTCATCTTCGTCATCGGAGTCTTTCTGATGCGTGCCGCCGGCTGCGTGATCAACGATTATGCCGACCGCCACATCGACGGACATGTCGCTAGAACCAGGGACCGCCCCCTGGCCACGGGACGCGTCAACGAGAAGGAGGCGCTGACCCTGTTCGCCATCCTGGTCGGACTCAGTGCTATGCTGGTGCTTCTGACCAATCGGCTGACCATTGCACTCGCCTTTGGCGGAATCGCCCTGGCGGTCACCTACCCCTTCTGCAAGCGATTCACTTTTTATCCCCAGCTGGTTCTCGGCGCCGCCTTTTCCTGGGCAATTCCCATGGCGTTCGCCGCACAGACCAACGAATTGCCAGTTGCACTCTGGCTCCTGTACCTGGCCAACCTGCTGTGGACCGTGGCCTACGACACCCAGTACGCCATGTGCGATCGGGAGGATGACCTGAAGATCGGCGTAAAATCCACCGCCATCCTGTTCGGGGAGGCCGACCGGGCGATCATCGGCGCACTGCAGGCACTGACGATCATCTGTTTGCTGCTGGTCGGTACCCGATTCGCCCTGGGCATGTATTACTACCTGGGCCTGCTGGCGATGCTGATCAGTTTCGGCTGGCAGCACTGGCTGATCCGTGATCGAGATCCAGCCGCCTGCCTCACCGCGTTTCGCGCCAATCACTGGAGCGGCATGCTGGTATTTTTCGGGCTCGCTCTGGACATGGCGCTGAATTGAACTCAGGCCATGAACGGCGGATTGCCGTCGCGTCACGAAAATGCAACAAAACTGTTATCTAATCGGCGCAGGACTAGGATTGTAACGAGGCGATGACACCCATGGCGGTAAAGAAAATCCTGATCGTGGACGACGAAGCGCCCATTCGTGAAATGATCGCGGTGGCTCTGGAAATGGCCGGCTACGAGTGTCTCGAAGCCGAGAACACCCAGCAGGCACACGCCAGTATCATCGACAGTAGGCCGGACCTCATCCTGCTCGACTGGATGCTTCCGGGCACCACCGGCATAGAGCTGGCCCGCCGCCTCAAACGCGACGAACTCACCGCCTCGATCCCGATCATCATGCTCACCGCCAAGGGCGAAGAAGACAACAAGATTCAGGGGCTGGAGGTCGGCGCCGATGACTACATCACCAAACCCTTCTCTCCCCGGGAACTGGTGGCTCGACTCAAGGCGGTACTTCGCCGCGCCGGATCGGTGGATAACGAAACCCCGATCGAAGTGGACGGACTAATGCTCGATCCGGTCGGCCACCGCGTCACCATTGACCAGCAGCCGGCTGAAATGGGCCCGACCGAGTATCGTCTCCTGCAGTTCTTCATGACCCATCAGGAGCGCGCTTATACTCGTGGTCAATTGCTCGATCAGGTCTGGGGCGGTAACGTCTACGTCGAGGAACGCACCGTGGATGTGCACATTCGCCGGCTACGCAAGGCGCTTGGAGCCAATTACGAACATTTGGTCCAGACCGTGCGCGGCACAGGTTACCGCTTTTCCACGCGCACCTGAGCCAGGCCAGCCGACATGCCGACGCGGGGCAGCGAAGAGGGTTGGTGGTGACGACAAACTGGTTCCGAGCGGTGATCAATCGGCTCTTCTGGCTACTGCTCGGCTGTCTGCTGGTCGGACTGATCACAGGCGAGTTCGCCTGGGCCCTGGTCGCCGGTCTGGCTATATACCTGGCCTGGACGTTGCGCCAGATGTTGCGTTTTCATCACTGGCTTCGCAACAGTCCGAACGAACCCCCACCAGAAGCTCGCGGTATCTGGGGCGAGATCTTCGACACCCTGTATCACATGCAGCGTCGCGACAGCCGGCGACGGCTTCGACTGCAGATGGTCATCGACCGAATCCAGACCTCTACCGCCGCACTGCGTGATGCCGTGGTGATGATCGATGGTGATGGCCATCTGGAGTGGTGGAACCATGCCGCCGAGCGCCTGCTCGGCCTGCGCGCCCCTGACGACAGTGGGCAGCACGTGACCAATCTCATTCGCGACCCGCGCTTCGTGGCCTATTTCGACGAAGGCACCTTCCGCGATCCTCTCGACATACCCTCGCCCATCGATCCGGGTAGTTGGCTGCAATACACGGTCACCCGGTACGGTCGGGGTGACCGGCTCATGGTGGTCAGAGACATTACGCGTCTGCATAACCTCGAGCAGATGCGCAAGGACTTCGTGGCCAACGTGTCGCACGAGTTGCGCACACCGCTTACGGTGATTGTCGGGTATCTGGAGACCATGCTGGACGCCGAGGACCAGGGCAACCCGCGCTGGCGCAGGCCCTTGCAACAGATGCAGCAGCAGGCCCGGCGGATGCAGACGCTCCTCAATGACCTGCTACTGTTGGCACGCCTTGAAACATCCAACAACGCGCTGGACGAGCAGCCGGTACAGATCGATAGCCTGCTCGAGACCATCCATCGTGACGCCAGGGCGCTGTCCGGTGAGCGCGGTCATCAGATCACGCTCGACGTAGTCGCGCCCAGAGCCTTGCGCGGCAACGAGAGCGAGCTGCGCAGCGCCTTTTCCAACCTGGTGTTCAACGCGGTCAAATACACCCCGGACCGGGGCGAAATCGCCATTCAATGGTGGGAGGATGAGCGTGGCGGGCACCTGGCGGTACGCGACAATGGCGTGGGCATTGCACCGGAACATATCGGCCGACTGACCGAGCGCTTCTACCGGGTGGACTCCAGCCGCAGCACCCACACCGGCGGCACCGGCCTGGGACTTGCCATCGTGAAACACGTGCTGCTGCGTCATCAAGGCAAGTTGCAGGTGTCCAGCACCCCCGGTAAAGGCAGTACCTTCACATGCCATTTTCCGGCAGAACGGCTGATCGAGGCCGGGCCCGGGCTACCGGCAGGCCACTGAAGGAAGGTCAGGCGCCTGGCGAATAGTGTTGCTGGGCTGTGCCCGAGGCGATCAGCCGCGACAGGTAATTGAGCTTTTCCGGGTCCTGATCGACGAACTTCAGCGTCACTCTGATCCATTCGCAGTCCATGCGGGGTTCCAGCGAAGCCATTGCATGCACATAGACGTTTATGCGTGCCACCGAACGATCGCGATCCTGCTCCAGGTCCAGCACACCACTCTCGAACAATTGCGGTAACCGCTCGCCGCGGCGCACCACGATCAATGCATCACGCAGGCTGAGTGTCTTGATCACGCAGGCGAACTGCTGGCCCGGCAAGCGCAGCTGAGCCTGTCCCTTGACGCCTTCTGCTGCGAGGGCTTCACGTTGCTCCGGCTCCGCCTGGGGCCGCGAAACCTGGGTCGGCGGCGACGAGGCGGGGGCTGCTGGTTGCTCGATGCGCCGCCCGGCAGTTAGATGGGCGATGGTATCCTGGGCCGCACCCGTGCTGGGGCGCGGCACATTCGTCTGCAACAGACTCAGCTTGCCGGCGCGTTGCAGCGCCTTGCGCACCTTGGCGATGAGCTGCTCGTTGCTGAAGGGCTTGCCGATGTAATCACTGACGCCTGCCTGGATCGCCTCAACGACGTTTTCCTTGTCGCCGCGGCTGGTGACCATGATGAAGGGAATCTTGCTTGCGTCAGGCTGCGCTCGGAACCACTTGAGCAGCTCCAGACCACTCAGCTCGGGCATTTCCCAGTCACAGAGAACCAGATCAAAGGCAGTGCGACTGAGCACCTGCTGCGCCTTGCGCCCATTGTTGGCCTCTTCTATCAGCAAACCCGGGAAGTTGCTGCGCAGCGCCTTCTTCACCAGGTCACGGATGAACGGAGCGTCATCAACCACCAGAACCGAGACTTTCGCCATGTATATTCCCTTGTTTTCACAACTTGCAAGCTTAGCCTACCCGGGAGATAAACCACAGCCTTGCGATAGAACCGAACATAGGGCCAGGTCTACCAGACACGCCATGCGACAAACAGACACTTGCCTAAAGGGAATCAAAGCAGCAAATTATGAGTCAATAACTGCGCGACCGGATTTTTTTGCTACTAACAAGCAGGACACCTGCGACCCAGCCTTTTGAGGACAATCCATGAAAAAACACCTGATTCCCCTGATCGCCGCCGGCGCGCTCTTCTCGGCCCAAGCGGCACTCGCCGATGGCGAGGCCCTCTTCAAGAGCAAGCCCTGCGTCGCATGCCACGCTCTGGAAACAAAAATGGTTGGACCTTCCTTGAAGGACGTGGCCGAACGTTACGAGAACAACGAAGAGTCGGTTGCCACTGTGGCCAGCCACATCAAGAATGGCGTATCCGGTCTCTGGGGCCAGATTCCGATGCCCCCCAACCAGGTCACTGATGAAGAAGCCACTCAGTTGGCCGAGTGGATTCTCAGCCTGAACTGAGCCCCGCTTCAGATACGAAAAAGCCCGCAATGCGGGCTTTTTCGTTCTCGGACGGTCGCTAAGGCGCGTTATTCCTTGCGCGCTTCCTCTTCCATCTTTTTCAGGCCGATATGCCGCACATCGGTGCCCTTCACCAGGTAGATCACCTGTTCGGATACGTTGCGTGCATGGTCACCGACCCGCTCCAGCGAACGCAGCACCCACAGAATGCTCAGGACACGGCTGATCGAGCGCGGGTCTTCCATCATGTAGGTGACCATCTCGCGCATCGCGGTCTTGTACTCCTGGTCGACCATCTTGTCCTCCCGCGCGACGGCGAACGCCAGCTCACTGTCGGAGCGGGCGAACGCATCCAGTGCATCCTGCACCATCTTGCGCACGTGATGCCCGATGTGTCGGCACTCCACGTAACCACGAGGTGACTGACCCTCTTCGACCAGCTGCAGGGCACGCTTGGCGATCTTCGAGGCTTCGTCTCCGATACGCTCCAGGTCGACGATGATCTTGCTGATGCTCATCACTAGCCGCAGATCGCTGGCAGCAGGCTGACGCCGCGCCAGAATGCGCATGCACTCCTCGTCGATCTGGCGCTCCATCTGGTTGATGGAATGGTCATTCAGGCGTACCTGCTCGGCCATCTTGCCATCGCCTTCGATCAGCGCGGTAATGGCGTCACTGACCTGCTTTTCCACCAGCCCGCCCATTTCCAGCATCTGGGTGCGGATGGCCTCCAGCTCCTCATTGAACTGAGCGGAGATGTGTTGATTGAACAGCTCTTTGTCCGGCATGACACATGTCTCCCTGGGCTTAGCCGTAACGGCCGGTGATGTAGTCTTCGGTCTGCTTCTTCGAAGGATTGGTGAACAGCGTGTTGGTATCACCGAACTCGATAAGGTCACCCATGTACATAAAGGCGGTGTAATCCGAAACCCGCGCCGCCTGCTGCATGTTGTGGGTCACGATTATGATGGTGTAGTCCTTTTTCAGATCGTTGATCAGCTCTTCGATCTTCAGCGTCGAAATGGGATCCAGCGCCGACGCAGGCTCGTCGAGCAGGATTACCTCCGGCTCGATGGCAATGGCCCGGGCGATGACCAGACGCTGCTGCTGACCACCGGACATGCCGAAAGCGTTGTCATTCAGACGGTCCTTCACCTCGTCCCAGAGGGCAGCCGAACGCAGCGAGCGCTCGACGACTTCATCCAGATCGCGTTTGGATTTGACGCCCTGCAGACGCAGGCCATAGGCGACGTTCTCGTAGATCGACTTGGGGAAGGGGTTGGGCTTCTGGAACACCATGCCGACGTTACGACGGAGCTCGGCTACGTCCACGTCGCGGTCGTAGATATTCTTGCCATCCATCAGGATCTCGCCGTGAATGCGGCAGATGTCCACCAGATCGTTCATGCGGTTGAAACAGCGCAACAGCGTCGACTTGCCGCAACCGGACGGGCCGATGAAGGCGGTCACCTTCTTTTCCGGAATGGTCAGATCGATCCCGTTCAGGGCGCGATCATTGCCGTAGAAGAGCTCCAGGTTGTTCACCTGGATCTTGGCCTTTTCGTTTTCCATGGACAGCACACCACCCTTGTCGGTCAGCGCTTGAGCAGCCGAGAAGGATACCCGATCTTTCTGCTGTGTTGCCTGTGAGTTCATGCTATTGGTCTCGGTAATCATGTGGTCTGCCCCCTTAATCTGACGCGCTGCGATAACGCTCGCGCAGGTGGTTGCGGATGGATATGGCGGTCAGGTTGAGTACCACGATCAACAGGACCAGAATCAGAGCGGTAGCGTAAACCAGCGGTCGCGCCGCCTCGACGTTGGGACTCTGGAAGCCGACGTCGTAGATATGGAAGCCGAGATGCATGATCTTGCGTTCCATGTGGATGTACGGGAAGGTGCCATCGATCGGCAGGGTCGGCGCCAGCTTGACCACACCGACCAGCATCAGCGGTGCAACCTCACCCGCAGCCCGGGCGATCGCCAGGATCAGACCGGTCATCATGGCCGGAGTGGCCAGCGGGACGACTACCTTCCACAGGGTCTCGGCCTTGGTCGCGCCCAGCGCGAGGCTGCCCTGGCGAATGGTACTGGGAATCCGGGCCAGTCCTTCTTCGGTGGAAACGATCACGATCGGCAGGGTCAGCAGCGCCAGGGTCAGCGACGCCCAGAACAGGCCCGGCGTGCCGAAGGTGGGCGCCGGCAGGGCAGCCTCGTAGAACAGCCGATCGATATTGCCGCCAAGAAAATAGACGAAAAAGCCCAGGCCGAACACGCCATAGACAATCGAGGGCACGCCTGCCAGGTTGTATACGGAGATCCGGATGATGCGCGTCATCAGGCCCTGCTTGGCGTATTCGCGAAGATAGATGGCGGCGGCGATACCGAAGGGCGTCACCATGATCGACATGACGAAGACCATGGTCACGGTGCCGAAGATCGCCGGGAAAATGCCGCCTTCGGTGTTCGCCTCGCGGGGGTCATGGGTCAGGAATTCCCAGATACCGATGAAGTACTGACCGAGCTTGGCCGGAATCGACATGGCGTTAGGTGCGGTTACGCGGACGATGGTCGCGAAACTGATGTCGACTTCCCGACCCTCGGCGGTGCGCATGCGCAGGGAATCACGACGGGTGCTCTGGTAGAGCGCGTCCAGTTCTTCGCGCAATTCGCCGAAGTCCGCATTGAGCTGGGCGCTGCGTTCCGCAATGCGCTGGTCGTGATTTTCCCGCTCGACGCCGGAAACACCCTGCAGGTCCAGACGACGCTGCTCCAGGCGCAGCTGCTCCAGTTCACTGTTGATTCGGCCGATGCGACGCTTCTCGATCGCCTTGATCTCGTCGTGCAGTACCACACTCCGGTCAACCGACGCCTGTAGCGCGCTCCAGAAGCCAGCATCGGAAGGACTGATCAGTCGGCCATCCTGGCTCAGGCTGACCGGGTAGCCGTAGAAGTTGCCCCATTCACGGCGCTCGAGCACGAAGATGTTGTCCGGATAGCTGAAAGCATCCATCCCGATTTCGGTGTGCCAGATAAAGTCCCGGCCGGTCAGATCCCGGTTGCCCTGCTTGAACAGGTGGCGGGTCACCAGCTCACGGTCTTCCGGCACGAAGTTGCCGGCGTCCCTGGCTACCGCGGCGGGAATCGTCTGGGAGCGCACCAGCTCGCCCACCACCAGGGTGCGGTTGCCCTGCTGGTCGGTGATCTGGACCTCGACCACATTGGCCGGCCAGAAGTGGCTGAAGCCGCGCACGGCAATCAACCCGATCAGACCAACCACCATGATCATGCACACTGCCACGGCGCCCGCATTCAGCCAGATCCAGGGTGTACCGCTTTTTATCCACGCTTTCATGTTTTTCACCTATGGATTACAGGCTGCTGTAGCGAGCACGCAGCCGCTGCCGGATGATTTCCGCCAGCGTGTTGACGATGAAGGTCAAGGCCAGCAGAACCAGGGCGGCGAGGAACAGCACCCGGAAATGGGACGAACCAACCGCGGTTTCCGGCAGCTCCACCGCAATGTTGGCGGACAGGGTGCGCATGCCTTCGAAGATGTTGAAGTTGACCACCGGGCTGTTGCCGGTCGCCATCAACACGATCATGGTCTCGCCCACCGCCCGGCCGAAGCCCATCATGACAGCGGAAAAGATGCCCGGGCTGGCCGTGGGCAGGACCACGCCGATAACCGTCTGCCAGCGGGTCGCGCCGAGCGCCAGCGAACCCTGGGTCAGATGCTTCGGCACGGTAAATACCGCGTCTTCTGCAATCGAGAAGATGGTCGGAATGACCGCAAAGCCCATGGCTATGCCCACGATCAGGGCGTTGCGCTGGTCATAGGTGATGCCGATGTCGGTGAACCACTGGCGCATGCTGCCGCCAAAGAACCAGATCTCGACGAAGGGGCTGAGAGTCACCGCCAGCCAGACGAATCCGATGATCACCGGTACCAGCAGCGCAGCCTCCCAGCCGTCCGGTATGCGTTGCCGCAGCCCTACCGGCACCAGACGGGTCCAGATGAAAGCGAACAGCAGCATCATCACTGGTAGCAGGAATAGAATGCTGAAGATTGCCGGCAGATGCTCCTCGGTAAAGGGCGCCAGCCAGAGTCCGGCCAGGAAACCCAGGATCACGGTAGGTAGCGCCTCCATGATTTCGATGGTCGGCTTGACCACACCGCGCAACTTGGGCGTCATGAAGTACGCAGTGTAGATAGCCCCGGCTATCGCCAGCGGCATGGCGAACAGCATGGCATAGAAGGCGGCCTTGAGCGTCCCCACCGACAGGGGAACCAGGCTGAACTTGGACTCGAATTCATCGGTGGCCGAGGAGGACTGCCATATGTATTCCGGCTCGGAACGGCCCTCGTACCAGACCTTGTTCCACAGCGCCCTGAATGACAGCTGGGGATGCTGATTCCAGACAGTGGCCACATGAATTGCGCCCAGATCGTCCTTGGCTATCAGCCGTCCGTTGAGAGGAGAGATCGCCACATGCGCGATCGGCCGCTCAAGGAACTCGTTCAGATACAACGTTCGCGACGACGTGCCGTAGTGGATTCCGATCTGGCCGCTGGCATCGCCTACGATGAAGCCCTTGCGGTTGTATTCCGGTGCGATCGCGGTGATGGGTGCACCGTGGTTTACGAAATCCCGAATCCGGGTCAGCGCATACTCGTTCTGCGCGTCCCGCACCAGAAACCACTGGGACAGCTCACCGCTTTCGGTACCAACGATGATCGAAACTGTGCCTACCAGAAACTCCATGGCGGTAATAGGACTACCGGCATCGACCGTCTGTACCAGTCTTGCGTTATTCGGCTGGCTCACGTCGTAGTAGTGGATTCGCCCCTGGGCGTCGGCCACGAACAGGCTACGCAGCGCCTTGTCGACGAGCAGCCGGACCGGCTCACCTGGAACCGGCGGCAGGGTGTGCAAGGACGTATCTACCGTGGTCTCCCGCGTCATCAGGTTGGTCCGCGTACTCAGACTGGCAAGCTGGAGGCGGTTGTCGGCGGTGACCCCGGCGATATAGGTGCCGGCGCGTCCACGGGTGCGGCTTTCGATAGCCAGCAGGCGAATCGCCTGCCCCTGTTCGTCAAGGGTAATCGGAGCCTGACCGAGGGGGTAGGCCAGGCGAGGGCTGATGTTTCGACGGCCTTCAGGAAAGCGAACGTCGTAAGCGTGTTGAACTACCACGACCTGGCCATTGTCTAGACCTTGCGCAACCGTCTGGGTGCCCGGCTCTGTGGCAGCAAAACTGGTGATATTGGCTCCTTCCGGCAGAGTCAGCTGCAGCTGGGTATTGATGTCTCCGTTGTTCAGCTGGAAAAACGAAACCTGGCCGTCATCACTGTACTGCAGCCCGAGTTCTTCATAACGCTCGATGAACAGCGCCTGGGTGAGCGCCCCGGCTACCGGTGGAGCGACCAGCGTCGACTCGGGTGTAACCTTGGCCCCACGCAGAATGGGTGCCACCTCGTAAAACAGGTAGATGAAGATCGTGGCCAGCGCGGCGACAACGCCAAAGCCTGCCACACTGATACCCCATTTCGAAGTGCTGTCCTTGATCTGGCGGCGCCGGCGCAGGCGCTGTCTGGCTTCGGCAGCCGGCAGCAGCGAGCGCTGCGGCACACCTTTGGCGATGGTCGAGGTGATGTCGGTCATGAATACTCATCCGGAGGAACCGCTTTGGTCTGCACAGACTAAGCAGACTGTGTGACAGGATTGTTACAGTCACACGAAAAAGGGGCCCGAAGGCCCCCTCTCGTACCGCCATCCCTGGCGACCAGAAGTACTGGTTTACTTGATGCCCAGATCCGCGAAGACCTGATCGGCGACCGACTTGGGCACCGTCACGAACCCATCACGGTGCACCACGCCCTGACCTTCCTGGGTGTAGAGCATCTTGACGAACTCACGGGTCAGCGGGTCGAGATCCTGATTCGGGTTCTTGTTGATGTAGATGTACAGGTAGCGAGCCAGCGGGTAGGTGCCGTTGGCAGCATTTTCACTGGTAGCTTCGATGAAGTCGCCACCGGCCTCGGCAGCCAGCGGAACGACGCGAACGCCCGAGGTACGGTAGCCGATACCCGAATAGCCGATACCGTTGATGGACTCGGTCACGCCCTGAACGACCGAGGAGGAGCCCGGCTGCTCGTTGATGCTGGACTTGAAGTCGCCGCCGCACAGGGCATTGTCCTTGAAGAAGCCATAGGTGCCGGACACGGCATTGCGGCTATACAGCGCGAAGTCACGGTTTGCCCAGGCGCCGGTCAGACCGACCTGACCCCAGCGGGTGATGTCTTCGTTGTGACCGCAGCGACGGGTGGCGGAGAAGATGGCATCGACCTGCGGCAGGCTCAGGCCTTCGATCGGGTTGTCCTTGTTGACGTATACAGCCAGCATGTCCACCGCGACCGGCAGAGCATAGGGAGCGTAGCCGTGGCGCTGTTCGAAGGTCTGGATCTCGGAGTCACGCATCGCGCGGCTCATCGGGGCCAGGTTGGCAGTGCCTTCGGTGATGGCCGGCGGCGCAGTGGAGGAACCCGCGCCCTGGATCTGCACGTTGACGTTGGGGTAGAACTTGTTGAACTCTTCCGCCCAAAGGGTCATCAGGTTGTTCAGCGTGTCGGAACCGATGCTCGACAGGTTGCCGGATACGCCGCTGGCGCGCTCGTACTTGGGCAGATTCGGGTCAACATCCGCTACGCTGGCGGTGGCGGCCAGACCGGTAAAGGCGAAGGTCATGGCGACGCACAATTGCTTCAATTTCATGGTTCTCTCCATAGAGGCTGTATTGGCAACACGCGACCAAGTATCTGGAAGCCGTGTGACAACTCTATTCCAGTAATGTGACAGTTCCATGAAGCCGCCCGGCGCGCGCTCTTCTGCGCAGAATAAATACCGCCTCCGATTGAGAGCGACGCCGGTATCCCTTAAGATAGGCACATTTCGTGAATGTCAAGATCATTCACAGCGTGACTCTGCCACCACGCAGCAGACAACAACTACAAATCAAGAGTACCTCATGCACGATCTAGACAAGGATCCCGTCCCCCAGGGCGAGCTAGCGCTCAAGGTGACCGCCCTGCCACGCGACTGCAACAGCTTCGGCGACATCTTCGGTGGCTGGCTGGTTTCCCAGATGGACGTCGCCGGGACCAGCAGCGCCTCGCGCATCGCCCGTGGCCGGGTTGCCACCGTAGCCATCGACCGCATGGGCTTCATGGTACCGGTACCGGTCGGCGCCCAGCTGGCCTTTCATTGCACCGTGCTGGACGTGGGCCGCAGCTCGATAAAGATCTGCGTGGAGGTCTGGAGCGAAGATCTCGCCCATGCCGAAAGCCGCAAGGTGACCGAGGCGGTCTTCGTATTCGTGGCCATTGACGACCGCGGACGCACCCGCGTCATCCCAGCCTGAGCCAGCGTCGGCGCCGCCGACGCGTTCTTCGGACCTTACCCATGCCGGCCTCGCCTGTACGTACTGCGCTTGCCCTGTCCCGGAGCATCGATGGATTGAATGCGCTGATCGGCCGTAGTGTCGCGTGGCTTTCGCTGCTTCTGGTGATCGGCACCGGTTATGTGGTGCTGATGCGTTACGCAGCGGGCCAGGGCACGACGGCGCTGCAGGAAGCCATCATGTATGCCCACGCCCTGATATTCATGGGCGCAGCTGCCTGGACTCTGCAGCGCGACGCCCATGTACGCGTGGATATTTTTTACCGTCGCTGCTCGGCCCGGCGCCAGGCACTCATCGATCTGCTCGGCACCCTGTTCCTGCTGCTGCCCATGTGCCTGTTCCTGGCCTGGAACAGCTGGGATTATGTGTCCGTTGCCTGGGCCCGTGGCGAGCGCTCCGCCGATGCCGGCGGTCTACCCTATGTCTACCTCCAGAAGAGCCTGATACTGCTGCTGGTGTTCAGTCTGCTGCTGCAGGCCCTGTCACTGCTGATCCGCACCCTCTGCGTGCTCGGTGGCAAGCTGCCGACCCACCTGCCCGATCGGGATAGCGGAACCCCTGATGCCCCCTGAAATCATGGCCATCGCGCTGTTCATCTGCCTGTGCGTGGCATTGCTCGCGGGCTTTCCGGTTGCCTTCACCCTCGGCGGCGTCTCGCTGCTGTTCGCCGGTGCCGGCATGCTCATGGGTATCTTCGACCCGAGCTTTCTAGGCGCCTTGCCCAGTCGCCTGTTTGGCACCATGAACAACCAGACGCTGCTCGCCGTGCAGCTGTTCGTGTTCATGGGGGTAATGCTGGAGAAGTCGCGCATTGCCGAGGATCTGCTGGACTCGATGTCGCGCCTGTTCGGCAGCCTGCGCGGAGGCCTGGCGATTTCGGTGTGCCTGGTCGGCGCGCTGCTGGCAGCCAGTACCGGTATCGTTGGCGCAACCGTGGTCACCCTCGGACTGCTGGCCCTGCCGACCATGCTGCGGCGTGGCTATGACCCGGCGATTTCCACCGGCACCCTGGCGGCCACCGGGACCCTGGGGCAGATCGTTCCGCCGTCGATCATTCTGGTGCTGCTGGGGGATGTGCTGTCTACGGCCTATCAGCAGGCGCAACTGCGCCAGGGCATCTTTTCACCGAAGACGGTAACCGTGGGCGACCTGTTCATGGGTGCCCTGCTGCCCGGCCTGGTGCTGGTCGGCCTGTATCTGCTGTATCTGGTCGGCATGGCGATACTGAAACCGGACAAGCTGCCGCCCTTGCCGGCCGAAGAGCGCGGACAGATCCGGCCCCTGCGCCTGCTGACCGGGCTGTTGCCGCCGCTGCTGCTGATCGTCGCGGTGCTGGGTTCGATTCTCGGCGGCGTTGCCACTCCGACCGAAGCCGCCGCGGTTGGCGCCCTGGGTGCGGTGCTGCTGGCACTGGTCAAGCGCCAACTGACCTTCGCCAGACTGCGGGAGGTGGCCGAATCCACCACCCAGATCAGCGCCATGGTGTTCATGATCCTGATCGGCGCCTCGATCTTCTCACTGGTCTTCCGCGGCTTTGGCGGCGAGGACCTGATCCACGAGGCATTCAATGCCCTGCCGGGGGGTGCCTTCACCGCCATGCTGCTGGTCATGCTGGCGATCTTCCTGCTCGGCTTCATTCTCGACTTCATCGAGATCACCTTCGTCGTGGTACCCATAGTCGGGCCGGTACTACTGGCCATGGGCATCGATCCGATCTGGCTGGGGGTGATGATCGCGCTGAACCTGCAAACCTCGTTCCTTACTCCGCCCTTCGGCTTTTCGCTGTTCTATCTGCGAAGTGTGACGCCCGCCACGGTGCCGACCACCGCGATCTACCGAGGCGTATTGCCTTTCATCGCGATTCAGCTTCTGATGCTGGCTATTGCCGCAATCTGGCCGGGCCTCATCACCTGGCTGCCCGGCGTGCTCGGGCGCTGATCGTCGCGGCGTGAACAACAACAGGGATCGTCGATGAAACTGAACCGCACACTGCTCAGGGATGCCACCGAACAGGGTCTGCTCAGCGAGCAGCAGGCCGAGGGACTCTGGGTCTTCCTGACCGGACGCACCGCACAAACGCCGGGTTTCAACGGCACCCACGTTCTGTACTATCTCGGCGGGCTGATCGCCATCGGCGCCATGACCCTGTTCATGACCCTCGGCTGGGAGCGCTTCGGTGGCTGGGGTATTCTCTGCATTGCCCTGGCCTATGCCGGCGCCGGACTCTGGCTGACCGAATCACTGCTCGCCCGCCGCCTGCCGATTCCCGCCGGTATCGTCGCCGCCTTCGTCGTCGCCCTGACACCTCTGGCCATCTACGGCCTGCAGAGTGCGCTGGGCTACTGGGCCGAGGGCCGCGTCTACCGCGACTATCACCGCTTCGTCGACTGGCGCTGGATACTGATGGAGCTCGGCACCCTGGCGATCGGCGCGATCATGCTGTGGCGCTACCGCCTGCCCTTTCTGGTCATGCCAGTCGCGGTCACCCTCTGGTACATGAGCATGGACCTGGCGCCCTTTCTTGCGGGAGACAACGGCTCAGTCTGGGAGCTGCGCAAGCTGGTGTCGCTCTACTTCGGCCTGCTGATGGTCGGACTGGCTTTCTGGGTCGACCTGCGCACCCGGCATACCCTCGACTACGCCTTCTGGTTGTATCTGTTCGGCGTCATCGCCTTCTGGGGCGGCCTGTCGTCGATGAGCTCGGACAGCGAGCTGAGCAAGTTCTTCTACCTGTGCATCAATCTGCTGATGATCGGCATCGGCACCCTCCTGGCGCGGCGTATATTCGTCATCTGCGGTGGGCTGGGTGCAGCCGGCTATCTGGGCCACCTGGCCTACAACGTCTTCGAGGACAGCCTGATGTTCCCCTTCGCACTGACCTTCCTGGGACTCGGCGTGATCTACCTGGGGATTCTGTGGCAGCGCCACGAAGCGCGCCTGAGCACCCGACTTCGCGGCTTGCTGCCGGCCGAATTGCGTGAACTAGTGGAGGCGCGCAGCGCGTCGCACTGATGACGCATTGTCTGCAGTGCGCTTCTACTGTATATATGGATTCTCATATATATGGAATTTCGGATATCCAGGAGCGTCGATGTCGTCTCGCAGCACCGCGCAGGAACCGCTTCCCATGGGATTCTTCGAGCGCCACCTGACCTGGTGGGTAGCACTATGTATCGTCGCCGGTACCCTGCTCGGCCTGGTTGCTCCCTCCGCCGCTCAGGCGATCGGCAGCCTGGAAGTCGCTCAGGTCAACATTCCGGTGGGGTTGCTGATCTGGGTAATGATCATTCCCATGCTGATGAAGATCGACTTCTCTGCCCTGCGCGAGGTCTATCAGCACCGCGCCGGCATGGGCGTCACGCTCTCGGTCAACTGGCTTATCAAGCCCTTCACCATGGCGGCAATGGCCTGGCTGTTCATCGGCCTTCTGTTCAGGCCGTTTCTGCCCGATGATCAGATCGACAGCTATATCGCCGGGCTGATCCTGCTCGGTGCAGCCCCCTGCACGGCGATGGTGTTCGTCTGGAGCAACCTGTGCAACGGCAACGCCAATTTCACCCTGACCCAGGTCGCGGTGAACGACACCATCATGATCTTCGCCTTCGCGCCCATCGTCGCGCTATTGTTGGGCGTCTCGACCATTCCGGTGCCCTGGGACACTCTGCTGCTGTCGGTGCTGATGTACATCGTCATCCCGCTGATCATCGCCCAGAGCCTGCGGCGCGTGCTGCTGAACCAGGGCGAGGCGGCCTACCGGGCGGCGCTCGAACGCATCGGCCCGTTCAGCATGGGCGCCCTGCTGCTGACATTGGTGCTGCTGTTTTCCTTCCAGGGTGAAACCCTGATCCGCCAGCCGCTGATCATCGGCATGCTCGCCGTGCCGATCATGTTGCAGACCCTGCTGATCGCCGGGCTGGGCTACTGGATGTGCCGCAGATTGCGGGTACGCTATGACGTAGCCGGCCCGGCGGCCATGATCGGCGCCTCGAACTTCTTCGAGCTGGCCGTGGCGGTGGCCATCGTCATGTACGGTTTTGACTCCGGTGCGGCACTTGCCACCGTGGTCGGCGTACTGATCGAAGTGCCGGTGATGCTCTGGCTGGTGCGCACGGTGCGGCGCACGCGAGGCTGGTACGAGAGCAGGGTCTGAATGGCACTGTTTACGCAGCGTTTACGCGAACCCCGCTCTTTCCGAATGGTTTGTTTATAGACAACGGAGCTAATCTGGCGCTGTAATCACCAAGGCGCCAGCAAATGATCAGATTCCTTAGGCCAATCGGCTATGTGTGCGGGATTCTCACCCTGATCATGGCCTGCCTGATGCTGGTAGTCAGCGGCTTCGCCTGGGTCAGGCAGGACCCCGAGGTCCGTGTATTTCTTCAATCCGCCGCCATCAGCACGGCATTCGGCGGAGCGCTGGTCCTGCTGTGTCGGGCGAGCTCGTTCAACCTGGTTGCACGGCAACTGTATCTTCTGACCAGCGCCAGCTGGGTGATCATGTCGCTAGCCGGCGCTCTACCGCTGTTCTTCAGCCATTTTCAGCTGAGTTTCGCCGACGCAGTATTCGAAGCGGTCTCGGGCATCACCACTACCGGATCGACGATACTCAGCGATATAGAAAGCCTCCCGCCCAGCCTGCTGCTGTGGCGATCGATTCTGCAGTGGCTGGGCGGGCTTGGGGTAATCGGCATGGCGGTGTCCATCCTTCCGTTCTTGCGCGTGGGCGGCATGCGTCTGTTCCATACGGAATCGTCTGACTGGTCAGACAAGTCCATGCCCCGTATCCAGACGCTCGCCCGGGCCCTGCTGATTACCTACCTTGGCCTGACGCTCACCTGCGCTTGCGCCTACTGGCTAGCGGGAATGACCCCGTTCGATGCCGTGGCCCATGCGATGACCACGGTTTCCACTGGCGGCTATGCCACCGATGATCGCTCCATGGGCCGCTTCGGGAACGAGATTCTCTGGGTATCCATTTTCTTCATGCTGCTCGGGGCCCTGCCCTTTACCCTGATAATCGGTTTTTTACGGCGGCCGCGTCTGGCCTCACTGCGCAATCAGCAGGTGACCGGATTGCTCATGATCGTCTTTACGGTATCGGCAATTCTCACCGCGCACCTGATAGTCAACGGAAGCCATGCGTGGTTCGATGCACTCACCCAGGCTACCTTCAATCTGGTTTCGGTAATCACCACCACTGGCTACGCCTCGTCGGACTATACCGAGTGGGGCAGTTTCAGCATTGCCCTGTTCTTCGTGGTCATGTTCATCGGTGGCTGTTCCGGCTCCACCAGCGGCGGGATGAAGGTATTCCGCTTCCAGCTGAGCTACCTGTTCCTGCGCAGTCAAATGCACAAGCTGGTGCACCCGAGTGGCGTCTTTCCCGCGCAGTACAATGGTCGAGCGGTGCCGGATGACATCATGCTTTCGGCGGTAGCCTTCTCCTTTCTGTTCTTTGTCTGCCTGGCGGCCATTACCCTGCTGCTGGCTCTGATGGGCCTGGATCTGCTGACCAGCCTCAGTGCCGCGGCCACGGCGCTGACCAACGTCGGCCCGGGGCTGGGCGACATCATCGGCCCTGCCGGCAACTTCGCGCCGCTGCCGGATGCAGCCAAGTGGCTGCTATCCTTTGCGATGCTGCTTGGCCGGCTCGAGCTGCTGACGATGATGGTGCTGTTTTCCCCCATGTTCTGGCGAGGCTGACCATGACATTCCAACGCCTTTCCGCGAAGGATCTGCTCTCGCTCAGTTTGCCGGTGGTCACACCGCTGGTCGCAACAGGGCTCGCCTTGCTGATCAGACCCTGGGTGGCGGTCGCCAACCTCGCTCTGCTGTATCTGCTGGCGGTGGTGGTCACCGCGGTAAACACTCGCATGAAGCCCGCACTGGCCTGCGCCATACTGAGTTTTCTGGCCTACAACTTCTTTTTGACCGAGCCGCGGTTCTCACTGGAAATGCTGCACCGAGAGGATGCGCTGACCGCGTTCCTGCTTATTGCCGTGGCGCTGATCACCGGGCAACTCGCCGCCCGCTTGAGCGAGCAGGTCGCGGCTCTGCGCGCGAGCGAAAAATGGAATCTGCAGCAGATGGCCTGCGCTCGTGCCCTGTCCGGCTGCGTGGATGGCGAACAGGTCATCGAGGTGTTCGCCGAGCAGCTGCAGGAGGCGCTTGGCTGGTATGCACGTCGCATCGCTCCACCGGCTTCACCGCCTGGCCCAACGCATGCACGCAGCGTGATCTGGACTGAAGACCAGGCCGGTGCGACCGTGGTCTTCGTCGATGAATCAGGAAAGCCGCAGGCGGCCATACGGGTCTCGGCCACCGAACGGATGACTCTCTGGCACCGCGAACGGCTGGACGTGCTGGTCAACCTGGCGCTGCTGGCCTGGAGCCGGGTCAACCTGGCCGACTCGCTGCGGCGGGAGACCCTCGACCGGGAGCGGGAACAACTTCGCTCGGCACTGCTGTCTTCGGTCTCCCATGATCTGAGAACGCCGTTGGCCACCATGATCGGTTCGGTCTCGAGTCTCATTGACCTGAAAGACTCATTGGATGAAGGTGCGCGCAGCGAATTGCTGGACAATACCCTTAGCGAAGCCAGGCGCCTGGATCGCTATATCCAGAAGCTGCTGGACATGACCCGGCTGGGTCACGGCGAGCTGCCTCTTGACCGTGACTGGGTGGGGGTCGACGACATAGTCAGCGTAGTCGCCAAAAGACTTCGACCACTGCTTGGCTCGCTGGAGCTCAACGTCGAGGTTCCGCCACACCTGCCGCTGCTGCACGTGCACCCGGCGCTGATCGAACAGGCATTGTTCAACGTGCTGGAAAACGCCGTACGCTTCTCCCCCGAAGGCGGCACCATCCGCCTCGTCGCCAGCGCCGAGGGAAATCAGTTGAATTTCGATGTCACGGACAGCGGGCCAGGCATCAGCGCAGAGGATCAGGAGCGGGTCTTCGACATGTTCCACACCTTCAGCCATGGCGACGCCTACGCCGCCGGCACGGGTCTGGGTCTGGCGATATGTCGCAGCATTCTCGCAGCCCACGGCGGCCGCGTGGAGGTATTGCACAGCGCTCCAGGCAAAGGCACCACCATCCGGCTCAGCCTGCCGCTGCCGGTCACCGAGAAGCTGCCGATGGAGGAGGACTGATGAGCCGAATTCTGGTGATCGATGACGAACCGCAGATTCGCCGTTTCCTGACCATCTGCCTCGGCTCGCAGGGCTACCGGGTGCTCGAGGCGAACGATGCCCGTGAGGGGCTGCAACAGTGTGCCCTGCATGAGCCGGACCTGGTGATCATGGATCTGGGGTTGCCGGACATGGACGGCCAGCAGCTGTTGGCGCGGCTACGGGAGTTCTACCTGGGCCCAGTCATCGTCCTGTCGGTACGCAACGGTGAGCGCGACAAGGTCCAGGCGCTGGATACCGGCGCCAACGATTACGTAGAAAAGCCCTTCGGCGCCAACGAATTGCTGGCGCGCATCCGTTCGGTGCTGCGCACCTTCCAGAGCATCGACGTGCCGCCGACCGGCTACGACGATGGCGTGTTGCAGGTCGATTTGCTAGATCGCCGGGTACGAATGAACGCCGAGGACGTGCACCTGTCCAGAAAGGAGTTCGAGCTGCTGCGCGCACTGATTGCCCACCCGGGGCGCATCGTGACCCAGCAGCAACTGCTGAAGGACCTTTGGGGGCCCCATCACACGCACGATACCCATTATCTGCGCGTATTCGTCGGGCGCCTGCGCAGCAAGCTTGGCGACGACCCGACCGCGCCACGCTACATCGAGACCGAAGCGGGGGTAGGCTACCGATTCATCAGCCACCTTGCCGACCAGACCAACCCCGAGGGGGCATAGCATGCGAGTCATCATTCTGGGCGCAGGACAGGTTGGCGCGACGCTGGCCCAGCACCTCGTCAGAGAAGCCAACGACATCACCATCGTCGATACCGACGTGGCAAGGCTGCGCATGCTTGAAGACAGGTTCGACCTCAACACGGTCGTCGGCCCCGCCTCGCACCCTCAGGTACTGGCTCAGGCAGGCGGCCAGGACGCGGATATCCTCATCGCGGTGACCAACAGCGATGAGGTGAACATGATCGCCTGTCAGGTTGCCCAGAGCCTGTTCAACATTCCCACCAAGATCGCCCGAGTCCGGGAAGAGGATTACCTGGACCGACGCCAGGCCCTGTTCAGCAAGGCAGCGATACCCGTCGATGCGCTGATCAGTCCGGAAGCAGCCGTCACCAACGCATTGCGCAGGCTGCTCGATTATCCCGGAACCCTGCAGGTAATGGACTTCGCTGGCGGCAAGGTTCAGCTTGTGGCTCTGAAAGCACGCTTCGGTGGCGCCCTGGTTGGCAACCGCATCGCATCGCTTCGGGAACATCTGCCCGGCATCGACATGCGCGTTGCAGCCATCTTTCGGCGCGACCAGCCGGTCGTCCCGCTGGGCGATACGGTCATCGAAGCGGATGACGAAGTATTCTTCGTTGCCGCACGCAAGCACATTCGCAACGTCATGGGCGAACTGCGCCGGCTCGAGTCACCCTATCGCAGGGTCATCATTGCTGGCGGAGGCAATATCGGCACCCGGCTGGCACGTGAGATAGATCACCACTATCGCGTCAAGGTCATAGAGAAGAGCCGTGACCGCTGCGAAGCGCTGGCGCAACAGCTGGGGCGATCAGTAGTCCTGCATGGTGACGCCTCGGACCGCGAGCTGCTGATCGAGGAAAACATCGAGGCGACCGATGTATTCATTGCCCTGACCAACGACGACGAAGCCAACGTCATGGCATCCATGCTGGCGAAGCGACTCGGCGCACGCACGGTCATCGCCCTGATCAACGACCCGGCCTATGTCGATCTGGTCCAGGGCGGGCCCATCGACATCGCGATCTCGCCCCAACAGTCCACCACCAGCGAACTGCTCGCCCACGTCCGGCGCGGCGACGTGGCGGCAGTGCATTCACTACGCCGAGGTGCGGCCGAAGCGCTGGAAGCGGTGGCCCATGGAGATCGATTCAGCTCGCGGGTGGTGGGCCGAAAGATCAGGGAGCTGCCGCTACCGGAGGGGGTTACGGTTGGTGCCGTGGTGCGTGAGGACGAAGTAATCATCGCCCATAGCGATACGCTCATCCAGGACGATGACCATGTAATCCTGTTCGTAGCGGCCAGTGAAAAGCTCAAGCAGGTGGAGCAGCTGTTTCAGGTGGGGATCGGATTTCTCTGAAACCCGCCGGCCACGATCAGGCCTGATCAGGAAACCGCTCGAAGGCCGGCAGCTCGTGCACATGCGTCATCCAGTCCAGCCGCTCGGCAACCTGGATCTGCACGGTCGCGGGTAGAGCTTCAGCGTCATCGAGCGTTGCGGTCTGGACATCGACGATACCCGGCAGAAACTCGGCATTGCGGTAGAACAGGCCGCTGCCGCAGTCCGGGCAGAAGCTGCGCATGGCGGCGCCGGACGAATTGATGGTCTTCGGCTCACCGCGGGTCAGCTTGAGCGCTTCTTCCGGAAACATCGCCCAGGCAACCATGGGCGCACCGGCGGCCCGTTGGCAGTCGCGGCAATGACAGAGGGCGACCACGTTGGGCTCACCGGACACCTCATAGGCTATCGCACCGCAAAGACACTGGCCGGAATGGGTCATGACATCGATCCTCAGTGTTAGACCTTGAACAGAAAGAACGCCAGCAGCACGCAGACCAGCACCACCAGCGCAGTGATCGGCTTGTGCAGGAAGGAGGTCGTCACGGCCTCGTCACCCGCCTCGGCGAATGAATGCTCCGGCTCGAGCGGCTGATCATCGCTTTCGTACTGGGCGATCAGCTCCTTGGCCGCCGTCACGTCCTCATCGGCCACATGCACCACGGCAAAGTCCTGCACTGCCATATCACCGATGCCGCCCTGCAGATAATGCCCGCC
>JAUVYN010000160.1 GCA_030603065.1 Pseudomonas sp.
CGGATGACGTCGGGCACGTCGAGCACCAGTTCCGCCAGGCGATAAACCTTGCCCTTGAAGCGGGGGTTGGCAAAGACCGCGGGCAACTCGTTGCCGCGCACCGAATCGACCCGGCCACGCAGCGCCTTGCTGGCAAAAAAACCGGCCAGGTTGCCGATCAGGCTGCCCGGGGACCAGAGGTAATGGTGTTCGGAAAGCAGGCGCGCGCCGCTCAGGTCCAGTTCACCCTCACCGGCCAGACATTTGCGCCAGCGCTCGGGCATGCCGGAAATGGCCTCGGCCGCGCCGGTCAGCTTGCCCTGCAGTGCGTACTTGGTTCCGCCATGGATGATGCCCTGGGACTTGCTGCTCTGGCCGCCGCCAAGGGTCTGGCGCTCGACCAACAGGGTGCTGTAGCCCTCTGAACGGAGCCGCGCGTTGAGCCAGAGCCCGGCAATGCCGCCGCCCAAAATGCAGATGTCGGTTTCCAGGATGGTTTCCATATGCGATGCGGTACCTGCTCAAAAGGGCTTCTAGTATAGTCGCAGCCTGGGTCCGAGGTCATACCCGGCGTGCCCGACGCCGCCGCGGCCTTGCCGAATCTAAAGGAACTGCTGCATGCCCCGCTATCTGTACACGCTGGTTTTCGTCCTGCTGTTGCCGATCATTCTGTTGCGTCTGCTGTACCGTGCCTGGCGTGCGCCTGCCTATGCGCGGCGCTGGTCGGAGCGCTTCGCCCTTGGTGGGGACCTGCGACCAGGGGGAATCTGGGTGCATGCGGTATCGGTGGGCGAAACTATCGCGGCGGCTCCCATGATCCGGGAATTGCAGGCGCGTTACCCGGAGCTTCCGGTGACCGTGACCTGCATGACGCCGACGGGCTCCGAGCAGATCCGCAAGCTGTTCGGGGACAGCGTCGGCCATGCCTACCTGCCCTACGATCTTCCCTGGCTCCAGCAGCGCTTTCTGCGAAGGCTCGAGCCGCGTATCGGGATCATCATGGAAACCGAAGTCTGGCCCAACCTGCTGGCAGAGTGCCGTGCATCCGGGGTGCCGACCGTGCTGGCCAATGCCAGACTGTCGGAGCGTTCCGCGCGGGGATATCGGCGTATCGCCGCGCTGGCCAGGCCGATGTTCGCTTCGCTGGACTGGGTCGCGGTGCAGACCTGGGCGGAGGCTGCCCGCTTTGCCGAACTGGGCGTTGCCGACTCGGCGATGACGGTTACCGGCAGCATCAAGTTCGACATCCGAATAGACCCGGCGCTACGGCAGGCGGCAGCCGCCTGGCGGCAGGGGTGGGGCGCTCGGCCGGTATGGATTGCCGCCAGCACTCACCAGGGCGAGGACGAAATCATCCTGCATGCGCAGCGCAGGATACTGACCAGCGAACCCGATGCGTTGCTGCTGCTGGTGCCGCGCCACCCGGAGCGCTTCGATAGCGTAGCCAGGCTGATTCGCGAGGCCGGATTCGGCCTCGTGCGGCGGAGCGAGGGGAGGGACCCGTGCCCCCAGGATCAGGTGTTTCTCGGCGACAGCATGGGCGAGTTGATTCGTTTCTACGCCTGCGCGGACGTGGCCTTCGTCGGCGGCTCGCTGGTGGAGCGTGGCGGACACAACTATCTCGAGCCTGCGGCGCTGGGGTTGCCGATTTTGTCCGGCCCGCATCGTTTCAACTTTACCGAAGTGGCGGACCTACTGGAGGGCGCGGGGGCACTGCACGGCGTCGGCAATGCCGATGAGCTGGCCGCGCGGGTGCTACAGCTGCTCGCCGACCGGCGCGCGGCAGAGATTGCCGGCGCGGCCGGTCGGAGCGTGGTAGAGGCTAATCAGGGAGCCCTGGAGCGACTGCTACAGGGCGTTGCAGCGCGGCTGCGGTGAATGCCGCAGCCGGAACTCAGAAGCTGTTGCGCAAACGCTGCTGCTCGATCGCCGGTTGCTGCTGGTCATCAAGTGACATGCGCTGCTCTTCTTCCTGGGAGAACTGCGGAATGAAATCGCGATCCGGATCGTAATCCGGGTTCAGCCAGGCGGAGAGGTCCTGGAGATCCTGGGGGCTCAGCGTGCCGGCAGCCTGCTTCAGCCGGAGGTTGTCGATGATGTAGTTGTAGCGCACGTTATTGTAGTCACGTACCGAGCGAAACAGGTTGCGCTGAGCTTCCAGTACGTCCACCACGTTGCGTGTGCCAACTTCGTACCCGGTCTGGGTCGCATCGAGCGCCGCGCTGGCGGATATGATCGACTGGCGCCGAGCCTCGACTTCCTCGACGCTCGAGGTGACAGTCCGATAAAGATTGCGGGTCGCCTCGACGATCTGGCGCAACTGCGCTTCGCTCATGTGTTCGGCCTGGCTTAGCCGATAGGTGGATTCCCGCACCTGAGAACGAATTCCTCCGCCCGCGAACAGCGGCATGCTCAACTCCACGCCGATGCTGGTCAGTTCGGTATCTCCGCTCAAGCCGCCGCCCGCTCCGGCACCCGCTCCGCCCCCTGCGCTGGAGCGCCCGCCGAAGCTGGCATTATGCCGAACGAAGGCATCAACGCTCGGGGCGTGGGCCGAGCGGCTGCTGCGCAGTGCCTCCGATGCGCCGGCGATCGCCAGACGGCTGGCCTGCAGGGAAAGGTTCTGCGCGGCGGCAGTATCGACCCATTGCTGGAGATCGGCGGGCGTCGGCGGCAGCACCGGCAGCTCATGGCTGATGCCCATGAGCTCGCCGTGGTCTCGATTGGTCAGTCGGGTGAGAGCCTGATAGCTGACATCCAGGTTGGTTTGTGCGGTGATACGTGCGGCACGGGCGGTGTCATAGCCGGCCATGGCTTCGAGTACATCGGTACGTGCGGAGAGACCTACCTCGAAGCGCTCGCGGGCCTGCTCGAGCTGCCGCTCGAAGGCCGCCTCTTCCGAGCGAGCCGACGCCAGGTTGTCCGATGCGCGAAGCACATTGAAGTAGGCTTCAGCGACTTCCAGGATGATTGCCTGCTGGGTTGCGGAAAACTCCAACTGGGCCTGCTCGCTCAGAGCCCTGGCGGCCTGATAGTTGAACCAGCGGTCGGCGCGAAAGAGTGGTTGTACCAGGCTGGCCTGATAGTACCGAGAGGTATAGCTGTCACTACCGACCCCGTCGATGTCGATTCTCTCGCGAGCGGCGCCGGCTCCGATGCCGACGTTGGGCAGCAATTGCGATCGAGCCTGCGGCAGGGCTTCCTGCCGGGCCAGGGTGTCCGCTTCGGCGGCGGCCAGATCGGCGCTGTTCATCAGCGCCTCCTGATAGACGGTCAACAAATCCGTTTTGGCCAGTGCGTGGCCAGAAGACAGGCCAGCCAGCAGGACGGCGACGTACAGGGGGCGCAGCATGCAGGAAATCCTTCGCATGGGAATAGTTCGCCAAGGCTAATGAGACGCCGCGTGGCGGTCAAGCTAATGCAGGCGAGGCTGATGGAACAAAGTGTTGCCCCCGCGGCGGCGGTTGTTTGGATTCTCCGGCTCAGCTGCTAGACTCGATCCCGTACATCTTGACGGGGTGCCAAGCCATATGGGCGCGGCTGAGATAATACCCGTTGAACCTGAACCGGTTAGCACCGGCGTAGGAATCGAGATGCGAGTTCGTCCGGCTGCCCGTCCACGGCAGCCATTGCCCGCACCGGTTCCCTGCGCACCTTCAACGCAGTGGAGCACAATAATGAACAGCCGTTTGCCTGATACCGCCATCGCCGAGTCCGGCGCCAACAGTGCCGCTACCCAGCCGCTTCCCAACTCCCGCAAGATCTATGTGACCGGGTCGCGTCCGGACATCCGTGTGCCCATGCGGGAAATCAGCCTGTCCGATACGCCAACCGACTTCGGCGGCGAGAAGAACCCGCCGGTGGTG
>JAUVYN010000104.1 GCA_030603065.1 Pseudomonas sp.
CGCTGCCGGGGTCATCTACAGTTTTTCCGACGGTGACCAGCCTGGCGTGCAGATGAACCTGCATCGCTTCGTCGCGGGCATCGGTGTCAAGCCGGTACTGTGCGGCAACATCAAGGGTCTGCATGACCCTTACCGAAACCCGACTACCCAGGAGAGCTTCGCCCGCCGCTGGGGCCAGAAGCCGGCCATGGTCGCCTCCTTTGCCGATGGCACCAAAATCTCCTTCGAGCAGGCCATCGTCGCCAATGGCACAGGAATGCGTGTCGCCCGGCGCGGCATGATCGGGCCGGATTATTCCGGTGGTGATCCCGGCGCGCCGCTGGTGCCCATCGAACAAAGCATGGCAGCCTTCGAGCCGCATCTTGACCCGGCTCGGCCGGGCCTTGTCGACTATGTGGTCGGCGCCAGGCCGGGGCCAGGGGTGTTCGTGCTGGGTACGTTGGATAATCCGCGTCAGAAGCACTATCTCGAGCTGTACAAGATGGGCGTAGGGCCCTACTACTGCTTTTATACGCCGTACCACCTGTGCCACTTCGAGGTGCCGACGTCGGTGGCGCGTGCGGTGCTCTTCAATGACCCCGTCCTCACGCCGCAGGGCGGGCCGCGGGTCGGTGTAGTGGCGGTAGCCAAGAAGGACCTCGCCCCAGGCGATCTCATCGAGGATTTCGGCGGCTATGAAGTCTATGGCGTCGCCGAAAATATCGACGAGATCCGCCGTGAGCGGCTCTTGCCGGTAGGGCTTGCGCTGGGCGCCCGGCTGGCCCGGCCGGTCGCCAAGGACAGCGTACTGACCTTCGCCGATGTGCAAATTCCTTCGGGTCGCCTGGTCGACCGCCTTTACGCCGAGCAGGAACGACTGTTCGGCTGATTCCTGATATTGGAGCAGACATGATCTTTCACCCAACCAGTCTCAAGGACGCCTGGCTGATCGAGCCGCAGCCCCGCGGCGATGAGCGCGGGTTCTTTGCACGTACCATGTGTCGGGAAACCTTCGAAAAACAGGGCCTGCTTGGCGACTTCGTTCAGCAGAACACCTCGGTGTCGGTGCACAAGGGCACCCTGCGGGGGCTGCACTACCAGTTACGCCCCTACGCCGAGGCGAAGCTCATCCGCTGTCTGCGGGGGGCGATCGTCGATGTGATCGTGGATATTCGTGCGGACTCGCCGACCTATCTGCAGCACGAAATGTTCGAGCTCAGCGCCGCCAATCGCCATCAGCTGTATGTGCCGCCGGGCTTTGCCCATTCGTTCCAGACACTGACCGACGATGTCGAGGTCAGCTATCTGGTGTCCGCGCCTTACACGCCCCAGGCAGAGCGCGGCCTACGTTACAATGATGCGCGGCTCGGCATCACCTGGCCGGAGACGGTGACCACCATCTCCGATAAGGATGCCAACTGGCCGTTAATTGAAGAGCACACCGAGCCGCTGTTCTAGCGGTTCTGGGAGTTGCTCGTGCGCTTCCGTGGCCGGACAGCAGGCCGTCCGTCCGGCGCGGACCGAGCGCACTTCCACGCCCAGCGACTCGATCGGCGCGCTTGCCGGTTCCGAGCCGGGCTTGAATCGACCGCTCTCGATCAGCCCCTGCAGAACGATTCGTGCCTTGCCCCACTCGCCCCTCGTAGCCAGCTCCCACATCAGACGGAACTGGTGCATGACGGTCAGTAATGCGCGGCGCTGGCGGTAGTACTTGCGGGCGACGAACACTTCGTTGCGAACGTAATGGCGATGGTATTTCAGGCGCGCCTGGTTGGTCTCGGCCTTGATATCGATGCTGCCGTTTTCCTGGCGCAGGTGTAGCACGCGGCTGTTGCCTACGAGGTAGCCGGGCGCCTTGTCGGTTACCCGCAGGGTGTACTCGGTATCTTCCCCCCAGATGAACATGGAGGCGATAGGCAGGCCGTAGTTCTCCAGCGTGGGACGGGGAACCAGAATCGAGACGAAGGTGCCCCGCCGAATGGGCGCGAGTCCATGACGCAGTGTCAGCGGCCAGTTTTCATAACGGATGCGATTGTGTCTTACGTCGAGACTGGGGGCATTGGTGATCAGACCGCTTTCGGTATACGCGGTAGAGAGCAGAAAAGACCGCTCCATGCCGTTATCTGCCAACGTCTGGTCGGCCTCGACCAGTCGTTGCAAGGCATCCGGTTCGGCGATGACGTCATCGTCCATCATCCAGACCATGTCGGCGCCGCCCTGATAAGCCAGTCGAAACCCTGCATTGAAACCGCCCGACGCTCCGATATTGTGCGATAGCACATGGAACTCCAGGTCCGGATAATCCGCCTCGAGCAGCATCTGTTCTGTGCCGTCACTGCTGGCATTGTCAATGACGAGAACGGCGTCGCACCGGCGAGTCTGAGCATAAATGGCGGCAAGGCATTTCGCCAGCAAGTCCTTGCGGTTATAGGTCAGTACTACAGCGAAAATCTTTTGCATACCGGCTTCCTACTGATTGGTGTTTCGCTTCCTTAACTACTGCCAGGGCCTTGATGTCACAAACGCGAAAGGAGGCGATGACGATTGCACTCTCCGAAGGAGAGCTAGCTGACCCGTGACCATGCTGATCGCGGACCCTGTCCCGGCGCCCGTTTCCCTTTCAGAATGTCCCAGTTCGAAAGCTACAATCCTTCGCACGCTGTATGTTGCTTTGCTTTAGCTGACCGCTATGGCGCCTCATGACTGGTGGCGCTCTGCAGTGTTAGTCAGAGGGAATTAGGTGAAGTTCAAAGGGCCATCACCCAGCCGACGAGCAGCATGGTCAGTAGCAGCCAGCCTGTCATGCCGACGGCTTCGCGCGCGGCAAAGCGATTGAGCACCCGTTCAGCGAGGCGCCAACGGGGGGCGCTCGTTATGGGCGGCGGGCCAAGGCGGGGCTGGGTAAGGCGCTTGATGGAGAGGGATAGCCGGCGGGCTGGGGCCGGCAATCGCTGGCGCAGCCGTGCCGTCTGAAGCCTGCTGCGATGGGCAAGGTAGCCGATGGCCACCGCGAGCAGCGCCGGCCAGAACAATGACCAGGCGGCGCCGGTCAGGCCGTACAGGCTGTGCTGGCGCAGATCCACCACGGCCCAGGGTACGATGATCGCTGCGCAGCACAGCAGCGCCCAGGGTAACCACTGTCCCGCAGCAGGAAAAGCGGCAGTGTGTGGCCTGGCCTGGCGCATCAGCCAGAAGGTGCGGAGCATCAATAGACCGGTGCCGGTGGACGCCAGGCTGAGCGTGAATACCAGCAGCGGACCGAAGCTGTCCTCGAGGGACTCCTTGAGCAATAGCTTGACCGCACTGCCGCTGGTCATCGGCAGGCCCGCCAGGGCAAGGGCGGGCAGAACCATCAGCAGCCAGTGCAGCCAGCTCAGCCGGTAGTGGCTGGCCAGACCAGCGCCCATGAACAGCGCGCCCTTGGCCAGCCCATGATGAAGGGCGAACAGGCTTAGCAGAATGCCCATTGCCCCACGTCCGTCCGGGTGCAGCCAGGCCAGTGCCAGGATCGCCAGCAGGTAGCCCATCTGGCTGACGGACGAGTAGGCAAGGACGGTTTTCGGCTTTGCCTGCACAACCCCCATCAGTACGCCGAAGAACATGCTGACGAACGCCAGCGTCAGCAATACCGGCGCCCACTGCTGCAACAATGGCTCGGCACCGGGAAGCAGCCGCCAGAGACCGTAGATCCCGGCTTTGATCATTGCACCGGAGAGCACCGCGCTGGCGCCGGCCGGTGCTGCCGGATGGGCCAGCGGGAGCCAGACATGCAGCGGCCAGAAGCCGGCTTTCAGGCCCAGACCGACCAGTAACAGGATCGCTGCGAGTGGGGTAATGGCAACGTCCTGCAGGCCGCTCAGCGCCATCATGCCGTCACCCTGATGCACGCGCAGCATGATACCGCTGAACAGCAGCAGCTCGCCGAGGATCGCCAGTTGCAGGTAGATGCGGCCGGCCTGGCGCGGCGCCGGTCCACCCAGATGCACTATGAGTCCGTAGCCGGCCAGACTCATCATCGAAAAGCCGACATAGAAGGTGGCGACATCCTGCGCGACCAGCAGCAGGAAATTGCCGCCCATAGCGATCAGCCAGAAGGTCCAGAAGCGCAGACTGCGGTCATCATTCTTGAGGTCGAAGGCGGCGTATCCCGAGGCGAAGGCCCAGAGCAGGGCGCTGAAGCCGAGCCAGTAGCGCGCGTTGTCATCAAGACCCAGTTCCGCGCCGGGCCACAGGGCTGGCAGACTCAACCCCGCCGGAGGCAGCCAGCAGGCCACCAATGCAGGAACACAGGCCAGCCAGCACCAGGCCCCTACCCGCTCGGTACCGCCAATGCGCAACCCGCACCAGGCCAGTAGTGGTGCCCCGAGGATGGAAAACCAGGCGAGAGCGTTCATAGGGCGAACTCCCGCTCGATAATAAGTTCCGACCAGCCCAGGGGACTGAATACAGCTCCTGCCAGGATGCCTGCCAGCAGCGACAGCAGCGCGGTAAACAGCGCCGGGAGCAGCAGCATCCAGTGGGTCTCACGCAGGCCCGGCAGACCTCCGCCCAGGCGCTGCTCGGTCGGCCAGGCGGCAGTTGGGCGGCTGAACCAGCCGCGGTAGACCAGGGGCAGGAAATAGGCTGCATTGAGCAGACTGGAACCGACCAGCACCAGCAGCACCCAATCCGCGCCGACCTCCAGCGCCCCTAGTCCGAGATACCACTTGCTGAGGAATCCCGCGACTGGTGGCACGCCGATCATGCCCAAAGCGCCAACCGTGAAGGCGGTCATGGTCCAGGGCATGCGCTTGCCGATACCATTCATTTCACGGACATTGTGAATGCCGAGCGTCTCGGCGAAATTGCCTGCGCAATAGAACAGGGTGACTTTCATCAAACCCTGATGCACCAGGTGCACCAGGGCGCCTACCGCGGCTATTGGCCCCATCAGTGCCACGCCCATGGTTATGTAGGACACCTGGCTGACAGTGGAGAAGGCCAGCCGCTTTTTCAGTTCCTGTTGTCGCAGCGCCATGACCGAGCCGTAAAGGATGGTCGATGCAGCGAGAGCTAGAAGCGGACCATTGAGACCCAGGGCCTGCACCGGTTCGGCGCCATAGACGTCATACACCACGCGGAAAATGCCGAAGGCGCCCGCCTTGACCACGGCCACCGCATGCAGCAGGGCGCTCACCGGTGCGGGTGCGACCATCGCTCGCGGCAGCCACCCGTGCAAGGGAATCAAGGCCGCCTTGACCCCCAGGCCGGCGATCAGCAGGGCAAAGGCGACAGTCAGAGTCAGACGATTCTCCTCGACCAGATGGTCGAGATAGCCGCCGGGGATGAAATCGGGTGACCCCGCCACGGCATGCAGCAGCGCAACGCCCATCAGCACCAGCGTACCCCCACCCAGTGTATAGGCCAGGTAGACCCTGCCTGCCTGAAGCGACTTCGCGGTCCCGCGATGCACTACCAGCGGGAAGGTCGCAAGCGTGAGGAGTTCGTAGAACAGCAGGAAGGTGACAAGGTTGCCGGCCAGCGCCAGACCGACGGTAGCGCTCACGCAGAGACTGAAATAGCCGAAGAAGCGCGAGCGCAGCGGGGAGTTTTCCAGATAGCCAATGGCATAAAAGGTGGTCGCCAGCCAGAGAATGGTCGACAGGCTGACGAACTGCAGGGACAGGGCATCACCCTGCAGGACCAGCCCGCCGCCGGGGAGGAAGGGAACCGCAAAGCGAAACTCGATGCCCTGATTAACGCCTAGCAGCATCAGGCCGACAAGCAGCACCTTGAGGGCTACACCTGCCAGGTTCAGGCCAATACGCAGACGTACCTGATCTTCGCGCAGGGAAAAGATGATCAGCCCCGGGACCAACGAGGTCAGCACGATGAGTACCGGCAGCAGGGCGTTCAGGTCAGACATGTTCTGCCACCTCGGTCAGCCAGAGAATCAGCGGTTCGCTGATCAGCGCCAGTCCCCATACCAGCAGTGCGGGTATAAGCGCCAGCCACTGGGCGAAGGGGTCCGGATTGAACCGTTGGGGCAGCGGGTCGGCACGGTTGAAGCTCAGCGCCACGACTCTGAACACATAGGCAGCGCTGGCCAGCGTGCCCAGCAGCACCGCGAGTGCCCAGTGCCAGTGGGCCGGATTCTCCAGCAGGGGCTGAAGCAGCACCCACTTGGCGACGAAGCCGCCGCTCGGTGGCAGGCCGATCAGGCTTCCGCCCGCGACAGCGAAGGCGAACATCGCCACCGGCATCGTCTGGCTGGCGCCCTTTAGCACGTCGACCCGTTTGCTGCCGAGTGTCGCCTGCATCTCTCCCGCCGCAAGGAACATGCTGACCTTGGCCAGACCATGGGCGATGACGAACAGCCAGAGGGCAGCGCTCAAATCGGTGCGCTGCCAATGGAGCAGCAAGCCCAGGGCGAGGAGGGCGTAACCCAGCTGCGCGACGGTCGAAAAGGCCACCAGGGTTTTCAGGTAGGGCGTGCGCAGCGCCGACCAGCCGCCAGCGAGCAGTGCCGCCACCCCCGCCACCGCGAACAACACGCCGATCTGCTGGCCAAACTCGGGCGGCGCAACGCGCACCCAGATCAACCAGAGTATGAACAACGGACCCTTGACCACCAGCGCCGATAGCAATGCGCTGACCGAGGTCGGCGCGCTGGCATGCGCTGCGGGCAGCCAGAGGTGCAGCGGCCAAAGGGCTCCCTTGAGCATCAGGCCCACGCTTATCAGCAGCAACGCCGCGCGGGTAGTTGCGTCCGCGACGGTTATGGCTCCCAGGGCATTGATGTCGAGAACGCCGTAGCGACCGTAGAGCAACGCAACTCCCAGCAGATAGCAGAGCGAGCCGGCAAGCGACAGCAGCAGGTAACGAAGTGCCGGGGCATGGGATTTTGGGCCGGAAAGGATGATCAGGCCGACTGCGACCAGCCCGAGTAGCTCGAGTGCCACGTACCAGTTGAACAGGTCGCGGGCCATCCAGAGGGCGGCCAGGCTCGCATGCAACAGTGAAGCCAGCGGCCAGAGATCGCTGTCCCGTGTGCTGGCATTTCGGCTGCCTTGCGCGTAGAGCGCGACCAGCAAATGCACCAGGGCGGTGAAGCAGAGCAGCAGCGCGTTTAGCGGGCCCAGCTCGAAGCGAATGCCCAGCGGCGACTCCCAGCCCCCCAGCATCAGGTACTGACGGCCGGTTTCCTGCACTTCCTGCAGGGCCAGTGCGGCGCATGTCAGGCTGATCAGCGACGACATGATGACCCAGCGCCCGCCCTGGTGTCGGTTGAACATCAGCCCCAGTGCGACCACCAGCGGTACGCACATGCTCGCAAGCGCCAGGTTCATTGTTGCTCTCGCGACCGGGCGCGCTCCGTTGGCCGTGCGGCGGCCAGTCGCAGCGCGAAGGCCGTGGCGCTGACGGCGACAACCAGCCCGGTGACGACCAGGGCGTGCATGACCGGGTCTGCAGGGTCGCTGCGTTTGGCCAGCGCTATCATGATCATGAACACGCCGCTGCTCATGACATTGATGGCAATGATTCGCCGCAGCGGGTGACGGCGTATCAGCAGCCCGTGCAGGCCGACAAGCCAGAGTGCCGCGCCGAGTCCGAGAAACAGGGTGATGGTGCTCATCGGCCGAGCTCCCGTCGATCGCCCAGCACTAGTAGCGTCAGGCTGGCGGCAATCGAAAGCGTCGCCGCGACTTCAATCAGCAGTATGAGCTGACTATTCCAGTCGCGCGGATAGGCCAGCCAGCCCTCGCCCAGCCAGGCGGTCAGAATGCCCGTCAGCAGGAACAGCGCGACGCCGCAGAGTACCAGCAGCCGCAACGTAATGGATTCCCAGCGCAACACTGGCAGGGTGCCGGTCAGGCGCAGCACCACTGCACCGGCAGCGATGAGCGCGCCAGCTTGGAAGGCGCCGCCCGGCGCGTGACTGCCCCGCCACAAAAGATAAAAGGCTACCGTGACCGTCAGTGGAGCCAGGAAACTCGCCCAACTGCCGAGGATCGGCCAGGCATTTGCCAGCTTTTCGGGTTCCGGTTGTAGCTGGCGTACGCCAAGCAGCGCCAACAGCAACACTACCAGTTCCAGAAGCGTATCCCAGGCGCGGAAATTGAGCAGTACTGCGGTGACCGGATGGTCTACTCCGCTCAGCGGCAGTGCTTCCTGGGCCAGAGTGGGTAGCCGCGTCGGCATGTCGGCAAGCGGCAGGACCGCCTGCCAGAGAATCAACAGCAGGAACGCCGAGCCGAGCAGGGCGAGGCCGCTGCGCCCGGCCCTGGGCTTGTGCCTGGTTTCCGGGTCACTGCGTGACAAGGCGCTCAGCAGAAGCACACCGGTAAGCCCTGCGCCGATTGCCGCCTCGGCCAGCGCCAGATCCGGTGCGCCGAGACGCGCCCAGGTTAGCGCCAGCAGCAGCCCCAGGGCTATGAATAGCACTACCGCACTATACAGGCGCGGCGCATTGATCGCCGCCACCGCCAGAACGAGCAGCAGCACTGCGAGGAGAATATCGAAAACCATTTCAGCGCCGGGCATCGTCGTGCTCCGCTGTGCCTTCCTCTTCCACCTGATAGCGCGCCAGCAGCTGGCAGGCAGTCGCACTGGATGCCATCACCAGCAACCAGACCAGAATCATCACCAGGGCCGGCTGCCACTGACGGATCAGCAAAATCAGGCCCAGCACAACCAGCCCCAGGCCCAGCGTATCGGCCTTGGTGACGGCGTGCAGGCGGCTGCAGGCGTCCGGAAAGCGCAGCAGCCCAAGCGTGCCGGCGGCAAAAAACAGCGCGCCTGCTCCGAGGGCGAAATATCCTAGCCAGTCGAAAACATCAGGCATTGGGGCGTCCCCGTAGAAACTGCACCAGGGCCGCGGAAACCACGGCAGCCAGAACGGCGAGGACCAGCGCAGCGTCACGCAGGGCCGGCAGGTTTTGCCAATGGGCCATCAGCAGCA
Source organism: Pseudomonas sp. (assembly GCA_030603065.1). Classification (GTDB taxonomy): domain Bacteria; phylum Pseudomonadota; class Gammaproteobacteria; order Pseudomonadales; family Pseudomonadaceae; genus Halopseudomonas. The sequence goes on from JAUVYN010000104.1 coordinate 8,921, forward strand.
GCAAGGCGGTACCGGTGGTCCCGAACAGTTGTATCGCCAGCAGCCGGTCGACCCGCGTCGGGCCACGCCATACGCGCCAAAGACCGACCAGGATGGTGAGCAGGAGAAAGGTGCTTATCCAGATCATCGGCTGCGCTCCCCGAGCAGGCGGTCCAAGGACGCCTCCAGCTGCGCGACGGCCTCGTGCCAGGAGAGGTCGGCATCGAGTACGTGCAGTTCCAGATGATCGCGCTTGACGCCTGTCGACAGGGTCCCCGGCAGCAGGCCTACCAGTGCGGAGAGCAGTAGGCGAACGCGGGCGTCTGCGCTTTTCAGGTCATAGCGAACCCAGGCAGGTTCGATGGGGAGACTGGGCGTTACAGTGCGCCGGGCGACGTCCCAGCCGCCGGCCAATAGCTGCCGACCGAACAACCAGAGGAAGGCAGGCAAATGCAAAGGGCGCAGATACCAGAAGCGCAGCTGCAGCCGGTAGCTGAGCAGCGCTGCAAGAACCACCGCGGGCAAACCAAGATACCAGCCACCGCCCGCCAGCAGCCACCAAAGGCCGGCATGGAGGCACAGCCAGACCAGTGCAGACAGCATTCGGCTCCTTTGCATGCGGACTCCTTGGTTGATGGGTACATGTTAGGAAAAAACGAGCACCGCTGCCCAGTTCGGGTTGCGACGAGGTGTTTCGCGACGTATCGCCCTGTAGACGACCTTTAGGGGGAGCGGTTCCGGAGAGGTCGTTCATCGACGGCGTCACACCGGTAGGCCTTTTTGCTACCGATCGTCGGTACCCATGAGTCGATCGGGAACGCTAAACCGGGAAATTGTGTACACTGTCAACGCCCGCTTACCAATGACGCTGGCCTGCAGTGGCAACCAGCCCAAGGCAAGGCGAATAACTATACAAGCATAAATAAATGTACAGCCGTTCTGCTTTAATGCTGTTTCCTCACATTGTCTGTGTTTGCCTGCTGACGGTCTCTTGGGGGGCCGCCGCGACTCCGGATATCCGCCATGAACTCCCGGGTGTCAGCTTTGATCGATCCGCTATTCCCAGGCTGAATATGCCAGTTCTCGAGGTTCCTGCAGCCGGAATCATCCGCGACGCAGGTGGGTCATCCGAGCGGGACGCGTGCCCCGATTTGC
>JAUVYN010000005.1 GCA_030603065.1 Pseudomonas sp.
GCTGCTGAGCCAGCGTACACGCATGCAGGGTTTTATTGCTCCCCCAGATAGTCCGCGAGCCGAGTCTGCTCGGCCTGCGAGAGATGCAGACCGAGCTTGCTACGCCGCCAGAGAATGTCCTCAAGGCTCCGGGCCCATTCCTGCTCCCGCAGATACTTGATCTCCCTTTCCGTAAGCCCGGCTCCGAAGTGCTCACCCAGATCCTGGGGACCGACCGAGCCACGCAGAAACATCCGGCAGAGAGTGCCGTAGGAGCGGATGTAGCGCTCCCGTTGCTCAGGCGTAAGCCAGGGATACTCGTCGGCGAGTTGCCCGGCAAGCTCGGTGCGGGAGCTGAAGTTCCCGCCCGGCAGGGGCTGCTCTGCGGTCCAGGCGGCTCCCATGCGAAACCAGGGTGACAGCCTGGTCATCGCCGTCTCGGCGAGCCGGCGATAGGTGGTCAATTTGCCGCCGAATACACAAAGCAGCGGCGCCTGGCCGCCCTCCGATTCCAATGTCAGCGTGTAGTCCCGAGTTACCGCCGCAGGATCGTCATCCAGGTCATCCACTAGCGGACGGACCCCGGCGAATCGATGGACGATGTCATCCGCAGAGGTCTGTCGCTTGAAGTGCCTGTTCAGTACCTCCAGCAGGTAGCTCTCCTCTTCCGGGGTGGGCGCGCTGGCGGCCGGGTCGCCCTGATAATCGAGATCGGTCGTCCCCACCAGAGAGAACTTCTGCTCATAGGGCAGCACGAAAACGATACGGCCGTCTTCATTTTGCAGGATGTAGGCCTGGTCGCCGAGATGCAGTCGCGGCACCACGATATGACTGCCCTGTACCAGGCGAACGCCATAGGGAGAGCGCTCCGAGACGACACGTTCGACCACCCTGGCCGCCCAGGGTCCTGCCGCATTGACCAGTGCGCGAGCCGTTACCCGCTGCGGCCCGGCTTCACCGTCCAGATCGACCTGCCACAAGCCCGCCTTCCGACGCGCTCTCACGCAGCGTGTATGCAACCTGATGTCTGCCCCCAGTGAGCGCGCCTGCATGGCGTTGAGCACCACCAGACGAGCGTCATCTACCCAGCAATCGGAGTATTCGAAAGCGTGCCTGATCTCCGGTTGCAGAGGTCCCTGTCCGTTGAGATGGAGCCCCCTGGACGGGGGCAGACGGGTTCGTTTGCCTAGGGAGTCATATAGAAAGAGACCTGCTCGCAGCAACCAGCGCGGCCGTAGATGTGGACGGTGGGGCAACACGAAACGCAGCGGCCAGATGATGTGAGGCGCCTTCGCCAGCAACACCTCCCGCTCGGTAAGAGCTTCACGTACGAGGCGAAACTCGTAGTGTTCGAGGTAGCGCAGCCCGCCGTGGATAAGCTTGCTGCTGGCGGACGAGGTATATGCAGCCAGATCGCTCTGCTCGCACAAACAGACTGACAACCCGCGACCAGCAGCGTCAACAGCAATGCCAACACCATTGATCCCACCGCCGATTATCAGCAGGTCGAAGGGCTCGTCGCCGCCACGCGAACTACTGACAGGCCTGCTATCCGGGCTAGCCTTGAGCAAAGGAAACCTCTCCGTTGTGCGTTTCGACTTGATTAGAGCATAGAACGCCCGCCAGAATCTGTGACAGTCGAAATCAGGACATGTCAGCATGACGCCCGCCACAAAACAACTCGACAAGGCTCGTATCACCTATCAGCTGCACCGCTACCAGCATGACCCGAAAGCCGAATCCTACGGCGGCGAAGCGGCCGAGAAGCTGGGTCTGGACCCTGCGTGGGTCTTCAAGACACTGCTGGCAACCAGTGACAGCGGCGAACTGCTGGTCGCGATCGTACCGGTCGATGGGAAGCTGGATCTGAAAAGCCTGGCTCAGGCTGCCGGCGTGAAGCGCTGCGTGATGGCAGACCCCGCTGCAGCCCAGCGTAGCACCGGCTATCTGCTCGGCGGAATCAGCCCCTTGGGACAGAAAAAGCGCCTGCGCACCTTTATCGATCAGAGCGCGCTTGCCCTCGGCACTCTGTTCGTCAGTGCCGGGCGCCGCGGTCTCGAAATCGAACTTGCACCACGGGATCTGGCCCAACAGACAGAGGCCTGCTTCGCCGACATCGGGCGTAGCGACTGAAGCCCCAGAGGCTCGGAAAATAACAAGAGGACCGCATGGGACACTACCTACTCGCCATCGACCAGGGTACGACCAGCACCCGGGCCATCGTTTTCGATGAACATACCCAGCCAATCGCTGCAGCTCAGCAGGAATTTCCGCAGTACTTCCCTTATGATGGCTGGGTCGAGCATGACGGCGAGGAAATCTGGGAGAGTACCCTCGCAGTCTGTCGGGAGGCGCTGCGCAGGGCCGGTCTCGAAGCCAAGGACATTTCCGGTATAGGTATCACCAATCAGCGGGAAACCACGCTGCTCTGGGATGCCGAAACCGGCGAACTGCTTCACCGGGCCATCGTCTGGCAGGATCGCCGCACCGCCGCGTTCTGCACCGAGCTGCGCGATGCCGGCCATGAGCCGATGGTAACCGAGCGTACCGGCCTGCTGATCGACCCCTATTTTTCAGGAACCAAATTGCGCTGGCTACTCGACAATGTCGAGGGTGCGCGCGACCGGGCCGCTCTGGGGCAGTTGCGCTTCGGCACGGTCGACAGTTTTCTGCTCTGGCGACTCACCGGGGGCAAGGAGCATCGCACCGATGCCACCAATGCCTCGCGGACCCTTTTGTTCAATATTCACACGCAGGACTGGGACGACCGGATTCTGGATCTGCTCGACATTCCCCGCAGCGTGCTGCCGGAGATAATGGACTGTGCAGCGGACTTCGGCAGCAGCGATCCCGGCCTGCTGGGCGGCCCTGTCCCGATCGTCGCGATTGCCGGAGACCAGCAGGCAGCCCTGATCGGTCAGGTGTGCTTCAGCCCCGGCATGGTCAAGAGCACCTATGGCACCGGCTGTTTCATGATCATGAATACTGGCGAAGCACCGGTTAGCTCCCGCCATCGACTCCTGACTACTGTGGGTTATCGACTCGCCGGCAAAACGACCTATGCTCTGGAAGGCAGCATTTTCGTCGCTGGTGCCGCGATTCAGTGGCTACGTGACGGACTCAAGCTGATCCAGCATGCAGGGGAAACCGAAGCGCTGGCCGAGCGCACCGGCAATCAGTGCGGTGTGTATCTGGTGCCAGCATTCACCGGCCTCGGTGCCCCATACTGGGACCCGAGCGCCAGGGGCGCGATCTTCGGCCTGACCCGTGATACGGGTATAGCCGAGATCGTCACGGCAGGGCTTCAATCGGTCTGCTTCCAGACCCGGGACCTGCTCGACGCGATGACCCACGACGGGGGCCAGAGCACCGCGGCATTGCGCGTGGACGGTGGCATGGTGGTAAACAACTGGGTGGTACAATCACTCGCCAGCATTCTCGGCGTACCTGTCGACCGCCCCCGCATCACCGAAACGACTGCGCTGGGTGTGGCTTATCTGGCGGGACTGCACACCGGCCTGTTCTCCAGCCTCGATGAAATCTCGAAGCGGTGGAGCTGTGAGCGGACCTTCGAGCCCGGCATGGCGGAGGATCAGCGAGACCGGCTCTACCAGGGTTGGCTGGACGCCATTCGCCGGGTGCGCGAGTAGCTCCTTCGGGCGCACTGGCAAACGCTGCTAGGCATCCTCCCGTTCCGTCGGGCGTGTTTCCGTGTCAGCGCCGTCCGGGAGCACTATCGGCGGATTGCTTTCGTGACGTGACTCGGCATACAGACTCCATGCAGCGATGAACAAAGCTGCGATCAGGGGCCCGATCACGAATCCGTTCAGCCCGAACAGAGCCAGGCCACCAAGGGTAGAGATGAGCACGACGTAATCCGGCAGCCGCAGATCCTTGCCCACCAGGCGAGGCCGCAATACATTGTCGGCCAGGCCGATCACCACCGCACCGAAGCTGGTCAGGATGATCGCTCGCGCTATCTCGCCGGTCGCCAGGTAGTAGATCGCCACCGGCCCCCAGATCAGGCTGGCGCCGACCGCCGGAAGCAGCGACAGGATCGCCATGATCACCCCCCAGAGCAGAGCACCCTGCAAGCCCAGTACGTAGAATATGAAGCCGCCCAGCGCGCCCTGCACTGCGGCGACCATGATATTGCCCTTGACCGTCGCCTTCACCACTCGGGTGAATTTGTTCAGCAGGTGCTGCTTGTAGCGTTCCCCCAACGGAATAGCCCTGCGCACTGCCGCAGCGACCGCTTTTCCGTCCCTGAGCAGGAAGAACAGCAGATACAGCATGATCGCGAAGCTGATGATGAAGCGGAATGTGTCCTGGCCGAGGCTGAATGCGCGAGTCGCGAGGAACTGGCTGGCTACCGCTGCGCTCTCCGAGAGACGGGCCTGCACCCCCGGCAAGTCGCGCAGGCCCAACCGCTCGAGCAGCCTCTGGCCAGGCTCCGGCAGCGCACTGAGTATCTGTTCGAAGTAGCGGCCCATGTTGATATCGCCCGAGCGAGTGCGCTCGTAGAGCAGAGCGCCCTCCTGGACCAGCGCACCCGCTAGCAGCGTAATCGGCAGGATCACGATGAACAGAATGACCAGCAGGCTGACGAAGGCCGCCAGGCCTGAACGTCCATGAAAACGCGACTCCAGAAACTTCTGCATGGGGCGGAAGATGATGGCCAGAACCGTGCCCCAGAAAATGGCACTGTAAAATGGCAGCAATAGCCAGACGAAAGCCACCGACACCAGACCGAGGAGGATGAGGAAGCATTTGTCTTCGAAGCGGGTGCTGGGCATGATGGGTCCACGCAAGATTTCTGGATGTTGGAACATTAGCCTAAACAAAGATTCACCGCTCGCCTGAAGCAGGCGGGACGGCGTCATGTACAAGGAACCAGCAATGACCACAGCTACCACAGTCATCATCGGCGGAGGACATGCCGGCGGCGAAGCCGCACTGGCGCTGCGACAGGGAGGTTATTCCGGGCGAATCCTGCTGATCTCCGACGAACTCAGTCTGCCCTACCAGCGCCCCCCGCTCTCCAAGGCATTCCTCACGACAGAGATCGAGCCGGAGAAGCTGCTCATACGCGCTCCGGCGAACTTCACCAAGGCCGAAGTGGAGCTGGTGTTGGGACACCGAGTATCCCGGATCGACCGGTCCGCGCGAACCGTGCACCTGGACGACGGCACCGAGATCCACTGGAGCCACCTGATCCTGGCGACCGGCAGTCGAGCACGTCGCCTGGCGCTGCCTGATCCGCTCGCTGCGGAACCTGCGAATCTGTTCTATTTGCGCAGCCTGGCCGATGCGCAGCGGCTGAAGGCAAGTCTGGAACCTGGCCGCCGGCTATTGATCATCGGTGGAGGCTTCATCGGCCTGGAGGTGGCGTCCGCAGCCATCAGCCTGGGCCTATCGGTCAGCGTGGTCGAGGCCCAGGATCGACTTCTCGCCAGGGTCACCGCGCCGGAGGTATCTGCCTTTTATGCAACCCTGCACCGCTCGCGTGGAGTCAGGATACTCACAGGGGCGCACATCGAACGCTTCGAACTGAGCGACGACGGCGCTCGACTCAGCGGGGTAACCCTGACTGACGGGCAGCATCTGGAAGCTGATCTGGTCCTGGCCGGGATCGGCGCGGTTGCGCAAACCGAACTGGCGGAGCAGGCGGGCCTGGAGCTGGATAACGGCATACTGGTCAACGAGTTCTGTCAGAGCTCGGACCCCGACATCTACGCCATCGGCGATTGCAGCCGGCATTACAGCCGGATTTACGACAGGCGCCTGCGACTGGAGTCGGTTCCCAACGCAGTGGATCAGGCGCGTACCGCCGCCCACAGCATCAACGGCGTCGCCAAACCCTACGAACCGGTCCCCTGGTTCTGGTCGGACCAGTACGAAATCAAGCTGCAAATGGTGGGCCTGTCGGAAGGCTACGACGAGATCGTGATGAGAGGCGACCCGCAGCAGAACAGCTTCGTTGCCTTCTACTTCGCTGCAGGCCGGTTGATTGCCGCCGATTGCGTCAATCGTAGCAGTGAATTTGCACTGGTGAAGCGCCTGGTTCAGGCGCGCCCCTCGGACGAGGTGGCGAGTGCTCTGGCCGATCCCGCCAGTAACCTCAAGGACCTGCTCTGAACTGAACATCCAGAAACGCAAAAGCCCGCTTATTGGCGGGCTCTTGTGATTCGGCACGGGAAACCGAATGAAACTGGTCGGAGAGACTGGATTCGAACCAGCGACCTTCTCGTCCCGAACGAGACGCGCTACCAGGCTGCGCTACACTCCGAACTGTGGTCGGCATTTTACCCAATTAGCGCCCGCACGCAAGCCCTCGTTTTGAAAAAAGCGTTGCTGTGGCGGGTAGTTAACCTCCCTGGCCGGCAGCCCAGTCTGCCATGTGATTCGCATTGGCAAGCCGCGGGTCCTTGGCCGGCAACTGCAGAATCGAGTGCGGTTGAGCCAGCAACCAGCGCAAAGGCGCGCGCCCGCCCTGTTCCCAGAACGCCTCCAGTTCGGGCAGTGCACTCCCTGGCAGCACACTCACCAGCGGCTGCCAATCACCTCCGGTACGGGTCAGGCAGGGCCACTGCGGTCTAGCAAGCGCCTTGCGCAGGAGCGCCTCCAGAACGGAGGACTCCAACCGCGGAAGATCACAGGGCACCACCAGCAAATGCGTGCCTCGGCAATGCCGCAAGCCCGCCAGAATGCCCGCCAGCGGCCCGGGGTAATCGGGAACCGCGTCACCAACCAGCCTGTCGGCCCAGCGACCGTACTCGCTCTGATTACGGTTGCAACTGATCAGGAGTTCGTCGCAAAACGGGCGCAGCAACTCCGCCAGCCGTGCAGCGACCGGCTTGCCCTGCCAGGGCATGAGCCCCTTGTCGCGACCACCGAGGCGACTGCCCTGCCCCCCGGCGAGAATCAGGGCGGTGATGGTAAAGGGGCTGATGTAAGACATGTACGACTCTCTGATATGCGGCTCTGTGTTATAACACTGCCCTGCATGCTCAGCCAAAGGAAGCGCCATGGCCCACACTCCCAGCGATTTCGTTCCGCTCAACATCGCCGTCCTGACCGTTAGCGACACACGTACTTCGGAAACCGACACCTCCGGTCAGCTTTTGGTCGAGAGCGCCACTGCCGCCGGCCATCGCGTAATCGATCGGCAGTTGTGGCCCGACGACCCCTACCGCATCCGTGCGGTCGTCTCTAACTGGATCGTCGACGCCGACGTACAGGTTGTGCTGATCACCGGCGGCACAGGTTTTACCGGTCGTGACAGTACGCCCGAGGCCGTCGCACCGCTGCTGGACAAGACAGTAGATGGATTCGGAGAGCTCTTTCGCCACCTGTCCTGGGAAGAAATCGGTACCTCTACCCTGCAATCCAGGGCCCTGGCAGGGCTGGCCAACCGCACCCTGGTGGTGTGCATGCCGGGCTCCACCGGCGCCTGCCGCACCGCCTGGACACGGATTTTGGCAGAACAGCTGGACAGCCGCACCCGGCCATGCAATTTCGTTCAGCATCTGGCTCCGGCTCCCGCCTGCGAGACCCGCGGATGAGCCTGCTTCCGGTTGGCGAAGCACTCGCCAGGCTCCTTGACTCAGCGGCTGCCGAGACACCCAGAGCGGTCGAGCAGATCGCCTTGAGCGAGGCCCTGGGGCGTGTTCTGGCTACTTCAGTTCAAGCGAAATGCGATGTTCCGCCCTGGGATAACAGCGCAATGGATGGTTTCGCACTGCATTCGACCGATATTCCACTGGCCTGTGCGCAGGGACTACCCATCAGCCAGCGGATCACCGCGGGGATGGCGCCAGGGCCACTGGTCCCGGGCACCTGCGCTCGCATCTTCACCGGGGCGCCCCTCCCGCAGGGCGCTGATACGGTTGAAATGCAGGAAAACGTGGAGGTCGATGCCACCGGCCGCGCACGTTTCCTGCAACCCCTGCGCCCTGGGCAGAACGTGCGCCCCCGCGGCCAGGACATCATCGCAGGTACCACGCTGTTCGACGCCGGCCATCTGCTGCTTCCGCAGGACATGGGCGTCATCGCTTCGGTTGGGGTCTCCTCGGTGCAGGTCTCGGCGCCGCTACGTGTCGCCATCCTTTCGACCGGCGACGAGCTCGTCGAGCCAGGTACTCCGCTTGGCGGGGGGCAGATCTATAACAGTAACCGCTATACGCTACTGGGCGCGGTGGAGCGACTCGGCCAGCAGGTCGTGGACGCCGGGATACTGCCGGATGAACCTGCTGCTACTCGGCAGCGACTCGAGCAGTTGAGCCAGCAGGCTGATGTAATTCTCACCTCCGGCGGCGTATCGGTAGGCGAGGCCGATTATCTGGGCCAGGCGCTGCGCGAACACGGCGAAGTCGACCTGTGGAAGCTGGCAATCAAGCCCGGGAAGCCATTCACGCTCGGACGTTTCGCCGGTACGCCGGTCCTGGGTCTGCCAGGTAACCCGGCAGCCTCGCTGGTCACCTATCTACTGCTGGTGAAACCCTACCTGTTGCGCCGCCTTGGCTGTCAGGCCGTCAAGCCGCAATCCGTTCCGGTTCCTGCGAGTTTCAGCTGGAACAAGCCGGGCAGCCGGGACGAGTACCTGCGCGCCCATCTCGGCACGGCCGGTATCGAACTGACCGGCAACCAGAGCTCGGGCATTCTCAGTACCGCCAGCCGTGCTCAGGGCCTGGTGCTGGTACCTGCCGGCACGCAAGTTCAGCCTGGACAGCCCCTGAGCTACTTCCCCTTCACCGGACTGCTCGGTTGACCAAAATAAAAAACCCGCCGCGACGAATCGGGGCGGGTTGATTCAGCACAGCCCGATTACTGGGGCTGGACCGCGTCCTTGATCATGGTCTGCAGTTCGCCAGACTCGTGCAGCTCCAGGATGATGTCGCTGCCGCCGACCAGTTCGCCCTTGATCCATAGCTGCGGGAAGGTCGGCCAGTTGGCATATTGCGGCAGCGTGGCACGGATGTCGGGGTTCTGCAGGATGTCCACGTAGGCGAACTTTTCACCCACGCTCATCAGAGCCTGTACCGCACGGGCGGAAAAACCGCACTGCGGAGCATTCGGTGCGCCTTTCATGTAGATGAGCACCGGGTTGTTGGAAATCTGCTCTTTGATGGTATCGATGGTAGGGTTGTTTTCCATGACCTGTCCTCATGTCGGGCGCGGGCCTGCCGGGGCCCGCACAAAGACGCCTAGTGTACAGCAAAGCCGGTCGCTATGCTGCCACCACCTGGACCCGCAGCCCGTTCAGGGCCGCATTGCCGGTCACCGGATCGACGAATCGCTCATCGGTCACGTCATTGACACTGACACCCGCATGAGCTCGCGCGATATCCTGCTGTACGCCCGGACGGTCGTGCCCCCAGCCATGTGGCAGACTGACCACTCCCTTGAACATTTCTTCGCTGCCGACCACTTCAACTGACACCTCGCCAACCCGCGAGCGCACCAGCACCCGCTGCCCGTCGGCCAGCCCCCGGGCCTGCATATCCAGGGGGTTCATCAGCAAATGGTGGCGTGGCTTGCCTTTGACCAGCCGCTGATAGTTATGCATCCAGGAATTGTTGCTGCGCACGTGGCGCCGACCGATCAGGAGGAGCTCGTCATCGTCCGATGCGGTACGAAGAGTCGCGATAAACGCAGTGACGGCTTCGAGCATGGCGGAAGGGGCCGCCTCGATACGCTTGCTGGGGGTTTGCAGGCGACGCAACAGACTTGGCTTCAGAGGGCCGAGGTCGATACCGTGCGGATGCTCCCGGAGCACTTCAAGCGTCAGCCGATCTGCATGGGGCCCGGCACGCAGCGCAGCGTCGACCATCTGGTGCGGCGGCATGGTCGGCCGGCTTTCCTGGCCAGTCACGCGGGCATAGGCCTGCCCCAGTCCAACGAATATCTCCCAGTCATGCAGGCTGCCCTCAGGCTTGGCCAGAACCGGCTCGTTGTAGCGGGTCACGTTGCGCACCGCAAAATTGTTGAAGGTGATGTCGTAATGGTCGTGCTCAAGCGCCGAAGTCGGCGGCAGAATGACATCGGCGTGACGCGTAGTCTCATTGATGTAAAGATCGATACTGACCATGAACTCCAACGAGGCCAACGCACTGTCCAGCTGCCGACCATTGGGTGTGGACAGGACCGGGTTGCCCGCGGTGGTCACCAGTGCGCGAATCTGGCCTTCGCCGGGCGTCAGCATCTCTTCGGCCAACGCCACGACAGGGATCTCGCCGTTAAACTCCGGCAGGCCCGACACGCGGCTGCGCCAACGGTCGAAATGCCCCGGCCGGCCTGCAGTCACGTCGAAGGCAGGTTCCGGAAGGAGCATCCCTCCGGGCTGGTCCAGATTGCCGGTAACCAGGTTGATGATCTGGATCAGCCACTGACACAGGGTGCCGTACTGTTGAACCGACACCCCCATGCGACCGTAACACACCGCCCGCTCGGCGGCGGCAAACTCCCGAGCCATTCCGCGGATACGGTCGGCAGGGATACCGCAATGGGCCGCTGCTGTCTCGATATTCACCTGGCCGACCACCCGCCGGATCTCCTCAAGACCCACCGCTGCCTCCAACGCCGGACTCGGACGTACCAGCGACTCCTCGAACAGGGTCGCCAGCATTGCCAGCAGGAAGGCCGCATCGGTGCCGGGACGGATGAAATGATGTTCACTGGCTACCTCAGCGGTTTCACTGCGGCGCGGATCTATGACCACAAGCTTGCCCCTTGCCGTCAGCGCCTTGATGCGCTTGCCGACGTCGGGCACCGTCATGATGCTGCCGTTGGAAGCCAGTGGGTTGGCCCCGAGCATCAGGAAGTAGTCGGTGTGGTCGATATCCGGGATCGGGATCATCAGCATATGGCCATACAGCCACAGCGAAACGAGATGGTGCGGCAGCTGATCGACCGAAGTGGCCGAGTAGCGCTGGCGCGTGCGTAATTGGCCGAAGAAGTAGTTGCCGTGGGTCATCGAGCCATAATTGTGCACGTTGGGATTGCCCGCATACACCGCCACCGCATTGCGTCCATGCTCCGCCTGAATCGCAGCAAGGCGCGTCGCCACCAGTTCGAAGGCCTCTTCCCAACTGATCGACTCCCAGCTCTCGCCTACCCGCCGAACCGGCCCCCGCAGTCGCTGAGGATCATTTTGCAGGTCCTGCAGCGCGACGGCTTTCGGGCAGATATGGCCACGGCTGAAAGGATCTTGCGGATCGCCCTTGATCGAGAGGATCTGCTCGCCCTCGGTCTCGATTGCCAGGCCGCAGATGGCCTCGCACAGATGGCACGCGCGAAAATGGGTGGTCGGCATGAAAAGGCACTCTTGGCATTGTTTTCTATGGACGAACTCTAGAGCCCGGCGAGTGAGCCGGCAATGGCCGGAATGAGGCGCCATTCAGCAGGATTATGCCCTCCTTTGACCCTGCGCGGACGATGGGTATTTGCCATGCGGCAGAATTTACCGATAAGATCGCTGCTTCTCTTTTCAGGCAGGTGGCTTACTGCGCTGCGTTCGCGGTAGGGCTTGCTGTTCTCGGTCGCTGCCGACCGCGGTTATCAGGTAGTACAAACATGACAGTTAGGCACTTTCTTTCACTAATGGATTGCTCCCAGGCCGAACTAATCGGCTTGATCAAGCGCGGCGTCGAGTTGAAGGCGCTGCATCGCCAGGGTGTCGTTTACGAGCCACTGAAGAACCGCGTGCTCGCCATGATCTTCGAAAAAGCCTCTACCCGCACCAGAGTCTCCTTCGAGGCGGGCATGATTCAGCTTGGCGGTCAGGCCATCTTTCTGTCACCACGCGATACGCAGCTGGGTCGCGGTGAACCCATCGAAGACAGCGCGCGGGTTCTGTCCAGCATGGTCGATGCAGTGATGATCCGCACCTTCGCTCACGCCGATGTGGAAACCTTCGCACGTAACTCCACCGTGCCGGTGATCAACGGACTGACCGACTCGCTGCACCCATGCCAACTGCTTGCCGACATGCAGACCTATCACGAACAGCGCGGCTCCATTCAGGGCAAGCGGGTGGCCTGGATCGGCGACGGCAACAACATGTGCAATACCTTCATTCAGGCGGCCATGCAGTTCGATTTCACCCTGAGCGTCGCCTGCCCGGAAGGCTATGAACCGGACCAGGCCTTGCTCGATCAGGCCGGCGATCGCATCACACTGACCCGCGACCCGCGCGAAGCCGCGGCCGGCGCGCACCTGATCAGCACCGATGTATGGGCCTCCATGGGCCAGGAGGACGAGGCGGAAGCACGCCTCAAGCGCTTCAAGCCTTATCAGGTCACTCCGCAGACCCTCGACCAGGCTGACGAGTCGGTCATCTTCATGCACTGCCTGCCGGCCCACAGGGGCGAAGAGGTCAGTTGCGAACTGATGAACGACCCGCGTTGCGTCGTTTGGGATCAGGCTGAGAATCGCCTGCACGTGCAGAAAGCCCTGGTGGAATTTCTGCTCGTCGACTAACCGGAGCCTGCATGGCTGATCACCCCATCATTCTTGAGCTCAACGAGGTCTCCTGCGGCTACGCCGGGCACCAGGTAGTATCTGGACTCAGTGTCCACCTGCGCGCCGGAGACATCGGCTGCCTGCTCGGTCCTTCGGGCTGCGGCAAGACCACTACCCTGCGCGCCATCGCTGGCTTCGAGCCCATTACCAGTGGGGAGATCGTTCTGGCAGGCGAGGTCATGTCGACCGCCCAGCGCAGGACCCCGCCAGAACAACGCCGCATTGGCATGGTGTTTCAGGATTACGCGCTGTTTCCTCACCTTACCGTGCAGGACAACGTGGCCTTTGGTATCAACCGCCATCCCGACCGCAAGCGTATCGTTGGAGAACTGCTGGAGCTGGTCAAACTGAATCACCTTGGCCGGCGCTACCCCCATGAGCTATCCGGGGGCCAGCAGCAACGGGTCGCCCTTGCCAGGGCGCTGGCGCCGGACCCGAAGCTGCTGCTGATGGACGAACCGTTTTCCAATCTCGACGGTGAGCTACGGCGGCGCCTCTCCAGTGAGGTGCGCGACATTCTCAAACAGCGTGGAATCAGCGCCATGCTGGTCACCCATGATCAGAACGAAGCCTTCGCTGTATGCGATCACGTTGGCGTATTGAAAGAGGGCAAGCTGCAGCAGTGGGATAGTCCCTATAACCTGTACCACGAACCAGTCACCCCTTTCGTAGCGAGTTTCATTGGGCAGGGCTACTTCATTCGTGGCCAGTTGCTGACTCCCGATACGGTGCAGACCGAATTGGGCGTCATTCGTGGCAACCGGGCCTATCAGTTGCCGGCAGGGAGCGCGGTCGACGTGCTCCTCAGGCCCGACGATATAGTCGGGCATGAAGAAAGCGCGCTACAAGCGACGGTGGTTGGGAAGACCTTTCTCGGCGCCGCCACCCTGTATCGACTGCAACTTTCCACCGGCAGCGTGCTGGAGTCGATCTTTCCAAGCCATGCCGACCATGCCATGGGCGCCCGGATCGGAATTCGCATCGCCGCCGACCATCTGGTGGTTTTTGCCGCTCAGGGCAGCGTAAATGTGCATGCCCAACTGCCCCTGGAGCAGGTGCTCGACGCCGGCGCCTCCAGCTCGGTCTGAGACTGGACGCTGGCTGCAACCAGCGCCCCTATGCGGTTTACTGCTCCGCCGGGCGGTACAGGATGTTGCTGACCGTACCGTGTACTACCCGTGAGTGGCGATAATCGGTATTTTGCATCATCCCCAGCGTGATAATTCCGTTGGCCGGGTCCACCCACATCCAGGGTCCCTGAATCCCCCACCACCAGTAGGTACCTTCAGGTAGATACTGGGCAGCCGACGAGTCGTTGACCACTGCCACATTCAGGCCGAAGCGATTGCCCGGAGCCCAGTTCGGGCCTTCTACCTGTTTGGGCAACTGGTCGCTCGCCATCAGCCGCACGGTTTCGGCCTGGAGCAGACGCACACCGTCGAGTTCGCCTTCGTTGAGCAGCATGCGGGCAAACCGCAAATAATCATCCATGCTCGAAATCAGCCCGCCGCCACCGTTGAGGAAATTGGGTTTGCGCAGGAAAAAGTCATTTGGCAGCGGCTGCAGGCCATCTTCAGAGGGCCGATAGGAAACGGCCAGGCGCTCCGCCTTGTCCGCGGGTACGTAAAAACCCGTGTCCTTCATCCCAAGCGGCTTGAAGATGTTCTGCTCGAGAAACGCATCGAAAGACATGCCGGAGAGCACCTCCACCAGCCGTGCCTGAATATCCACCGACACACTGTAGTGCCATTGCGTTCCGGGTTGCTGGCGCAGCGGAATGACCGCAAGCTTTTCGATCATATCGGCAAGCGTAGTGTCCGGATTCTGAATGTCTTCCTTGACGTAGAGCGCATCGACCTGCGATTCGGAAAACCTGCCGTAGGTGAAGCCCGCAGTGTGATTCATCAGCTCGCGTATGGTCAGCGGGTGCTGGGCAGGCTCTGTCACGGGCCGACCGTCTGGCCCATCCTCCTTTGCCACCTGCATGCCCTTGAACTGCGGCAGATATAGTTCGACCGGATCGTCCAGTTGAAACTTCCCCTGCTCATGGAGCATGAGCAGCGCGGTTCCGGTGATCGGCTTGGTCAGAGAAAATATCTTGTAAAGGGTGTCCTCAGCGAGCGGCTTGCGCGAGTCCAGTTCCTGATACCCGGTCAGCTTGCGATGGATAACCTCGCCATCCTGATAGATCAGGATATCGATCCCGGCGAGTTTGCCCTGGTCTATCTGGGCCTGCATCGCCTGATCCAGCATGGCCAGGCGCTGGGGGGCGATGGTGTAATGGTTCGCCGGTTCGGCGTGCAGCGCCTGGGCGAAGAGGGCCGCAGCGGTCAGCATAAGACAGTTTGCACCCAAACGGCGAGCAGAAGGGAGGACCGACAGCATGGCAACGATTTCCTTGTTGTTGTACGAAGCCGATACATTACTGTGGATCGTTCGGAACCGCTAGCTGCGGCCATTCAGCACAGACATCTTCTGAAACGATGGTTCGCTGACAAGCGTTCCGGTGCAGCCTAATCTGACTCGACCATCGTCGAGCTGGAAGCCATGCCATGAAACGCAGAGCCTTGATCGCCGCACTTGCCGCCCTACCCGCCCTCACGCTGCCGGGCAGGCAGGGGCTGGCCAAGGACTCCGCCCAAGGTGCGGCTACTCCCCTGCCCCATCCCCCGGAGTACTGGCGCGACAAAGTCAGTGCCGAAGCCTGGCAGGTGCTCTTTCGGGACGGAACCGAACCGGCAGGCAGCAGCCGCCTGGACAAGCTGTATGAGGAAGGCACCTACACCTGCGCAGCATGCTTCGCGCCACTCTTTCGCAGTGAAGACAAATTTGATAGCGGCACCGGCTGGCCCAGCTTCACACAACCAATGGAAGGTGTCATCGGCACGCGGCTGGATTTCAGCCTGATCTGGCCCCGAACCGAGTATCACTGTATCCGCTGCGGGGGCCATCAGGGCCACGTGTTCAAGGATGGCCCACCCCCACGGGGCGAGCGCTGGTGCAACAATGGCGTTGCGTTGCGCTTCGTGCCTGCCGGAGAGCCGCTTCCGGAGTTGCGCGGATGAAAGCGAAGTTGCAAGGTTGGCTTCTATTCCCGGTGATTCTGGTTTGCCTGAGCGCTAACGCAGCACCCGAGCCGATAGGTGATCCGCCTGAAGGCCAGGAGGTGGCCGTCTTTGCCGGAGGCTGCTTTTGGTGTACGGAAGCTGACTTCGACAAGATCGATGGAGTAGTGTCCACCCTTTCCGGCTATATCGGAGGCGACGCCAAGTCGGCGAACTACCCCGCGGTCTCGGCGGGCCGCACCGACCATATCGAAGCGGTCGCAGTTTTCTACGACCCATCAGCCGTGAGCTTCAGTCAACTGGTGGAAGCCTTTTGGCCCACGATCGACCCCATTACCCCGAACGCGCAATTCTGCGACACCGGTCCGCAGTACCGTAGCGCAGTCTTCTACGCAGACGAGGAGCAGCGCAAAATCCTTGAAGCATCCCGCGCAGCGCTGGCTGCCTCCGGTCGCTTTGCTCAGCCTATCGTGACCGAAATACTACCGCGAACCCCGTTTTATGCCGCCGAACAATATCATCAGGATTACTACCAGAAGAATCCGCTGCGTTATCGCTACTACCGCTCCCGCTGCGGGCGCGATGCGCGGCTGGAAGAGCTTTGGGGCGACCGCTGACAAGCATGGCAAAACGAGCTGCAAGTCAGGATAATGCCTGACTTGTTTTCCAGTCCGAGTGAACACAGAGAATGAAGATTGCCAAGAATACCGTGGTGGAATTCCATTACGGCCTGACCGACGCCAACGGTGACATCGAAAACTCACGGATGCACGAACCGGTGCTCTACCTGTATGGCCAGCCGGGGCTGGTGGATGGGCTGGTCGAGGCGCTGGAAGGCCATGTTGCGGGCGACAGGTTCACTGTCGAGCTGACTGCCGAGCAGGCCTATGGCCCGCGTCTGGACAATGCAATCCAGAAGGTTCAGATCAAGCATCTGCAGGGCGCTAAAAAATGGAAGCCGGGCATGATCGCCGTCATCGAGACCGAACAGGGTCCGCGTCAGGTTACGATCCGCAAGGTGGGTCTGTCCCAGGCGGAAGTCGATGCCAATCATCCGCTTGCTGGCCGCGACCTGACCTTCGATATCGAGATCCTGTCGGTCCGGGAAGCAACTCAGGAGGAGCTGGCCCACGGCCACGCCCATGGCGTAGGTGGCCACCAGCACTGACTGCCGTCAGACAGCTTTACCGCAGGCCGAGCGACGATGTGTTCATTGACATCCACCGCCACCAGGGCCTCCGTGAAAAACGGCATCGCCGTGCAACCGCTTCGGCTGACAGGGCGATGTTACAAGCGCGTCACCGAAGCGTTATCACTCCCTTCAGGGCTGGCTGACGCCTACTTCCAGACGAGCGTTGCGACGAAGGATCCACTGGTGAATCCGCTCGTGACGCGCCGAGGTCAGCGGATACTTCCAGGCGAACATGAAAGCAATCATGTACAAAGCGACCGGACCTAGAATGTACAGGACCCGCAAGGCCATCAGCTGCCCCTCGGTGTGACTTGCGGCCTGGGCATCGAACCCGACCAGGGCCAGCAAGCCGAGGGAGAGGCCGAGCCCCAACGCCATCGCCGTTTTGTGCGCCATACCGGACATGGCGAAGAAGAGCCCCGTACGATGCTCCTTGCTTCGGGCAGTATCCACGTCGACTATGTCGGCCAGCATGGAAAGCGGAAGGAACTGGAAGGCCGCAAAGCAGAAACCCTTGAGCGCAAACATGATGGCAAAGGGGATCAGCTGGCCCGCTTGCAGGAAGAACATGCCGAGGATACTTGCGCTGGATACGCCTACCGCCACGCAGAAGGCCTTGTGCTTGCCGATTCTCTTGCCGAGTATCAGCCAGAAGGGAATGCCCAGGATTCCGACCCCGAAATACAGCAGATACATCATCCCGATGTAGGCCTGGATGTGCATGACGTGCTGCATGAAGAACACCGAGAGCGCATTGCGGAAGGATTCCCCGGTTACCACGATGAGCAGCATCAACATCATGCGCTTGAAGGGTCCGTTGTTCTTGAGCACCCGCAGGCCGGTTTTCCACTCGGTACGCTGGACTGACTTGGGTGGCGCTTCCTTGACGAAGCACACCACCGCCAAGACTGTGAGTGGCAGCAGAATAAGCAGCATCCACGCCATCGCTGCCAGAATAGGACCGTACCCGGTTCCCAACTGACCATCGGTACCCAGCAGCCGTACTGCCAGCTCCATTACAGCCCCTTCGGTCTGCCCCGCCTGGTAACGCGCACCGAGTGACTGCACGATTGCCGGAGCCAGGGCCGCAACGAACAGACCGACCAGTACGAAGCCCTCCCGAGACGCAGTCACACGGCTGCGCTGGTGATAAACCGGCGAGAGCTCAGCGCCCCATGCTCCGTATGGCAAGGTAACCATGGTCCAGCCGAGATACATCAGAATGGTCCACAGCATGAGATGACCGATGCCTGCATCACTCGGGGGCATGAAGATCATCACGGTACCGAGCAGCATCAACGGCATACCCATGAGCAGCCAGGGCTTGCGCCGACCCAGCCGAGTCTGCCAGCGATCGCTTAGCGTACCGATGAGAGGGTCGGTAACGACATCGGACAAGCGAGCAATCACGAGCACCAGCGCCATCAGCGCCATGTGCAGGCCGATTTCCTGCGTATAGAAAGGCGGAAGATAAACGACCAGCGGATAGCCGATGATCGCCAATGGCATGCCCACGGATCCGTGGATCAATACCGTAGAGCGCTTGAGAACCCCGTCCTGACTCATACTACTACCCCACCTGGGCCGCGCAGGCTCCCGCAGGGCCTGCATTGTTGTAATTGTGGCGAGCGCCATTCTGCTATCGGTTATAGCACCTTGCCGGAGCGAATTGTCCATTATCAAAAGCGGCGATATCACGCATTCAGAAGCGTTATCGTCTCGCCTGAGGCATACTGTCTGACGGACTACTCATGAACAGGACTACATCATGATGCTTCGCTCACAATTCCTCGCGACAGTGCTCGCTGCTGCCACGCTCGCCGTTACTTCATCTGCGCTGGCCCAGCCCCCGGACCATCGCAAACATCAGGGGCCCGGCCACGATGCTCGGCATGAGAAGGTGACGGTGGAAGAAGCGGTTATCCGTGCAATCTTCCGTGCAGATCGCCAATTGCTCGAGCCTCGCTCCGACCTGCCTCCAGGAATTCGCAAGAACCTGGCACGCGGCAAACCGCTGCCCCCCGGCCTCGCGAAGCGCTTCGACCACCGACTGGAGGCGAGACTGCCACATTATCCCGGCTACGAATGGCGTCAATTGGGCAGGGATGCAGTGCTCGTTGCGGTCACCACGGGAGTGGTGGAGGCCATTCTGGACAACATTTTCGACTGACGGGCTTGCCGGTATCCTCTGGACACACTTTCCGTTGGGATGACTAGCGCGGCAACAGTTGCTTTCAGGTAGGGTCTCACTTGTTGCATCGACCCTATCTGGAATCGACCATGCTGCAGATGTCTTGCCATCCCCTGCCCCGCTTCGGCCTGTTACTGCTGCTAATTCTGTCGCTCGGCGGTTGCAGCTTTACTCGTATCGGCTACCAGAACCTCGACTGGTTCATCAACTGGAAGCTCCGAGACTATGTGTCCCTGGATAGAGAACAGAGGCGCTGGCTCGCAGCCGAGGTGAACCAGCACCTCGCCTGGCACTGTAGCAGCGAACTCCCCCGTTACCGTGTGCACCTGCTGGCCCTGCGCGAACAGGCGACGTCGCCCAGCGTCGAACCCTCCGAGCTTCAGGCATTCACCCCGGTAGTGGAGCAGGAAGCGGCCCGCACCCTGGAGCGACTGGTTCCGACCATAAGCGGGCTTATCTCCCGGTTGGATGATCGGCAGATCAGCGCAATCGAGCGCAACCTCGCCAAGCAGAACCGCGAAATGCGTGCACGCTATCTGGTTCCGGATCTGGAAGAGCAGAACCGCCAACGCAGCGCTCGGACACAGGAGCGGCTGGAAACCTGGCTGGGGCGACTCACACCGGCACAGAAGCAGCGCGTTGACGAGTGGGCCATCCAGCTCGAGGGGCATACCGATATCTGGCTGGACAACCGGGAACACTGGCAGACGGAGCTTCTCAGCCTGCTCCAGCAGCGCGAACAACCGTGGCTCGAAACAGGCGTGCGAAGTCTGCTGCTGGAGCCAGAGACGAACTGGAGCGAAGCCTACCGCGCCCAGCGGGAGCAAAATTCGCTATTGCTTGCGACCATGCTCAGCGACGTCCTGAGGATGGCCGAGCCTCGCCAAAGGCAGCACCTGGAACGTCGCGCAACCAGTCTTCTAGAGGATCTGGATAAAATCCGCTGTACCGCCACCGGCTGACGAATGACATCTTTAACCTTTGACAACCATTCTCATTACCATTAGCATCACCACAGTCATTCGAAAGCAGGTGCCGCCATGTACATTTGTCTTTGCAAGGGGATTACCGACCGCCAGATCCGCGAAGCGATCAGCGAAGGTGCGTGCAGCATGCGGGACTTGCGTGCAGCACTGGATGTTGCCAATCAGTGCGGTAAATGCGGGCGGGATTGCAAGTCTCTGCTGAGCGAAAATGTCGTCGCCAATAACCAGTTTCAGAGCGCTCAGTTCGTTGCGGCCTGAATTCTTCTTGGGTTGATAAGCATTACTATCTCTATTCTTTTCAGAACCTTACCCATTTGACAGCCTCCTGTGACGGGACCAAACTGTGTGCCTGAACCGCACTTGGGAAGCCCGTCATGAAAGGCGACAAAATTGTCATCCAGCATCTGAACACCATCCTGGGTAATGAACTGGTAGCCATCAACCAGTACTTTCTCCATGCGCGCATGCTTCAGGACTGGGGCCTGAAAAAGCTCGGCGATCATGAGTATCACGAGTCGATCGACGAGATGAAGCACGCAGATGAGCTCATCAAGCGAATCCTCTTCCTTGAAGGCCTGCCGAATCTGCAGGACCTCGGAAAGCTGCTCATCGGGGAGAACGTCCGCGAGATTCTCGAGTGCGACCTACGCCTCGAGATGAAGGGCATTCCCGACCTGAAAACCGCCATCGCCTACTGCGAAACCGTCGGCGATTACGGAAGCCGGGAGCTGCTTGAACGTATTCTTGAATCCGAGGAAGAACACGTGGACTGGCTTGAAACGCAACTTAGTCTGATTGGCAAGGTTGGGCTGGAAAATTATCAGCAGTCACAGATGAGTTGATCCCCAAGCGTTTTTCCACACGCTCTTCGGCTACGCTAAACTGACGCAGGTCAAGCTCGCTGAGCAAGGCCGTATCTATACTCATGGCTCCACAGAACTTGTGTCGGAGGGAGCCATGCGTACCATGAAAGCGGCAGTCTTCGTTAAGCCAGGCTTGATCGAGATTCAAGAACGCCCCATTCCCGAAATCGGCCCGACCGAGGCGCTGATCAAGGTCACCACTACCACCATTTGCGGCACCGATGTCCACATCCTCAAGGGCGAGTATCCAGTAAAGCCCGGACTCATCGTCGGGCATGAGCCCGTCGGCGTCATCGCCGAGCTGGGCTCAGCCGTGACCGGTTACCAAATCGGGCAGCGGGTAATAGCCGGCGCGATCACCCCCTGCGGGCAGTGCCATAGCTGCCTGGATGGCAAATCCAGCCAGTGCGGCGGGCATGCTCTTGGGGGCTGGCAACTGGGTAACAGCATCGATGGCTGCCAGGCCGAGTACGTCCGGATCCCGAACGCCCAAGCGAATCTCACGCCCGTTCCCGAGGCTCTGACCGATGAGCAGGTGCTGATGTGTCCGGACATCATGAGCACAGGCTTTGGTGGAGCGGAGAGCGGCCACATCCGCATCGGCGATACCGTTGCGATCTTCGCCCAGGGGCCCATCGGCCTATGCGCCACTGCTGGCGCCAAGCTCATGGGAGCCACGCGCATCATCGTGGTCGACGGCGTTGCCTCGCGGCTCGAAGTCGCCAGACGTCTGGGCGCCGATATCACCATCAACTTCCACGATGACGATCCGCTCGAAGCGATCAGACGGGTCACCGGCGGAGAGGGAGTCGATGTTGCGATCGAAGCGCTCGGAACCCAGCAAACCTTCGAAGCCTGCCTGCGCGCGCTCAAGCCCGGGGGTACCCTATCCAGCCTGGGAGTTTACTCAGGCAAACTGTCGATGCCTCTGGACGCGATGGCAGCAGGACTGGGAGACCACAAGATCGTCACCACACTGTGCCCTGGAGGCAAGGAACGTATGCGTCGCCTTATGGAAGTGGTTGCGGCCGGTCGGGTCGACCTGACCAGCATGGTTACTCACAGCTTCGCGCTGACTGACATCCAGGCCGCCTACGACCTGTTCAGCAATCAGCGCGACGGGGTGCTGAAGGTGGCTATCAAACCCTGATCGGTTTCAGCTTTCCAGACCGGAGAGAATACGATTGAGCGCAGCGCCCGGATCATCGGAGCGCGTGATCGGGCGACCGATGACCAGGTAGCTGCTGCCGTTTTCGACCGCCTGCTGCGGCGTCACGATACGCTTTTGATCGTCGGCACTGGACTCGGCTGGTCGGATGCCGGGCGTCACCAGCAAAAAGTCCTCCCCCAGGGCTCCTCGAAGCGCTCGCGCCTCTCGTGCCGAGCACACCACACCATCCAGACCGCATTCCTGAGTGAGCCTGGCCAGCCGCTGCACCTGAACCATGGGCTCGATGTCGACGCCGATCTCCTGAAGATCCTCCTGCTCGAGACTGGTCAGAACCGTCACCGCGGTCAGCAGCGGACGCTGGGCCGATGTGCTACGTTCAAGCACATCACGACAGGCCTCCATCATTCGACGGCCGCCGCTCGCATGTACGTTCACCATCCACACCCCGGCGTCCGCCGCGGCCTTGACGGCGCTCGCGGTAGTATTGGGAATGTCGTGAAACTTGAGGTCCAGAAACACCTGGAAGCCACGCGCGTGAAGCGCCTCGACGACGGCCGGACCGCTGCTGGTGAACAGTTCCTTGCCTACCTTGACGCGGCAGTCCTCCGGTCGCAACCGGTCGGCAACCTGCAGAGCGGAAGCCATATCCGGGAAGTCCAGAGCAACGATGATGGGTGTACGGCAGTGCATAATGATTCCTGTCGAATAACTCGTACCGATCAGATCGCTTCGCGATCCTTGATCGGCTTCATGGTGGACCAGCCGTGGCACGTTGGACACTGCCAGTGAAGTTTCCTTCCGGCAAAGCCGCAGCTTTCACAGCGAAACTGGTAGGCGCCGACCTGCAGAGCCTCAATAATACCCCGCAGAATCATCAGATTCTCGCGTCCCCTCGACTCGACCGCCCCCTGGTGCAGGTCAATGAGGTAGAGCAGCCCCTTAAGCGAAGGCCATTGCCGGATATGCTGGACGACGTAACGGCTTGCCTCGGTAGTGCCCGCCTCGGAATTCGCAGTTCGCAGCGCATCGGCCCGAGCCAGAACAGAGTCGATCATCGGCGGCTGTCGCGCACCGATCACCCTGTCCAGCAGCGCCGGTAGATTCAGATGGCCATTATCCGCGGCCTGCTTTGCCAGCGGCAAGGCCTGAGGGAAGAAATCGGGATTTTTGTCTGCAAGTTGCGTCAACCAACTGACCGCGGTACGGGGAT
Source organism: Pseudomonas sp. (assembly GCA_030603065.1). Lineage (GTDB taxonomy): Bacteria > Pseudomonadota > Gammaproteobacteria > Pseudomonadales > Pseudomonadaceae > Halopseudomonas. The sequence goes on from JAUVYN010000005.1 coordinate 23,180, forward strand.
TACCCTGCTCCGCCTCAAGCTCGGCGAGCCCCAGCATCGCTCGAACATGTACCCGGTCGACCTGCAGTGCGTCTTCCAGATGCCTACGCACTTGCTGCCAGTCGCTGCGTTTGCGGGCGTCGCTGGCTAGTTCGCAATGATAGTGCGCCAGGGTGCTGGCAAACTCCGGACGCTCACGGAGCAGTTTACGACCTACCTCAATCGCCTCCGTCCACTCCCGCTCGCGCTCGTAGATCTTGACCAGGTCAACCAGAGCATCCACGCACATGCTCGATTTACTGTCGATGAGCTCATCGAGCAGACGTTGCGCTCTATGGTGCATCCCCACTGCGAGATAGTCCCTCGCCAGCTCGTATTGAACGCGATCCCCCTGCTCCCGGGTCAGGTTGGGCCGCGCCAGGAGGTTCTGATGCACCTTGATCGCACGCTCCACGTCACCCCGCTGACAAAACAGGCGGCCAATGGCGATATGGGTCTCGACCGTCTCGGGATTGACCTCAAGCGCGCGGATGAAAGTTTCAATCGCTTCATCGGGCTGCTCGTTGAGCAAGTAATTGAGACCGATGAAATACTGACGGTCAATCGCGCTGCCATGCGGCTTGACCATGAAGCCGACCTTGATGGCTTCTCTTCGCCCCAGGAACCAGCCTATCCCGATTGCCGTCATGAACAGGGCGAGGAACAGCAGTTCCTGCATGCCGGGTCAGCCTTTGATTGCCTGAGTGCGCAGCTGGTCTATTTCCTTGCGGTGGCGGTTCAGTTCATTGTTCTGAATCATCAGACGCAGGCGCAGACGAGTGGTGACGACCCAGCCGATCAGGACGCCCAGCAGGCTGCCGGCAATGAACGCGATTATGACGTAGAGAGAGATGGGGAGCTCGGGCGAGCTCATCTCGAGGAACTGAAGTGTAACGTTCTGCTGATTTTCAAGCATGAAATCCAGCGTCGCCAATGCGACCAGCAACAGGATGATGATCAGCACCGCGCGTTTCAGCCATAGCATGCCCAGCCACTCCAATCCGCAAGTCTTGCGGGAGTATAGCGCAGCCGTCTGGCTGGTTGATACCGGACTCAGGCGTTTTCCAGCGACTCGTTGACTCTGTCGCGAAGCTCTTTGCCGGGCTTGAAGTGCGGCACGTACTTGCCGTCGAGCTCTACAGCATCGCCGGTCTTCGGGTTGCGGCCGATACGCGGGGCCCGATAATGGAGCGAAAAACTGCCAAAACCACGGATTTCGATCCGCTCCCCGGTCGCCAACGCCTGCGACATGTGTTCGAGCATGGTTTTGATCGCCAACTCCACATCCTTCGCCGACAACTGTCCCTGTTGCTCGACTATGCGCTCGATCAACTCCGACTTGGTCATGATTTTTCCTTTTTTATCAAGCGGCTAGATCCGTTTTCATCGGTTTTACCATGCTTGACGCCGTTTGAACAGCCTGCTAGGAAACAAATTAGGGCCGCGCCGACGTTTTTTTGGACAACAAAAAAGGGCGACCGAAGTCGCCCTTTTTCACAGGATTACAAAGGCTTCACTTAGTTGCCCTTGTTTTCCATCTGCTGCTTGATCAGGTCACCAATGGTAGTCGGACCAGCGGCAGCCATTTCCTGCTGACGCAGACCCTGCATGGCTTCCTTCTCGTCTTCGACGTCCTTGGCCTTGATCGACAGACTGATCACACGGCTCTTGCGATCGATGCTGATGATCTTGGCCTCGACCTCGTCACCGACATTCAGCGCGTTACGGGCATCTTCGATGCGGTCACGGCTGATTTCAGAGGCCTTCAGAGTGCCTTCGATATCGTCTGCCAGGGTGATTACAGCGCCCTTGGCGTCAACTTCCTTGACGGTACCGGTGACGATGCTGCCTTTCTCGTTCAGCGAAGCGAAGTTGGAGAACGGATCGTCTTCCAGCTGCTTGACGCCGAGGGAAATGCGCTCGCGCTCCGGATCGACCGACAGGATGACGGTTTCGATCTCGTCGCCCTTCTTGAAACGACGTACGGCTTCTTCGCCCACTTCGTTCCAGGAGATGTCGGACAGGTGAACCAGACCATCGATGCCGCCGTCCAGACCAATGAAGATACCGAAATCGGTGATCGACTTGATGGAGCCGGAGATCTTGTCACCCTTGTTGAACTTGCTGGAGAACTCTTCCCATGGGTTCATCTTGCACTGCTTGATGCCCAGGGAGATGCGACGACGGTCTTCGTCGATGTCCAGAACCATGACTTCCACTTCGTCGCCGACCTGTACGACCTTGGACGGGTGGATGTTCTTGTTGGTCCAATCCATTTCGGAAACGTGTACCAGACCTTCGACACCCTCTTCCAGCTCGGCGAAGCAGCCGTAGTCGGTGAGGTTGGTGACCTTGGCGGTAACACGGGTGCCTTCCGGATAACGACCGGTGATGGCGACCCACGGATCTTCGCCCAGCTGCTTCAGACCCAGGGATACGCGGTTACGCTCGCGATCGAACTTCAGGACCTTGACGTCGATCTCGTCGCCCACATTGACGATCTCGGACGGATGCTTGATGCGCTTCCAGGCCATGTCGGTGATGTGCAGCAGGCCGTCTACGCCGCCCAGGTCGACGAACGCACCGTAATCGGTGAGGTTCTTGACGATACCCTTGACAACCTGGCCTTCCTGCAGGGTTTCCAGCAGGGCTTCACGCTCGGCACTGTTCTCTGCTTCGAGAACGGCGCGACGGGAAACGACAACATTGTTGCGCTTCTGGTCGAGCTTGATGACCTTGAATTCCGGTTCCTTGCCTTCCAGGTGGGTAGTGTCGCGCACGGGACGGACATCGACCAGGGAACCCGGCAGGAACGCGCGGATGGTGTTGACGTCGACGGTAAAGCCACCCTTGACCTTGCCGTTGATGACACCCTTGACGATTTCTTCTGCGGCGAAAGCTGCTTCGAGGACCTTCCAGGATTCGGCACGCTTGGCCTTCTCGCGGGAAAGTTTGGTCTCACCGAAACCGTCTTCGACGGCGTCCAGTGCAACGTGAACCTCGTCACCCACCTTGATGGTCAGTTCGCCCTGATCATTCAGGAACTGCTCGCGGGGGATGACACCCTCAGACTTCAGGCCAGCGTGAACAGTGACCCAATCGGAGTCGATGTCCACAACGATACCGGTGATGATGGAGCCAGGCTCCATATCGAGGGTTTTCAGGCTTTCTTCAAAAAGTTCGGCAAAGCTTTCGCTCATTTGGATTCCTGTAAAGTTTATTTAGGGAAGCAACCGCCTGGCCGCCTACGCGCGCCCTGCAGCCGTCTTGCCCGCCACGCCACCAGCTTGCGTGGGTTGATTGCATGAAAACTCCGCCCGGTGGTGCTGGTTACCCGGACGAAGACCTGTGGATCAGCCCAGCAGGCCGCGCTTGAGCGCTTCCTGTTGTACCGCATCCAGAACCTGCTCTATGGTCATGCTGGTCGAGTCGATCAGAACCGCATCATCGGCCGGCTTCAAGGGAGCCACACTCCGATTCATGTCCCGAGCGTCCCGCGCATTGATCTCATCGAGAAGACTCGCCAGACTAGCAGTTTCGCCCTTTTTCAGCAACTGCTTGTGGCGCCGGTCTGCCCGCTCCTCCGCGCTGGCGGTCAGAAATATCTTCAGCTCGGCGTCCGGAAAAACCACCGTTCCCATATCCCGGCCGTCAGCGACCAGACCGGGCGGATCACGGAAAACTCTCTGCCGCTGCAATAGCGCATCTCGCACCGCAGGCAACGAAGCCACTACGGATGCATGCGCACCAATGGCTTCGCCGCGGATAGCGCGGGTCACATCTTCGCCTTCGAGAACTATGCTCTGCTCCTTGGCATCCTCTCCGGCGACGAACTGCACATCCAGATGCGCGGCAAGGGCGACCAGTGACTCTTCGTTGGTCAGATCGATGCCGTGCGTCTGGGCGGCGAAGGCCAGCAACCGGTACAGGGCACCCGAGTCGAGCAGGTTCCAGCCCAGGCGCGCTGCGAGCAGGCCGGCGATGGTTCCCTTCCCGGATCCACCGGGGCCGTCTATGGTGATGACCGGTATGGCTGTCTCCGTCACGCGTGCTCCTCCGTACGTACCTGGATGCCAACCGACTGGGCAAGGCCGATGAAATCCGGAAAGGATGTGGCCACGTTGGCGCAGTCGGCGATGTGGACGTCGCCGGTTGCACGGAGTGAGGCGACACTGAAGGACATTGCGATGCGGTGATCGCCATGACTATCGACCCGGCCACCATGAATGGTTCCACCGTCGATCACAATTCCGTCGGGAGTCGGCTCAGCACGAATACCCAGAGCCTGAAGGCCGTCAGCCATTACCTGAATACGGTCGGACTCCTTGACTCTCAGCTCTTCCGCGCCCCGCAATACGGTACGCCCCTGGGCGCAGGCGGCGGCAACGAAGAGCACCGGGAACTCGTCTATCGCCAGAGGTACCTGATCCAGAGGGATCTCGATGCCCTTCAGCGGCGCGTAGCGTACTCGGATATCGGCAACCGGTTCGCCGCCCACTTCCCGCTCGTTGAGCACTTCAAGGTCTCCGCCCATCGCACGCAGGATATTGATCACACCGATACGGGTGGGGTTGATGCCGACGTGCTCGAGCAGCAGATCCGAGCCTTCGGCAATGCTCGCCGCAACCATGAAGAACGCAGCCGAGGAGATGTCTGCCGGTACATCGATCTTGCAGGCGGTGAGGCGATGTCCAGGTTCCACCGTTACCGTGCTACCCTCGACCTTGACCGGATAGCCGAAACCACGGAGCATCCGCTCGGTATGGTCCCGGGTGGGCGCCGGCTCGGTGACCGAGGTACGCCCCGCCGCATAGAGGCCGGCCAGCAAGAGGCAGCTCTTGACCTGGGCGCTGGCCATAGGCATCACGTAGTCCATGCCCATCAGTTTGCTATCACCGGTAATACGCAGTGGCGGCCGACCTTCGTTGGCGGTTTCAATGCGCGCGCCCATTTCACGCAGCGGCTTTGCCACTCTCCCCATCGGCCGCCTGGAGAGGGAAGCGTCACCTGTCAGCGTGGTATCGAACATCTGCGCGGCGAGCAGGCCGGACAGCAGGCGCATGGAGGTCCCGGAGTTACCCAGATAGAGCGGGCCCGGCGGCGCCTTGAGCCCATTGAGGCCCACACCATGAATGGTAACGCGGCCGTGATGCGGCCCTTCGATCACCACCCCCATGTCACGAAAGGCCTGCAGCGTGGCCAGGCTGTCTTCACCTTCAAGAAAACCCTCGACTTCGGTGACGCCATCGGCCAGCGAGCCGAGCATGATCGATCGGTGAGAAATGGACTTGTCGCCCGGCACGCGTGCCCGGCCCTGTACCCGTCCACCCGGACTGGCGATGAAATTGATGGATGTAGTCTGCATGGATTCCATATACGCCCTGCGGGCCAGAATGGTACTGAAATGCTCGCGCGCAGCCTTTGCTCGGGTGAACACGCCCAGCAGCGTGTTGGCATCCCGCTCTTCTACAGCCGCGCGCAAGCGGCTTAGGTCCTTGGTAAAGGCATCGAGACTACGCAGTACGGCATCTCGATTGGCCAGGAACACATCTCTCCACATGACCGGGTCGCTACCGGCGATCCGGGTAAAATCGCGAAACCCGCCCGCGGCGTAGCGGAAGATTTCGAGGTTCTCGCTGCGTGCCGCCAGTGTATCCACGAGCGAAAACGCCAGCAGATGGGGCAGGTGGCTGGTAGCAGCAAGAACTTCGTCGTGATCCGCCACCGCCATGCTCTCGACGTCGGCATCCAGCGCCTGCCACAGTTGCGTAACCATTGCGATAGCCTGGGAGCTGGTCTGTTCGAGCGGCGTCAGGATAACCTTGTGCCGCTTGAACAGGTCACCCCGAGCAGCCTCGACGCCACTTCTTTCGGACCCGGCTATGGGATGACCGGGCACAAAGAGCGCAGGGATCCGACCGAAGGCACGCTCCACCGCATTCACTACTGCACCTTTGGTGCTGCCGACATCGGTAAGCACGGCCTGACCGAGATCAAGCGTCGCCAACTGCTGGAGCACGTTTTCCATCGCCATAACCGGTACGGCCAGCATGATCAGGTCCGCACCGCGAACCGCCTCGGCCAGATCACCCGTCATCACATCCACCACGCCCAACGGCCTCGCCAGGCGTTGAGTCGTGGAGTCCGGATCGCAGCCGACCACCTCATCTGCCAACCCGGCTTCACGTATACCGCGAGCAAATGACCCGCCTATGAGCCCAAGGCCGATGACCACAAGACGCCTGATCTTGCCTGCCCCAGGTGACAGAGATTTGACATCACTCACCGGATAACACCTTGCTCAGCGCATCGAGGAAACGCTGATTTTCCGCCGGCAAACCAATCGAGACGCGCAGATGTCTGGGCATGCCATAGTTGGCGACCGGCCGCACGATCACGCCTTCACGAAGGAGTGCCTGAAAGACCGGCGCTGCGTCCTGCCCCAGATCCACCGCGATGAAGTTGCCGCGCGAGGGGATCCGTTCGAGGCCAAGCGCAGCGAAGCCCCGCTCAAGCTGAGCCATACCCTGACGGTTGACCTCACGACTGCGGACGAGATATTCCTCGTCGGCAAGCGTTGCTACAGCCGCAGCCAACGCCAGACTGTTCACGTTGAAAGGCTGCCGTACCCGGTTCATGGCATCGGCGATGGCCGGATCACAAACACCGTAGCCTACGCGCAGCGCAGCCAGTCCATAAGCCTTGGAGAAGGTTCTGGATACCAGGAGGTTAGGATAGCTCGCCAGATAGTCAACGCCGTTGGGCATATCGGCGGACTCGACGTATTCGGTATAGGCCTCGTCCAGAACGACGATCACATCCGGACGAATACGTGCCAGGAACGCTTCAAGCTCGGCCCGCTCGATCCAGGTGCCGGTCGGATTATTGGGATTGGCGATGAACACCAGACGGGTCGCTGGCGACACCGCGGCCGCCATCGCATCCAGATCATGCCCCCACTCCCGCGCCGGGACCACTACAGCGCGCCCACCTACAGCCTGGGTCACGATGGGATAAACAGCAAAAGCATGCTCGCTGAACACCACTTCGTCATCACGACCGACGAAGGCCCGCGCGACGAGCTCCAGAATGTCGTTCGATCCGTTGCCCAGGGTGATCATTCCCGAAGAGACGCCAAGTCGACTGGACAGTGCCTGCTTGAGCGCAAATCCATTTCCATCCGGGTAGCGGGTCAGTTCGGGAAGCGCGCGCCGGATCGCCTCGATCGCGAGCGGGCTTGGGCCCAGAGGATTCTCATTGCTGGCCAGCTTGACGATGTCCTGAGGGTTCAGGCCGAACTCACGGGCGAGTTCTTCTACCGGCTTGCCAGGAACGTAGGGTGAAAGCTTTTGCACCCCTGGCTGGGCCAGGGAAAGGAAATCGCACGTCATGTCGTCATGCCTCGAACGCGGAGCCGGCTGGCCCTGCCCCGCGATGCTGTTAGAGAACGGCCTTGGGATAGGAACCAAGCACCTTGAGCGCTACCGATTCCTCGCCAATCTTCTCCAGTACATCCTTGACCAGGGGGTCATGCTGATGTCCGAAGAAATCGATAAAGAAGACGTAGGTCCATTTGCCGCTGCGTGAGGGCCGCGTCTCGATCCGGGACAGATCTACCCCATTGGTATGGAAGGGTTGCAACAGTTCATGCAGCGCGCCCGGCTTGTTGCGCATCGATACGATGATCGAGGTCTTGTCGTCGCCGGTCGGCGGAACGGCCTGGTTACCTATGATAAGAAAACGCGTGGAATTGTCCGGGCGATCTTCGATCTTCTCGGCAAGGCGAGTCAGACCATAGAGTTCGCAGGCCATATCGCCCGCAATCGCCGCAGAATTCCACTCGCTCTTGAGGCGCTTGGCCGCTTCGGCATTGCTACTCACCGCGACGCGCTCAACGTTCGGGTAATGCGCATCCAGCCATTTCCGGCACTGCGCGAGCGATTGCGCATGGGAGTAGATCCGGGATATGCGATCGGTCTTGGTGTTCTCTCCGACCAACAGATGATGGTGAATACGCAGTTCGACTTCACCGCAAATGACCAGATCATGCTCCAGGAAGCTGTCCAGCGTATGGTTGATCGCGCCCTCGGTGGAGTTTTCCACGGGTACCACGCCAAACTGAACTGCACCGGCGGCGACCTCACGAAAGATCTCGTCGATCGCGGCCATTGGCACGCTGATCACCGAGTGCCCGAAATGCTTGAGCGCAGCCGCCTGGGTGAAGGTCCCCTCCGGCCCTAGATAGGCGACCCGTAGCGGCTCTTCGAGCGCCAGACAGGCTGACATGATTTCACGGAACAGGCGGGCAACCTCTTCGTTGTCGAGAGGCCCCTTGTTCAGGTCCATGATGTGCTTGAGTACCCAGGCTTCTCGCTCCGGCCGATAAAAAACCGGCTTGGCACCCTCAGGCAGCGACCGTTGCTTGACCTGCGCCACGGTCTGGGCACAGGCAGCTCGCTCGCTGATCAGCTCGAGAATCTTCTCGTCGATGGAGTCGATCCGGTTCCGCAGCGCCTTCAGTTGTGCTTCGTCTGACATGGTATCAACCGTGCTGTTTCTCGAATTCGGCCATATAGGTGACCAGCGCATCGACTGCCGCCTCGGGCACCGCGTTATAAATGGAGGCGCGCATCCCGCCTACCGAGCGATGCCCCTTGAGATTGAGCATGCCCCGCTCCTCCGCCCCCGCCAGAAAGGGCTTGTCCAGCCTGTCGTCGGCAAGACGGAAGGGAATGTTCATCCATGACCGGTCGGCCGGGTTGATCGGATTGGTATAGAGCGCACTGGCGTCAATGGCAGCGTAGAGCTTCTGCTGCTTGCGGCGATTGACAGTCTCCATGGCCTCCAGCCCGCCCTGCTCCTTGAGCCATTGGAAGATCAGGCCGGAGAGGTACCAGGCAAAGGTGGGCGGCGTGTTGTACATGGAGCCGTTCTTGGCTGCGACCGAATAATCGAGCATGGTGGGACAGGCCGAACGAGCCTGCCCGAGCAGGTCCTCGCGAACGATTACCACGACCAGACCGCTGGGACCGATGTTCTTCTGAGCGCCAGCGTAGATCAGGCCGAAGCGTGACACATCGAGCGGACGCGAAAGAATGGTTGATGACATATCCGCGACCAGCGGCTTGTCCCCTACCTCGGGTATCCAGTTGAACTCCACCCCACCGATGGTTTCGTTGGGGGTGTAGTGCACATAACTGGCGGTATCGGACAATTGCCAGTCATTCTGGCCGGGAATCGCGAAGTAGTCGAACGCCTTCGCCGAGGCGGCAACGTTGACGTGACCATAGCGAGCTGCTTCTTCGATCGCCTTGGTCGACCAGATGCCAGTATCAATGTAATCGGCACTGCCGCCTTCAGGCAGCAGATTCAGCGGGATCTGAGCAAACTGCTGACTGGCGCCGCCCTGCAGGAACAGCACCTTGTAGTGGGACGGAATTCCAAGCAGGTCACGCAGGTCCTGTTCGGCCTGCTCAGCGATGGCCACGTACTCGTCGCTGCGGTGACTCATCTCCATGACCGACAGGCCCTTGCCCTGCCAGTCAAGCAGATCGGCCTGGGCCTTTTGCAGAACAGTCTCCGGCAACGCAGCCGGGCCCGCGCAGAAATTGAACAGACGCTTGCTCACGATTACTCCTGATCTTCGACAGGCGGTGGGGTTTCATCAACGGGACCCTGGGCCATGGCCTGGGCTAGTTCGGTCGCTTCGGCGATCTCGTCTTCGAGCTCGGATGGCTCCTGCACGCGCTCCAGGCCGACCAGCTTCTCGCCATTGCCGAGCTTGATCAGGGTTACGCCCTGAGTGTTGCGCGACAGACTCGACACCTCGGCAACGCGAGTACGGACAAGCGTACCCTGATCGGAAATCAGCATGATTTCCTCACCGTCGACCACCTGGATAGCTCCAACCAGCGGGCCGTTGCGCTCATTGGTAACCATGGCGATGACGCCCTGGCCACCGCGCTTGTACTGCGGGAACTCTTCGACGTTGGTCCGCTTGCCGTAGCCGCGCTGGGATGCGGTGAGGATCTGAGTACCCGCTTCGGCCAGAATCATCGAGACGAGACGCTGACCTTCCTGAAGGCGCATACCCCTCACGCCTCGAGCGGTACGCCCCATGGCACGCACTTCGCTCTCGTTGAAACGGGTGACCTTGCCGCCGTCGGAAAACAGCATGATTTCCCGTTCGCCATTGGTCAGTGCGGCGGAGATCAGAATGTCGCCTTCGTCCAGATCGAGCGCGATCAGACCTACGCTGCGCTGACGACTGAACTGCTCGAGGGGCGTCTTCTTGACCGTGCCGTTGGCGGTAGCCATGAAGATGTACCAGCCTTCGGTGTACTCCTCTACCGGCAGCATCGCCGTAATGTATTCGCCCTCGTCCAGCGGCAGCAGATTGACCAGCGGGCGGCCGCGAGCGGTTCGCGAGGCTTCGGGAATCTCGTAGGTCTTCAGCCAGTACACCTTGCCCTTGCTGGAGAACAGCAGCAAAGTGGTATGACTGTGCGCAACCAGAAGATGCGAAACGTAATCCTCGTCCTTGACCCCGGTTGCAGCCTTGCCCCGACCACCGCGGCGCTGGGCCTGGTAATCGGAAAGCGGCTGGCTTTTCGCGTAGCCCCCATGGGAGATGGTGACGACACGGTCTTCTTCGGTGATCAGATCGGCGATGGTCAGGTCCAGGCGCGAGGCGACGATTTCGGTGCGACGGGCATCGCCGTAGTTGTCGCGGATCTGCTCCAGTTCCTCGACAATCACCTCCATCAGGCGCTCCTGACTGTTGAGGATGCGCAGCAGCTCGCCAATCTGAGAAAGGATTTCCTGATATTCGGTCAGCAGCTTTTCATGCTCGAGCCCGGTCAGGCGATGCAGACGCAGATCGAGAATGGCCTGCGCCTGCTCCGGCGACAGGTAGTATTTGCCCTCGCGCAGACCGTACTGCTCGTCCAGTCCGTCCGGGCGGCAGGATTCAGCGCCTGCGCGCTCGACCATCTCGACCACGGATCCCGGCTCCCAGGCGGTCGCTATCAGCCGTTCCCGTGCTTCAGCCGGGCTTGGCGAGGCCTTGATCAATTCGATGACAGGATCGATATTTGACAGCGCGACTGCCTGACCCTCGAGGATATGACCTCGCTCACGTGCCTTGCGGAGCTCGTAGACTGTCCGGCGGGTCACCACCTCACGACGGTGACGGACGAACGCGTCCAGCAGTTCCTTCAGATTCAAGATGCGCGGCTGCCCGTCGAGAAGACCGACGATATTGATGCCGAACACGTTCTGCATCTGCGTCTGGGCGTAAAGATTGTTCAGCACTACCTCGGGCACTTCGCCTCGACGCAGCTCGATGACCACGCGCATACCGTCCTTGTCGGACTCGTCACGCAGCTCGGTGATACCTTCGAGCTTCTTCTCCTTGACCAGTTCGGCGATCTTCTCGATCAGGCGTGCCTTGTTCAGCTGATAAGGCAGCTCGGTGATGATGATCTGCTGGCGACCCCCTACCTTGTCGATATCCTCGATTTCGCAGCGGGCGCGGACGTAGATCCGGCCGCGGCCGGTCTTGTACGCCTCGACGATACCGGCACGGCCGTTGATTATGCCGGCGGTGGGGAAATCGGGCCCGGGGATGTACTCCATCAGTTCGTCGATGGAAATGTCAGGATTGCGGATCAGGGCCAGGCAACCGCTGATTACTTCGGTCAGGTTGTGCGGCGGAATGTTGGTCGCCATACCTACAGCGATACCACTTGAGCCGTTGATCAGCAGGTTGGGAACCTTAGTCGGCAACACAGCCGGAATCTGCTGAGTGCCGTCATAGTTGGGCACCCAGTCAACGGTTTCCTTGTCCAGGTCGGCCAGCAGCTCGTGGGCGAGCTTGGTCCGGCGGATTTCCGTATAACGCATCGCAGCCGCGTTATCGCCGTCAACGGAGCCGAAGTTGCCCTGGCCGTCGACCAGGAGATAGCGCAGAGAGAACGGCTGGGCCATGCGCACGATGGTATCGTACACCGCTGAGTCGCCATGCGGGTGGTACTTACCGATCACGTCGCCGACCACACGGGCCGATTTGAGATAGGGCTTGTTCCAGTCGTTGTTGAGTTCGCTCATCGCGTAGAGAACCCGGCGATGCACTGGCTTCAGGCCGTCGCGCACATCGGGCAGCGCCCGACCGACGATCACGCTCATGGCGTAGTCGAGGTAGGACTGCTTCAGTTCATCTTCGATATTGACTGGAAGGATTTCTTTGGCCAGTTCACCCATGAAACGGCATTCCTTTTATTGGCGGCAACCTGACGATGCCAAATAGCAAATGTCTGCGCGAACGGGCCTGAACGAGCCGCCCGGTCAAAGCTCGAAATCATATCACAGCGAGCGGGTCGGAGGGAGCGGCGGCGCCCTTTTGAAGCCCTGCCCCGACTGCGGGATGCAGGACATCAGTGAAGCCGCCTGTGGCTGAGCATCTCTGCAAGCTTCGCTGCGTCGGGGCGCTCGATGATTCCCTTTTCGGTGACGATCACGTCGATCAGGTCTGCCGGCGTGACGTCCAGCACCGGATTCAGCACCGGCACCCCGGCGTCGAGATGACGTCCTCCGATATCCAGCAGTTCGTCCTGATCACGATCCTCCAGCGGGGCGTCCTCGCCGACCTCGAGCGACAGGTCGATGGTGGAGCTTGGTGCCACCACCATGAAGCGCAGCCCATGGTGCATGGCCAGGATCGCCAGCGCATAAGTGCCTATCTCGCCAATCAGGTCTCCGTTGGCCGCAATGCGGTCGGCACCGACGATGATCCAGCCGATGTTCAGTGTCTTCATCAGATGCGCGGCAGCCGAATCGACGCTGAGCAAAGCCGGAACTCCCTCTTGGGCCAGCTCCCAGGCAGTCAGACGGGCGCCCTGAAGGCGCGGACGAGTCTCGCTGATGTAGACGGTATCCACCAAGCCGGCACGATGCGCGGAACGAATGACGCCCAGCGCCGTACCGTAACCGCCCGTACCCAGGGCGCCGGCGTTGGAATGGGTCATCAGATTCTGCGGCCCCTTCTGATGACGTCGAATCAGCTGCGCACCCAGCCTGCCCATGGTCAGATTGGACTCTATATCGCTATCATGAATCGCCTTGGCCGCGAGGAGCAGCTCGCCTGGCACATCATCGTGCCCACGGAGACGCTGCAGGCGCTCACGCAGAACCCGCAAGGTCCAGACCAGATGCATTGCGCTGGGGCGAGCGGCTTCGAGCATGCGAAAGTCAGCCGCCAAAGCCTTCTCCCAGTCATCGGAGGAGCCGACCAGCCGGGCCGCGAGGGCAATTCCATACGCAGCGGCTATGCCAACTGCGGTAGGCCCCTGCACCGCGAGATCGCGGATAGCGGTGGCTACGCTGCAGGCATCCTGACAGTCGAGATATACCTCCTCGGCAGGAAGGCGCCGCTGGTCGAGCAATGACAGGGACCGGCCGGTCCAATGCAGGGCTCTGACCTTCGCATCGCTGGCTGCCTGATTCTGAGTATGCATGTTTGGCTCCACTACTAAAGGCGCAGTATACCCGTGCAGAGCGGCGCCGTAATGAAATGTCACTGCCAGCGTGCAGAAGCTGAGGGTATACTGGCGCGCATGATCCAGTCCGAACTTCCCATGACCGACCTGCCCGCCGAGATCGATCTGCTGATCGCTCCACGCTGGCTCGTACCCGTGATTCCGGCAGGAGTGGTGCTCGAAGAGCACGCACTGGCTGTGCATCAGGGCAGAATCGTCGCCATCCTGCCAAAGCAGGCCGCGGCGTCCATCCGCGCTCGAGAAGTACGCGAACTCCCCAGCCATGTCCTGATACCAGGGCTGGTCAACGCCCACGGTCATGCGGCCATGAGCCTTTTCCGCGGAATGTCGGACGACCTGCCGCTCATGACCTGGCTGAACGAGCATATCTGGCCGACCGAAGCCCGTTGGGTGAACGAGAATTTCATTCGCTGCGGAACCGAACTGGCGATCGCCGAGATGCTGCGTGGCGGCACCACCTGCTTCGCCGACATGTATTTCCACCCCGAGACGGCCGCCCAGGCCGCTCTGGACAGCGGCATTCGCGCGCAGATCGCGTTTCCGATCATCGATCACCCCATCCCCGGTGCACGTGACGCCAGCGAGGGCATCAGCAAGGGACTTCGGCTGCACGATCAGGTCAAGGGTAGCGGCCTGGTGGGCGTCGCCTTCGGCCCGCACGCCCCCTATACCGTGGGCGATGAAAGTCTGCGGCGCATTCGAACCCTGGCTGATGAACTGGACCTGCCGATCCACATGCACGTTCACGAGACGGCCTTCGAGGTCGAGGAATCGATACGCCAGTACGGCATGCGACCGCTCCAGCGCCTGCATCAACTCGACCTGCTCACACCACGGCTCCAGGCCGTACACATGACTCAACTCGACGCAGCGGACCTTGCCCTGATCAGCGAACTTGGCATCAGTGTGGTGCACTGTCCCGAATCGAACCTGAAGCTGGCCAGTGGGTTCTGTCCGGTGCACAGATTATTGGAAGCCGGCGTGAACGTCGCCCTGGGCACCGATGGCGCTGCTAGCAACAACGATCTCGACATGCTGGGCGAGATGCGCACTGCTGCGTTGCTCGCAAAGGGAGTAGCTGGCGAGCCGACGGCGGTGGATGCCCACGTCGCCTTGCGCATGGCGACCCTTGGAGGCGCGCAGGCATTGTGCCTGGGCGACGAGATCGGCTCACTGGAAGTCGGCAAGGCCGCCGACATGGTTGCGGTGGACCTATCCGGGATCGCCAGCCAACCGGTTTATCACCCGGTCTCGCAACTACTTTATACCTGCGGCGCAAGCCAGGTTTCCGATGTCTGGGTGCGCGGCAGGGAAAAGGTCCGAAACGGCCAGCTGCGCGGTCTCGATCAGACCAGGCTGCTGTCCGAAGCCCGCCAATGGGCACACCAGATTCAACGAGGGATACAAGATGACGCTTAATGTCGACCGGGCAGAGATCGCCAAGTTCGAAGCGCTGGCAAGTCGGTGGTGGGACCGCAACAGCGAATTCAAACCACTCCACGAGATCAATCCGCTACGCTGCAACTGGATCGACGGGAAGGTCGGACTGGCCGGGAAGGAGGTTCTGGATGTCGGCTGCGGCGGCGGCATTCTTGCCGAAGCGATGGCCTTGCGCGGGGCGCGGGTGACCGGCATCGACATGGGAGAGGCGCCCCTGGCGGTAGCACGGCTGCATCAGCTCGAATCCGGCGTCGAGGTCGATTACCAGCAGAGCACCGCCGAGCAAATGGCCGCACTGCATCCCGGTCGCTTCGACGTGGTTACCTGCCTCGAAATGCTGGAGCACGTGCCGGACCCTTCGTCCGTCATCCGTGCCTGTGCCCAGTTGGTCAAGCCTGGCGGCGAGGTGTTTTTCTCGACCATCAACCGCAACCCGAAGTCCTTTGTATTCGCCATCGTCGGAGCGGAATACATTCTGAGGCTGCTGCCGCGCGGGACCCATGAGTTCGCCAAATTCATCCGTCCCGCAGAACTCGGCGGCTGGTCGCGTCAGGCCGGCCTGGACGTGCAGGATATAATCGGATTGACCTACAACCCGCTGACCCGTGTCTACAAGCTGGACGGTAACGTCGACGTCAATTACATGGTGCACACTCGCCGCGGAGTCTAGGAAACATGCTCACCAGCGTACTCTTCGATCTGGATGGCACCTTGCTGGATACGGCGGGAGACTTCATGTCGATCATACAGGCCATGCGCGACGAACGAGGCCTGCCGCCGGCCGACCCGGAACGAGTTCGGCCGCGCGTATCAGATGGCTCGATCGGCATGCTCTGCGAGGCTTTTGCGACCACGCCCGATGCGCCAGGATTCGAGGCCCTGCGCAATGATTTTCTGAGGCGCTATGACGACCAACTGGCAGTTTTCACCCGCCCCTACCCTGGCATCGAGCCTCTGCTTGACTGGCTGGACGAGGAAAACCTGCCCTGGGGAGTGGTCACCAACAAGCTAAGCCGCTTCAGTATTCCGCTACTCGAGGCCATGGGCCTGGCCGGACGCTGTGCAGCGCTGGTCTGCCCGGATCAGGTAGTTCGCAGCAAGCCCGACCCGGAGCCGATCTTCAAGGCTTGCAGAGAAATGCGCGTACACCCGGCCAACTCGGTCATGATCGGCGATCACCTGCGCGACATCCAGGCGGGAAGAGCCGCTGGCATGCCTACCGTCGCAGCGCTCTATGGCTATCTGCCGATCGGGGATGATCCCTCCAGCTGGGGCGCTACCCACACCATCGAGTCGGCCACGGACCTCAGACCGTGGCTCGAGCAACTTCGCCAACAGGAGTCCTGACATGTTCAAGTACGATCCGCCGAGCGAATTGCTCAAGGACCGCGTAATCCTCATTACCGGTGCCGGCGATGGCATTGGCAAAGCATGCGCACTGAGCTGTGCCGCCCACGGCGCCACCGTAGTGCTGGTCGGCAGGACGCTCGCCAAGCTGGAGGCGGTCTATGACGAAATAGAAGCCGCCGGCCATCCGCAACCGGCAATCTGCCCGCTGAATCTGGAAACCGCCAGTGAAAAGGACTACGACGACCTGGCCGGGCAGCTGTTCGATACGTTCGGCAGGCTCGACGGGCTGGTACACAACGCCGCGCAACTTGGCCCGCGCACGCACCTCGACAGCGTCAAGAGCGAGGCCTGGATGCAACTCATGCAGGTCAATGTAAACGCCCCGTTCATGCTAACCCGAGCTATGATGCCCCTGTTACGCGCGGCGCCTGATGCCTCGGTAATCTTCGTTTCCTCCAGTGTAGGTCGCAAGGGCAGAGCCTATTGGGGGCCCTATGCAGTCAGCAAATTTGCGATCGAAGGGATGATGCAGGTACTTGCCGACGAGCAGGACGGAACGACCCAGGTTCGGGTTAACAGTCTCAATCCAGGGGCAACCCGTACCGCGATGCGCAAGAAGGCCTATCCTGCCGAGCCGCCCGAGACCAACCCCGAGCCCCACGAGATCATGCCGGCATTCCTGTATCTGCTCGGCCCGGACAGCCGCACGATCAACGGACAGGCGCTAGACGCGCAATAGACAGCTTTTTGACATCCTTGCGCCACTAGTGGCAATCATCTCCTGGGCGGCGGCAGAAAGCTGCCGCCGCCCAGGCATCAAGCGGCACGAAGCAACAATAATCTGTTGTTATATATAGTCTTTTTATAAATGGCATGATCTCTGCTTAAACCTGTGCAATGCATGCGCCAGGGATCAACCATGTCAACGCTTTCCGGCAACACCATCGATTTCGATTCAGCTCGCTTGAAACTGGCTCAGGGCACCGCTGGCAGAGGGGCGCAATCCCAATTACCGCGTACCGCGTCGCTCCATGAGGTCCAGCAGGAACTCGGCCGCACCCTGCAGTCATCACTTGAACTCGACAAAGTGCTGGAAATTTTTTTACGCGGCATGCAGAAGCTGCTGACCGTCGAAAGCCTCCTGTATCGCAATGAGTCCGTTGGCGTGAACATTTCGATTGGCAAGGCTGCCGTGCATCGCTGCAGCTACCGCATCACCCATGCGGGGGAGCATCTCGGTGAACTGCAGATAAGCCGGAGCAGGCGCTTCACGGAAGGTCAGCTCGCAAGTCTGGAGTCATTGCTCGGCGCGCTGCTTTACCCGTTGCGCAACGCTTTGCTTTACCGTGAGGCAGTGAGCCGGGCTCTCAGTGACTCACTGACCCAGGCCGGTAACAGGTTGGCACTGAACCAGGCGCTGGAACGGGAAGTTCAACTCGCCCTGCGCCAGCGCACGCCCTTATCTCTGATCGTGGCGGACATCGATCATTTCAAATCGATCAACGACCGTTTCGGTCACGCCTATGGTGACGAGGCGCTCAAGGCGATGGCCAATTGCACTCGCGACTGTCTGCGCGCTGTGGACGGGTTCTACCGTCTGGGTGGCGAGGAGTTCGTGATCCTGCTCAATAATACCGACGAGCCTGCCGCGACATTGGTTGCCGAACGCATCCGCACCGCCGTCGAGGGCATGCAGTTCGCCATAGACGGGATTACCGTGCCGCTGACCCTGAGCCTGGGAGTCGCCACACGGAAACAGGACGAAACCGCACAGGACCTTCTGCAACGCTGCGACAAATTGATGTACCTCGCCAAGCAGCGCGGACGCAATCGGATAGCGAACCAGTAAAGCCCTCGCGAGGAGGGGTCGTACGAATCGTCGGGTTGCATTTCATAGCCAAAAGGCCGAAAAATTATACGCCCTCACCCACGAGGGTGAGGTACCTTGGTCCGGCGCACCGTACGAGCCTGATGCATGGATGGCTTGCGGGCCTGACGCTGGAGCTTCTCCTTCTCCGCGGTCTTCATGACCGGAAGGGCAATCGGCTTGAGGCCCACCTCTTCGCTGAGCGTGTCGATTTCATTCTGTTTCATCTCGCGCCATCGCCCCACCGGCAACTCGGCACCGAGAAACACCGGCCCGAAGCGCACTCGCTTGAGACGGTTGACGCGCACGCCCTGCGATTCCCATAGGCGACGAACTTCGCGGTTGCGTCCCTCGAGCAGGCAGACATGGAACCAGCGATTGATGCCTTCGCCTCCTGAAGACACCACATCGGTAAAGCGCGCCGGGCCATCTTCCAGCATGACGCCAGTCTTCAGTCTTTCGATCATGTCTTCATCGACCTCCCCCATCACGCGCACCGCGTATTCGCGATCCATCTGGTAGGACGGATGCATCAGGCGGTTGGCCAGCTCACCGTCGGTGGTGAACAGCAACAATCCCGAGGTATTGATATCCAGTCGACCGACATTCACCCAACGACCCTGCTTCAGGCGCGGCAACTGGGCGAATACGGTTGGGCGCCCTTCGGGATCGTCACGGGTGCACACTTCACCTTCGGGCTTGTTATAGATGAGTACCCGACGCACCACTTCGTTGGTCAGGTCACGGCGCAACGGACGGCCGTCAACGGTAATCTGGTCAAGACTGTCGACCCGGCAGCCAAGACTGGCCACTTCGCCGTTGACCATGATCCGTCCGGCCTGAATCCAGGCTTCGACTTCGCGACGCGACGCCAGACCCATGCGAGCGAGGACTTTTTGAAGTTTTTCCCCTGAAACGGGGACGGCGGGGTTATCGGTATTGTCTGTCATGAGCACCTCCCGGTGTAGGCAAGAGAACGAAGCCGCAGCATAACATCGCCCGACACGGCCAGCCACTGGCACCTCAGTCCTGACGTGAGCTTTCCGACTGGCCGTCGTCGTCAAGAAAGTCGAGCGGATCGGCCGACAGGTCCTCGAAATTGGTCTTGAGGTCCGACTCCATCGCGTTGAGCTCTTCGAGCAGCGCATGGAAGCCGCTGCGCTCACCCGACGCGTCCAGCGGAGCGAGTGGCTCGACCGGGATCCATGGGACCTGTGGATCGGCAACCGCCTCGACCCCCTCATCCTGCAATGGCAGCTCACGGTCGATCTGATCGAGGTCCCGAACATCCGCCAGAGGCGGCAGTTCGTTCAGGCTCCGTAGATTGAAGTAATCGAGAAACTGTCGAGTCGTCGCATACATCGAGGGCCGACCGGGTACTTCGCGGTGCCCCACCACCCGTACCCACTCGCGCTCGAGCAGTGTCTTAATGATGTGAGTGCTCACGGCCACGCCTCGAATGTCCTCGATTTCGCCGCGAGTGATCGGTTGCCTGTAGGCAATCAATGCAAGCGTTTCGAGCAAGGCGCGGGAATAGCGCTGCGGGCGCTCCTCCCACAACCGGGATACCCAGGGTGACATCTCTTCGCGAACCTGCAGGCGCCAGCCACTGGCGACCTCGCGCAACTCGAAGGACCGATCGAGGTAACTGTCGGCCAGCCGATCGAGCGCAGCGCGCAGCGCTTCGGCAGTCGGTGCACTGGCTTCGTCGAACAGTTCCCGCAGGCGATCGAGCGAAAGCGGCCGACCTGCCGCAAGCAACGCAGCCTCGATAATCTGCTCAAGCGGTGGTTGACTCATCCGTGCCTCGCGCCTTGACGTGAATGGGTGCAAAGGGTTCGTTCTGCACCAGTTCGATCAGTTGCTCTTTTACCAGCTCCAGCACTGCCATGAAAGTCACCACTACCCCCAACCGCCCTTCACCCAGGCTGAACAGCGACACGAACGGCAGGAACTGCCCTCCCCGCAGACGACTGAGCACCTCGGCCATACGCTCTCGAGTCGACAGCGTCTCTCGGGTTACCTGGTGGCTCTCGAACATGTCGGCGCGGCGCAGGACATCGGAAAGCGCCAGCATCAGCTCCTGCATACTGATGTCGGGGTGGGCTCGTTCGGCGCGCAGGCTCGGGGGCTGGGCGCTGGCCAGATGCATATCGCGTCCAACCCGCGGCAATTGATCGAGGTCCTCTGCGGCTTTCTTGAAGCGTTCGTATTCCTGCAGCCGACGGATCAGTTCGGCCCGAGGGTCGTGTTCCTCATCTTCCACGTCGGCCTGTCGGGGCAGCAAAAGTCGGGATTTGATTTCGGCCAACATGGCGGCCATCACCAGGTACTCGGCAGCCAGTTCGAGCCGCACCACCTTCATGAGCTCGACATAACCCATATATTGCCGGGTGATCTCGGCAACCGGAATGTCGAGAATATCGATGTTCTGCTTACGAATCAGATACAACAGAAGGTCGAGCGGCCCTTCAAAGGCTTCGAGAAATACTTCGAGCGCCTCGGGCGGAATATACAGGTCATGCGGAAGCTCGGTGAGTGCCTGACCGTAGACCAGGGCGAACGGCAGCTCCTGCTGCCGCCCGGCCTGGGCAGTAGCAGACCCCGGGTGCGCCGGCTCGGGGGCTGGTTTATCCGGGTCTGCGGTGGACATGTTATCTACGATACTGGAGGCCCATGGCCTGGCGAACTTCGGTTAGAGTCTCCTGCGCGGCGTCCCGAGCGCGCTCGGTACCTTCATTGAGAATCACCCGCACGGCATCCGGATTCGCTTCGTATTCCCGGGCCCGCGCCTGCATCGGCGCCAACTCGGCACTGATTGCATCAATGACAGGCTTCTTGCAGTCCAGACAACCGATACCCGCGCTGCGACAGCCTTCCTTGACCCAATCATGGGTGGCTTTGTCGGTGTAGACCTGATGCAGCTGGTATACCGGACACTTGGCAGGCTCGCCAGGATCGGTACGGCGCACCCGAGCCGGGTCGGTCGGCATACGTCGAACCTTCTCGCTCACTTCATCGCTGGTGTCGCGCAGCGTGATGGTATTGCCATAAGACTTGGACATCTTCTGACCGTCCAGCCCGGGCATCTTGGAGTCCGGGGTAAGAAGGGCCTGAGGCTCGGGCAGGATGACCTTGCCGCCACCTTCGAGGTAGCCGAACAGACGTTCCTTGTCGCCCAGGGTAATATTCTGCTGCTCCTTCAGCAGAGCGCGCGCAGTCTCCAGAGCTTCGCCATCGCCCTGCTCCTGATAGGCGCGACGCAATGTGGAGTACATCTTCGCCGCTTTCTTGCCCATCTTGCGCACCGCGGCCTCGGCCTTTTCTTCGAATCCAACTTCCTTGCCGTACAGATGGTTGAAGCGTCGGGCAACCTCTCGGGTGATCTCGACGTGGGCGACCTGGTCGGCGCCCACCGGCACCAGGCCCGCACGGTATATGAGAATATCGGCGCTCTGCAGCAGCGGATAACCCAGGAAGCCGTAAGTAGCCAGGTCCAGATCCTTGAGCTTTTCCTGCTGGTCCTTGTAGGTGGGCACTCGTTCCAGCCAGCTTACCGGCGTGACCATTGACAGCAGCAGGTGCAGTTCAGCGTGCTCCGGGACCTGCGACTGAATGAACAGCGTGGCGGATCCACCGCTCACGCCTGCCGCCAGCCAGTCGATGAGCATGTCCCAAACGTTCTGTTCGATGTCCTGAGGCGTCTCGTAGTGGGTAGTCAGCGCATGCCAGTCGGCGGCGAAGAAAAAGCACTCGTACTCATGCTGCAGCTTGACCCAGTTCTTCAGAACACCGTGATAGTGACCGAGATGAAGGCGACCGGTAGGCCGCATGCCTGACAACACGCGACGTTGAGAATCGACGGAACTCAAGGGGTACTCCTGTGATGTGGCCCTGGCATCGCATCATTGCGATTTTGCTGGCGATTATACGCACAAAGCGCCAGCGCGGCGCGTTCAGAGATCATCCGGTCGGCTGACCCCAAAGGCTTCCGGATCGCCGCGTCCGAAACGGGTGATTTCGACCTGGCCATCGAGAAGACTTACCACGGTGGTCGGCTCGATATTGCAGGCGCCGCCATCGATGATCAAATCGAGCTGCTTGCCGAGACGGTCGCGAATTTCGTCCGGATCGGTCAACGGGTGGTCGTCTCCGGGTAGCATGAGCGTTACGCTCATCAGCGGCTCACCGAGGGCCTCGAGCAATGCCAGGGTGATGTTGTGGTCGGGAATACGCAGACCTATGGTCCGCCGCTTCGGATGCAGCAAACGGCGCGGCACTTCATGGGTTGCATTGAGGATGAAGGTATAAGGCCCCGGCGTATTGGCCTTGAGCAGTCGGAATGTCGCATTGTCTACCTTGGCGTAGACCCCGAGTTCGGAGAGGTCCCGACAGACCAGCGTGAAGTTGTGCTTGTCATCGAGCTGACGCAGCCGGCGGATTCGCTCGAGCGCCGCCTTGTCCCCAAGATGACAGCCCAGCGCGTAGGCGGAGTCGGTCGGATAGGCTATCACCCCGCCCTGTCGAATGATCTCGACCGCCTGGGCGACCAGACGTGCCTGAGGGGTTTCCGGATGCAGCTGAAAATGTTTACTCACGTGCGGGTCCTGTGGTGAAGCGAGCCTGTTCAAGACTCAACTGCCGATCTTCCCAGAGCGGCGTACAGTCGGGCGGCATGCCAGCCATTCTGCCCAGCGCCATCCAGGGCGAATCCGGATGATGAAAGTCGCTACCGCAGCTGGCAAGAAAGCCGAACTCGTTGCAGAGCTTGCCGAGATAGGCCACCTGATCGAGCGGCTGCTGCCCATTGACCACTTCGATCCCGCGGCCACCGGCTGCGGCGAAATCACGCAACAGGCGGCGCAGCTTGGACCGCGTCAGCCCGTACTGCCACGGGTGCGCCAGCACCGCGATGCCGCCGGCTGCGCGTAACGGCGCAACCGCCTCGGGCAATGCGGGCCAGTGCTGTTTGACATCGCCCAGCTTGCCGGCGCCAAGCCACTTCTGAAATGCCTCGGCACGATCGCGCACGTGGCCGGCCAGCACCATCCAGTCGGCGAAATGCGGGCGGGCCGGGGGACTGTGCAGTTCGGCGCCGTGGGTACGCTGTACCGCCAGCGCGCCTTCCAGGGCACCGGGAATCCGTTTGGAGGCCAAACGATCGGCGATTTCCTCGGCCCGCTTCCAACGTCCGGCCTGCACACCCTGAACATGAGCGTTGAAGGACTCGTCGTCCGGATCGAAGCCATACCCAAGCACGTGCAGAGTCTGCCCCTGCCAGAGAGCCGACAGCTCGACGCCCGATAGCCAGCTCATTCCCAGTTGCTCTGCAGCCTGGCGCGCGGCGGCCTGGCCATCGAGGGAGTCATGGTCGGTCAGGGCTATCAGCTCCACCCCGGCGGCAGCGGCGCGGTGCATCAGCTCCACCGGATCGAGCACGCCATCGGACGCGGTGCTGTGCATGTGCAGATCGGCTAGCAAGAGAGCTCCATGACCGAAGAATCGAAGGAATTTTATCTATTATGGGCTGCAACCGCTGACAACGCCTAATGTAATGACATAAGTTAGCGCACAACCCCGAACGCACAAGGACTCAGCAATGCTGTACGCCATCATGGGCACTGACGTATCCGACAGCCTTACCCGGCGACTGGAGGCCCGCCCCGAGCATGTGACGCGGCTCAAGCAACTGCAGGCTGCCGGAAGGTTGGTACTTGCCGGGCCGCACCCCGCCATAGACTGCGAAGATCCCGGCGAGGCCGGGTTCAGTGGTAGCCTGATCATTGCGGAGTTCGACTCGCTGGCATCGGCCCAGGCCTGGGCCGATGCGGATCCTTATGTGTCAGCCGGCGTCTATGACCGGGTGATCGTCAAACCGTTCAAGCGCGTGCTGCCAGCCTGACAGGAGTTCGTCCATGTCCAGATCTATCTCCGTAGTGATGGTGCTGGCGGCTGTCCTGCTCGCCGGAGCGGCCGTACAGGCGCAGGTTGTCCCGCCAACCGAACCGGCCGACCCTGACGCAGAGCAGGATGCCGGGGTGCTGCAGGCAGAACTGGCCCGCGTAGAAGCCGAGCGCCAGCGGCTCGAAGACGAACTGGCAGGCGGTCAACCCCAGCGGCTCGAGCAACTCGAGGCGGAAAACACCGCGTTGCGCGAGCGCCTTGACGAGTCCGAACGCGCAAGCGCTCTGCGCCGCGAGGAGGACCGTCAGCGCTGGTTCATCATTGGCGGCTCGACCGTCGCCATCAGTCTGCTGGTGGGCCTGATACTGGGTCGTTCGGGAGGACGAAACCGCCGGAGGGAATGGCTCAATTGAGTGGTTATCACATACTCATAATCGACGACGATATCGAGCTTTGCGAGCTGCTGGCCGACTGGCTGAAAGCGGAAGGCTTCAGCGTCACCGCCGTCCATGATGGGCCTGCGGGACTGGAGCTGACCCGCAGGGAGCCACCTGATGCGATCATCCTCGATGTAATGTTGCCGGGCATGAATGGGCTCGAGGTATTGCGGTCGCTGCGCCAGAACTGTCGAGTTCCGCTGTTGATGCTCAGCGCCCGTGGCGAACCAGTCGACCGCATTCTCGGGCTCGAACTTGGCGCGGACGACTACCTGCCCAAACCCTGCGACCCCAGGGAGCTGGTGGCTCGACTCCGCGCTCTGTTGCGGCGAGCACAGCCGCAGACAGAAAGCACCCAAATGATGCTGCAAGCCGGCGACCTGCGCCTGGATACCGAATCACTGATGGTCTGGCTGAATGACGAACTCCTCCCACTAACCCAGACCGAGGCACTTATCCTCCGCGCCCTGATGGAGCGTCCGGCGCAGCTGGTGGACCGGCAGGCGCTTTCAAAGCAGGCGCTGGGCAAACCGCTTGGTCCATACGACCGCAGCCTGGACATGCACATGAGCAACCTTCGACGCAAGCTTGGCCCGCACCCTGACGGCCGACCACGCATCCAGTCGGTCCGCGGGCGGGGATACCTCTGGAGCTGATCAGCGCTTTACACAACCTTTACACGGCACTGGCACTGACTGACGAACATCTCCCTAGACTGGCAATCATCGACCGGAGACATCGGTCCCTTTGAGCGACTCAGGAGATCTGCCATGAAACAACTCATCATCGCCACCACCCTTGCCCTCTCCACCGTTCTGTCCGGCGCTGTGCTGGCCGATACCAGCACAAGTCAGCATCACCAACGCTATCTTGACAGACTCAGCGAACAGCTCGATCTGACTCCGGAGCAGAAACGCGAAGTGAGCGAACTGCATGCCGAACAATACGAAAAGCGCAAGGCACTGCGTGACGAGACCAGAAACCGCATGGATGAAATTCTTACCGCAGAGCAGCGCCAAAAGCTCGACACCATACATCAGCAACGCGTCGAGCGAATGAAGCAACACCACGGCAAACACCAGCGTAACGAGCGCTGATCGCCGATGCGGCTGTTCTGGAAGGTATTCGCGGTACTCTGGCTGGCTACACTGCTGGTCGGCGTATCGGGATTTCTGGTTAGCCGTACACTGCAGCAGGACTGGCTCCTGCTGCAGTTTCACCCCCACCTGCGCGATTTCGCCGAACAACTGGTCGAGACCTACGAGTATCAGGGCCCCCTTGCCGCACAGCGCTGGCTGGAAACCCAGCGGCGCCAGCACCGGCTTCGGGCACAACTGTACAATGATGAAGGCTACAGCCTGCTGCCCGGCACCCTGCCCCGGATCGGGGGACTGCCCGAAGAGTCACGTCAATCAACCGAACGCCGCCATGGCCGTCTGCTCCAGCTTGCCTGGGCCTCGCCCGGCGCGGAGTACCAGCTTACCTTGCACGTCCCTGCTCCAGAGCTGTTTCGCTGGCAGCGGACACCCTTCGCACTGGTCGCCAACGTCACCCTGGCCATGCTCATGCTCGCTCTGCTGAGCCTGCTTCTGAGCCGCTATCTTACTGCCCCGCTTGGCAAGCTCGGGCTTGCCGCACAGGCGCTGGCCAAGGGTCAGTTCGACGCCGAGACACTCTCCAGTATCGGCCGCCGCCAGGATGAGATCGGCGATCTGTCGCGGCGCTTTCAAAGCATGGCCGAACAGGTCAATTCCTTGCTGAACAGCCAACAGCAGCTGCTGCGGGATATTTCACACGAACTGCGCTCGCCGCTGGCGCGCCTGCGTCTTGGCATGGCACTGGGAAGCAAACGCGACCTCGAGCAGGGGGATCCCCTATGGAACCGGCTCGATCGGGAATGCACTCGTCTGGACCGTCTGATCGAGGGGATCCTGGCGCTCAGCCGGCTGGATACGCAGGACGCGCCCCCTGAACACTTCGATCTAGGGGCGCTGATTGCTGACGTCGTGGAAGATGCACGCTTCACTGCCGAAGCCGGTCAGCAAATTCTTGTCAGCGGCTGCGAAAAACTCGTTATCAGCGGCTGGCCTGATCAACTCGCCGGCGCTCTGGACAACCTGCTGCGCAACGCCCTGCGGTTTTCACCAGTTGAAGGTGAAATCAGCGTAAGCGTTCAGGCCGAGAACTCGATCATCAGAATCCGTATCGACGACGAGGGTCCCGGCGTTCCGCCGGAGTGGCTGGAGCGGCTGGGAGAACCCTTCGCCCGACTTCCCGGGCAGCCCGCCGACAGCGGTCACGGCCTGGGTATCGCCATTGCCCGCCGGGCGATAGCCCGGCATGGCGGGACGCTGGCGTTTTCACTCAATGCGGCAAAGGGTCTGCGCGCAGAGATAGCACTGCCCGCGCTCAATCCTCAGGCCAGGGTTTGAAAAACTCGCTCGGATCCAGTGTCGGCACGCTTTTGCGCTCTCCGGCGGGATGCCCGACGTAGAGATAGGCAGCAATCTCCTCCGCCTCGGCCAGCCCCAGGCCCCGGCGAATGAGCGGGTGATAGGCCAGATCGCCGGTGCGCCAGACCGCGCCGAGTCCCAGGGCATGCGCTGCTACCAGCATGTTGCCGACCGCCACCGCACAGGACATCTGCTGCTCGACCAAGGGTACCTTGGGATGCTGAGTGGGACTGGTGATACAGACGATCACCATGGGCGCGCGCAGCGGTAGCCCCTGATATCGAGCAAGCGTGTCTGCCGACAGATCCGGGGTATCGCTCAGGGCTGCCGCGCCGAACAATTCGCCCAGCCGCTCGAGCCCCTCACCTTGCACCACGAGAAATCGCCAGGGCCGCAAATAGGCATGGTCCGGGGCACGCAGTGCCGCCTGATACAGCGCCTGGCACTGCTGCGCGGTTGGAGCGGGCCCAACCAGGCGGGGCACCGAAACACGTTCATGCAGGGCCCTCAACGCGTCCATCAATTACTGTCCTCCCGGGTTAGCGGCGTGGCTGTCGAGCTGCCTCGACTGAGCCGGAACTGGCCGGGCGGCATACCGAACCAGCGTTTGAACGCGCGAAAAAAATTGCTCGGGTCAGCGAACCCAAGCAGATAGGCAATCTCCAGAAGCGTGAGCTGGGGCTGGCCAAGATACTGAATGGACAGCTCCCGCCGCGTCTCGTCCAGTACCTGCTGAAAACTCTTTCCCTCTTCCTGAAGCCGACGCTGCAGGGTACGGGTACTCATACGCAGCGCATCGGCGACCGCCTGGCGCTTGGGCTCACCCTGCGGCAGCAGCCGGCACAGTACCTGACGCACCTGATGCGTCACCCGCGACTGCTCGAATCGCGCCAGGTATTCCGCAGCCAGACGCTCATGGGCCTGGGACAGCGCCGCATTGGCCGTCGCCAGCGGTTTCTCCATGACCTCGCGAGAATAGCTGAGACAATAACGCGGCGCATCGAATTCCAGCGGGCACTCAAACAGCGCGCTATAGGCAGCCACGTCAACCGGTGCCGGGCAGGCGAAGCTGACCTTCAGCGGTCGGATCGGCTCACCGGTCATCCAGCGGACGAAGGCCACTGCATAGGCAAGCGCCGCGTCATGGCTCTGCGGCGGTGCCGGGAGCGCATCCCCGTGAATTGCCACCTCGAGCTCGTAGCAGTTGGGTCGCACCTGCAGATTGAGATCGGCGGCCTCCCCGATCAGACGCTGATAGCGAACGATACGAGCGAAGCCTTCCCTGAGGTTTGCGCTGGACATGAGTGCAAAACCGAGGACGTTGAAGTGCGCCGGACGAATTACCCGGGCCATGTTAAGGCCAATGGCCGGGTTGCCCGAATGCTTGACCGCAAGATGCCAGAGGCGCGTGATCGAGTCCTGGGGAATACGTGCGTCTGGCTCGACCAGCAACCCGTATTCCAGTTGCAGTTCAGCGAACAGCGCAGGAACGTCTAACCCCTCGCTGGCCAGGGCATCTACTATCGCCTGGGCCCAGGTAGAGGAAGTGGTACGTTCGGCATGCGGCATGAGGCTCTCGACTGTCTTGGGTCCGGCGTCGTCCTGCGCCGGTTCAGGCTGCGATGATAGAGCAAAGCCCGGCGGGCACAAAACCCGGCCGCAAGCTAAAGGTTTGGCCCGCCAGGCCATGATGCGCACATTTTCCTTGCACTACACTGCAGACATAGCCCATGTCACGACACCGACAAGACAACAAGAGGACGCTACCATGAGCAACCCGGCCCAGACCGCACCGGATAAGGAAATGACCTTCAGTTCCTTTGCCGAGTTCTATCCCTATTACCTCAGCGAACACGCCAACGATACCAGCCGCAGGCTGCATTACGCCGGCAGCCTGCTGGTGCTCGCCATTCTCGCCTATGCCCTGCTGACGCAAAGCTGGGGCTGGCTGATCGCATTGCCGCTGGCAGGCTACGGCTTTGCGTGGGTGGGTCATTTCTTCTTCGAGAAGAACAAGCCGGCCACTTTCAAATACCCCCTGTACAGCTTCATGGGAGACTGGGTGATGCTGAAGGATGCACTGACCGGCCGAATCCGCTTTTGAGTTCACCTTTGTCAGCTTTGCGACAGTCGCCACCGCTCGACAGCCGTATGCTGTTACCCTCAAGCCAGCAGGAGAAGCCACATGGGTGAGCAACGCGCCACATTCAAGGCCATGCAGGAAGGCACGGCCGAGGACTGGAACATCATTTCCAGCCACTTCAAGCCATTCGCTGCCGAATTGCCGGACCGGATCATGGTCCACCTCAGGCTGCTTGATGGAGATTTCGGCGGGTTCCCGATAGATCGCCTTCAGCATTCTTTGCAAACCGCGACCCGGGCACACCGCGATGGCCGGGATGAGGAATATGTCGTCTGCGCACTGCTGCACGACATAGGCGATACCCTTGGTTCGTTCAACCATCCCGATATCGCCGCCGCCATCCTCAAGCCCTTCGTTAGTGAAGAGAACCTCTGGATGGTAGAGAAGCATGGCGTCTTTCAGGGCTATTACTTTTTCCACCACCTGGGCATGGATCGACACCTGCGCGAGCAGTTCAAGGACCACCCTCTGTACCAGCGTACTGCCGAGTTCTGCGCGCTCTACGATGCGCCGGCGTTCGACGCCGACTATCAATCCGAACCACTGGAATTTTTCGAACCGATGCTCAGGCGAGTTTTCGCACGACCGCGGCGGAGCATCTACAAGGCAGTGCAGGAAGAACGGGCAGAAGCGTCCTGACAGCATTCCCCTGCGCAGGGATGCGTATTATGATCGGCCTGCTCCGCCCCGGCCGATCAGCCTTCAATGTAGTAAAAAATCAATCCGCTGATCAGCCATGGCCATCAATCGGCCAAGGAAACGCTGATCATGACCCTTGAGAAACGCCTGCAGCCGGTAAGACCGCCGCTAGAAGGCTATTATTCCCGTGTAATGGCTTACCTCTGCGTGGCCTTTACCTTCATCGCCATGGCGATCGTGGACGGGATCACCGCGCTGAATGTCGGGGTGACGCTCTACGCACTGGCCTACCCACATCTGGTTCGGCTTGCCACGGAACGAATCAGCAGACTCGAAGGGCTGGGCGCACGGCTTGGACTCCTCGCTCTGGACGGCCTGCACACCGGTGTTTTCATAACACTCGCCTCATTCAACATGGTGCCGAGCCTGGTGTTTATGATGCTGATCAGTTTTGCCAGCATCATCATTGGCGGCCCGCTCTATCTGCTTGCCGGCTGGCTGCTCAGCCTGATCGGGATCCTGGCGGCAATGGCTGTGGTGATGCCCGAGCCCCAGCTCTACAGCCCACCGCTGGTCGCCTTCGTCGCGATCCTCAGCGGTGCGGCCTTTACCGTTACCGTCGCATCTTTCGTTTACCGTCAGGGCCGCAGTCTCGAGCAGGCGCAGAAGGTCATCAGCGCCGAGCAGGAAAAAACCAGCCGACTGGCCAGCAACCTCGCCAAGTACCTTTCACCGCAGGTATGGGAATCGATTTTTTCCGGACAGCAAAGCGTCACTCTGGAAACCCGGCGCCGCAAGCTCACCGTGTTCTTTTCAGACATTCGGGGATTCACCGAGCTGGCAGAAGAAATGGAAGCCGAAGCTCTGACCGATCTGCTCAACAATTATCTGAACGAAATGGCGCGCATTGCGCTGCAACACGGCGGGACCATCGACAAGTTCATCGGTGATAGCGTGATGGTGTTCTTCGGCGACCCCGAAACCCGCGGCGCAAAGGAAGACGCTGAAGCGGCGGTCTCGATGGCCATCGCCATGCGCAAGCACATGAAGGTACTGCGGCAGCAATGGCGTAGCCAGGGCATCACCCGACCGCTGGAAATCCGCATGGGATTGAGTACCGGCTACTGCACCGTAGGAAATTTCGGCGCCGAAAACCGCATGGACTACACCATCATCGGCCGCGAGGTAAATCTTGCCAGCCGACTGGAGAGTGCCGCCGAGGCAGGGGAGATTCTGATTCCCCATGAGACCTACTCACTTGTGAAGGATCTTGTGATGTGCCGCGACAAGGGACAGATCAGCGTCAAGGGCTTTTCAAGACCAGTGCAGATCTATCAGGTAGTAGGCCTGCGCCGCGACCTTGGCGCCGCGCCGAGCTTCGTCGAACACGAGGTGCCCGGCTTCTCGATGTACCTGGACACCAGCAGCATTCGCAACAACGACAAGGACGCCGTAGTCCGGGCGCTCGAACAGGCCGCCAGAAAGTTGCGCGACAAGGTCATCATTTGACCAGCTCCATCGGTACCTCTTCAGCAGGAGGTGCCGGAATCGGCATACTGGTCACCGCGGCCTCGACGTCATTCCACTGATAAAGCTCGATCTGCCCATCCCAATGTTCGATCAGCGCAGTGCAGGACTCAACCCAATCGCCACAGTTGTGATAGGTCACACCGTTCACCTCGCGCACTTCCGCATGATGAATGTGGCCGCAGATCACGCCTTGATAGCCGCGCTTCACGCACTCGTGGGTCAGAGCATCCTCGAAGTCGCCTATGTAACTGACTGCTTTCTTGACCCTGTGCTTTAGATAGGCTGACAGAGACCAGTAACCGTAGCCCAACCGGCTGCGCCAGTAGTTGAACCAGCGGTTCAACGTAAGGCTGAACTCGTAGGCGTGATCGCCGAGAAAGGCCAGCCATCTGTGACAACGGGTGATCACGTCGAACTGGTCCCCGTGCACCACCAGCAAGCGTCTCCCATCGGCAGTGACGTGCTCTACCTCATCGGTCAGACAGATGTTGCCCAGCAACAATCCGGAGTAGCGGCGCAGAAATTCGTCATGGTTGCCGGTGACGTAGGTAACCCGGGCACCCCGCTTGCTCATGGTGAGAATGCGCCTGACGACATTGGTGTGGGATTGCGGCCAGTACATTCCCTTGCGCAGTCGCCAGCCATCGATGATGTCGCCGACAAGATACAGATGATCGCATTCGTAGCGCTTCAGAAAGAGAGACAACTTCTCTGCCTGGCAACCCCTGGTACCCAGATGGAGATCGGAAATCCACACTGTGCGGACGCGCTGCTTGCCGGTTGGTTGAAGGAATTCTGCCTGGGTCATGGGCGTTTCTCCCTGGGAAGTATGAATAGACCCTAGAGCAGCGGTGTGACGACGGGGTGACAGCGCCATGGCCATTACATGACGTCATCATTTGCCAGCCTCGATTCGCCGCGAAACGGCGCAGCTCGTATACAATGCCCGATTGGCACCCCCGGTTCGCTTGTAGGCCCATTCTCATGTTCAAACGCTTCGTTTTCTTGCTGCTGCTCACGCTGGCACCCATTTCGGTGGCCGAAGAATTGCGAACCGGCCTGGTACTGTCCGGTGGCGGAGCGCGCGGTCTGGCACATATCGGCGTGCTGAAGCAGCTGGAAGAGCTGAACATCCCCATTCACGCCATTGCCGGGACCAGCTTCGGCGCTATTGTCGGCGGACTTTACGCCGCAGGCTACAGCGCTGATGAACTCGAACAGATCGCCTTGGAAATGGACTGGCAGACGGCCCTGAGCGACAGCCCGTTGCGAGAGGACATCCCGTTTCGCCGCAAGCAGGATGATCGAGACTTTCTGGTTAAACAGCGGTTGAGCTTCGACCGGGGCAGACCAAGCTTTCCGCTGGGACTACTGCAGGGCCAGAACCTTGGCCTGATACTCGAGACGCTGCTGGTACACACCAACGGGCTGGATGATTTCGACCGCCTACCCATCCCGTTCCGTGCAGTGGCTACCGACATCGCGACCGGGGAGGCAGTGGTCTTCGATCGCGGCCACCTCCCCCAGGCAATGCGTGCAAGCATGGCTCTGCCGGGCTTTTTCACTCCGGTGCCGATCGACGGAAGACTCATGGTAGACGGCGTCCTGTCGAAGAACCTGCCCGTGGACGTGGCGCGCAGCATGGGCGTTGACCGGGTGATTGTCGTGGACATCGCTACTCCGCTGAAATCCGCTCGGCAGCTCAAGACCATAGTCGACATAATGGATCAGACCACCACGCTGCTGACCCGGCGCAATACCGAAGAACAACTGGCCACTCTCGGCCCGCAGGACTTGCTGATCCAGCCGGATCTGGGCGACATCGGCTTCAGCAGCTTTGCCGATGCAGCCGCGGCGATTGCCGCCGGCCAGCGCAGCCTGACCGAAACAGAAGCAGTGCAGGCCTTCGCTGCCTCGCCTCTGAGGACCACCCCAGGCGGTAACCGAGCCTCCTACCGACCCCAGCGGCAGCCGATCATTCATGAGATACGGGTGGAGAACAGTGGAATAGTCGCGGACGAAATCGTACGCAACATGATCCGCCAACCAATCGGAGAACCACTGAACCTCGAGCGTCTGGAAACCGACATGGGGACCATCTACGGTACCGACTACTTCGCACGGGTGAACTACGAAATCGAATACGAGGATGACCGCAACATTCTTCTGGTGCGCACCACCGGCCGGCTCACCGGCACAGACTACCTGCGTTTCGGCCTGAACCTCGAAGACGATTTTCGCGGCGGGAGCCAGTTCAATATCGGGGCCAGCTTCCGGGTGAACGGTGTCAATCCACTGGGTGCCGAATGGCTTACCCGGGTGCAGCTTGGGCAGCACCAACTGGTCTATACGGAGTTCTACCAGCCGCTGGACTATGGCTCACGTTACTTCGTGGCACCGTTTCTGGACGCCGAATCACGCAATATCGAGGTAATCGTCAATAACGACCCGGTGGTCGACTATCGTCAGTTGCGCTACGGTAGCGGTATCAACGTTGGCCGGCAGATCTCCAACAGCGGCGAGATTCGTTTCGGCATTTCCCGCTACTGGGGCGATGCCAAGGTGCGTGTGGGTGATCCCGAGTTGCCGTCCTTCAGTTTCCAGGAGGCCTTCTACACGCTCCAGATCGACAGGGACACGCTAGACGATGTGAACTTTCCCCGTTCCGGTGATGAAGCACGTCTGCGCTGGCGTCAATCCGAACCCGACCTGGGCGCCGACTCGCGCTATCAGCAGGTGGAATTCCATGCCAACAAGGCGTTTTCCTTCGGGCTGAACAGTTGGCAACTGGGCGGCTTCCTCGGGCGCACCGACAGCAGCGTGAATGTCGCCCAGAGCAGCTTCGTGCTGGGCGGGCCTGGACGCTTCTCGGGCTTCAGGCAGAACGCTCTGGCCGGGCAGAACTACAATCTCGCTCGCGTCGTGTACTACCGCAGGCTTAACCCGGGGACTTTCGTGCCAATCAATATGCCGGTCTACCTCGGAGGCAGCTTCGAGTTCGGGCGGGTTTACAACCGCGAGGAAGACGGCTTCGATACCGGCTATATCAGTGCTGGCAGCCTGCTGCTGGGCATGGATACCCTGCTTGGGCCGCTGTTCTTCGGCTTCGGCGCCAACCAGGAGGGCGAAAGCGCCCTGTACATGCGCCTGGGCCAGACGTTCTAACCAGCGATTTCGAGCAACAGGGCGGCGCGCACGCAGTGCAAGACGCCCTCCTCGACCGTACCTTCGAGCTGTTCGGCGACCGCACGAACACCGGGCAGATCCTCCTCGGCATCGTTGAGGAACATGTCCTGAATCTGCTCCAGCTGCTCCTCCGGCAGATCCACCGCATGCTGCAGGGCAATCTGCCCTGCGGTGATCGCCTGTGCCAGACGCAGGTAAACCTGCTTTTCCGGCAATCCCCGCTGGCGCGCGATCTGCTCGGCACTCATGCCAGCCAGTGCCAGGGCATGTACTTCCTGCGCCCTCTGACGATCCTGGTCTGCCGCCGCCTCGGCCTGATCGCCCTGCTGCAGCACCGAGAGAAAGTCGGCACCATAGCGCTCCAGCTTGTGTGCGCCAATGCCGCTGACCATGCCCATCTCGCGAAGGCTGGCTGGGCGCTGGCGAAGCATGTCGACCAGCGTCGAGTCTGGAAAGATCACATAGGGCGGGACCCCGTGGGATTCGGCCAGCCGTTTGCGCAGCGCCCGCAGCGACTCCCACAGGGCCCGGTCGGATTCAGCAATCACCGGCTTGTCTGCATAACGCCCCGGGACCGGCGCCGAGCGTGCCACATCCTTGCGCAGCAGCAGCGTTTCCTCGCCACGCAACAGCGGGCGGCAGCTGTCGGTCAGGCGCAGGCTGCCGAAGCCATCCAGGTCGATCTCAACCAGATTACGCGCGATCAGCTGCCGAAAAACCGAGCGCCACTCCTGTTCGCCAAGGTGTTTGCCAATGCCGTAGGTGGACAGGTGCTGATGCCCCGCGGTGCGTATCTTTTCGTTGTCCCGGCCAAGCAGAATGTCGACCAGGTGCCCTACCCCGTAACGCTGTCCGCTACGGTAAACGGTGGACAGCGCCATGCGCGCCGCTTCACTGCCATCCCAGGTCGGCGCCGGATCGACACAGTTGTCGCAATGGCCGCAGGGCTCGGGCAGCTCATCGCCGAAATAGCCGAGCAATGCCTGACGGCGGCAAGTGGTCAGCTCACAGAGCGCTAGCATGGCGTCGAGCTTGTGCCGTTCGATACGCTTGTGCCGCTCGTCGCCCTCCGAGTTGGCCATGATCTGATTGAGCATCAGAACGTCCTGCAACCCGTACGCCATCCAGGCATCGGCGGCCAGGCCATCGCGACCTGCCCGACCGGTTTCCTGGTAATAGGCCTCGATGCTCTTGGGCAGATCCAGATGGGCTACGAAGCGCACGTTGGACTTGTCGATGCCCATGCCGAAGGCGATGGTTGCCACCATGATCAGCCCCTCTTCATTGAGGAATCGGCGCTGATTGCTGGCCCGCAGGTCGGTGGAGAGACCAGCGTGGTAAGGCAGGGCCGGAAAGCCCTGCTCGCTCAACCACTGGGCGGTATCCTCGACTTTCTTGCGTGACAGGCAATAGACGATGCCGGCGTTGCCTCGGTGGCGACCGAGAAAACTCACCAGCTGCTGGCGTGGTCGATCCTTGGGCACGATGCGGTAGAAGATATTCGGTCGGTCGAACCCGGACACGAAACAGGCTGCCTGTTCGAGCTTCAACCGCTGGATGATTTCCTGGCGAGTGCGCTCATCGGCGGTCGCGGTCAGGGCAATACGCGGCACCCCCGGGAACAGCTCGGCGAGCTGACCGAGCTGCAGGTATTCCGGACGGAAGTCATGCCCCCACTGGGACACGCAGTGCGCTTCGTCGATGGCGAACAGGGCAATATTCAGCGTTTGCAGAAACTGCAGCGTGCGCGGCTTGAGCAGCCGCTCCGGCGCTAGGTAAAGAAAGTCCAGTTCGCCGTTGCGCAACTGGCTGGCAATAAGCCTCTGAGTGTGTTCGTCCAGGGTGGAATTGAGCGCCGCGGCCGAGAGGCCGAGCTCCTGCAACGTAGCCACCTGGTCATCCATCAGCGCGATCAGCGGCGACACCACCACGGCAACGCCCTGGCGCAGCAGGCCGGGGACCTGATAGCAGAGCGACTTGCCACCCCCGGTGGGCATCAGCACCAGGGCATCGCCACCCGCCGCGACCTGCTCGATGATGTCGGCTTGCTGGCCGCGGAATTCACCGTAGCCGAACACGTCCTTCAGTCGCTGCAACGCCTGCTCGCGCATGTATCCCCTTCTGCCACGCACCCTGAGGGGCGCTGCCGATGAAAAACGCTGATTATAACAGCCCAGCCGGCCAGATATCTGAGCCACCTTCCGCAAAGCGGCAATGCTTTGGCAAATATTCCGGCCCTTGCGTACAATGCATGATCATCAACCATGAGGTGCCACATGTCCTTTGCCGACCGTCTCGACCGCCTGCAGCAGTTCCTCGACGCCGACGACCTGCACGATGAAGCGCTCGACTTCCTCGCCGGCCACGGCTTCCTGACCGCCCTGTCGATCAGCCCAGTCGAGGTGGAAGAGGACGAGTGGATTGCCGAACTCTTCGCCGAAGAGCCAAACTACGCCGACGACGTCCAGAAACAGGAAATCGAAGCCACCCTGCGCGAACTCAAGGCACACATCGCCCGTGAGCTGGCCAGTGACGAAGACCTCGAACCGCCGTGCGATCTGACCCTGGGCGACGAGCCGGATTATTCCGATCTGCGCAGCTGGTGTGTCGGTTTTCTGGAAGGCGTGTTTCTGCGTGAAGAAGCCTGGTTCTCGCACGAAGAAGAAGTGGTCAGTGAGCTGTTGCTGCCGATCATGGTCGGGTCCGGGCTGTTCGAGGACCAACCGGAATTCGCCGAGATCGCCCAGGATCAGGACATGGTCGAGGACATGATGGAGCACATTCCCGAAGTGCTCACGCAGCTGTTTTTGCTGTTCCACGCGCCTGAAGACAAGCCACGGCCCGCTCTGCTCTCGCCGCGTAACTGACCCCAGCTGAGCCAGCCGCGTGATCGCCGCCAGTCGTCGCCTGTTGCACTGGCGGGCGGCAATCAGTCTGGCTGTCCTGCTGCCCGGTAGCCTCCAGGCGTCCGAGCACTTGGACTTTCAGAGGCTGTTCACCCGAGCAGCCGAACTTTATCGCATCGACTCACGCGCAGATGCGCGGCTGAAAGCCTGGCAGACGCTGATCGAAAGTCAGCGCCCGGCTACCACCCCTTCCCGGCTGGACGCGGTCAATCGATTTTTCAATCGCCAGCTTCGCTTCGACGACGACAAGTTGATCTGGGGCGAGCCAGACTACTGGGCCACCCCTATCGAGTCCCTGATCCAGGGCGCCGCCGACTGCGAAGACTTCGCCATTGCCAAATACTTGAGCTTGAAGGAGCTGGGCATCCCGCCGGAAAAGTTGCGGCTGACTTACGTTAAATCCATCGAACTCGATCAAGCTCACATGGTTCTCGCGTGGTATGCCACTCCCAGCGCCGAACCACTCATCCTGGACAACCTGATCGACGAGATACTTCCTGCCTCGAGACGCCCCGATCTTGTTCCGGTCTATAGCTTCAATACCCGCGGCCTCTGGCTTGCGGGCGGCGCTCAGCAGATAGGGTCGGCTCAGCGCCTGCCCCGCTGGCAGGATGTGCAGAATAAACTGAGGATCGAAGGATTCCGGTAACGGACTCCAGCGAACAGGAGATTAGAGGATGTCGTTGGTTAAACAGCTTGTTCTGGCAATGGGCCTGCTACTCGCGGCCGCGTTTGCTGGCAGCTACTGGATCAGCATGGATAGCTCTCGGGGCCAGATGCAGGCACAACTGGCAGCCCACGCCCAGGACGCGGCGACTGCACTAGGGTTGTCTCTCGCCCCCCATGTCGCCGATCCAGCAATGACCGAACTACTGGTTAACGCGATTTTCGACAGCGGTTATTTCTCGCGAATCGAGGTAGCGCTGATCGAGGACGGCGGGCTCATTCTGCAGCGCGAGCGTACCCTAACTGGCTTGCGGGCCCCGCCCTGGTTTATCCGACTGGTTGATCTGCGTGCTCAGACCGGTCGTGCCGTGGTGATGCGCGGCTGGCAGCAGCACGCCGAGGTGCACGTAACCAGCCACCCGGGCTTTGCCCTGGACCGGCTGTGGCAGAGCGCGCTCGGCATGGCAGGATGGCTTGTGCTGTGCGGGGTGATTGGCATCCTGCTTGCCACCTGGCTGCTTCGCAGGCAGCTACGCCCGCTGCGCTCGCTTGCCGCCCAGGCATCCGCAGTGGGCAGGCGCGAATATCGCATTCAGAGCAACCTGCCAAGTACCGCCGAACTGCGGCCACTGGTGCTGGCAATGAACCAGATGGTCACCAGGGTCAAGCGCCTGATGGAAGCTGAAGCCAAGCGAACCGAAAGCTACCGACGCGAAGCCTATGAGGACCCCCTGACCGGCCTGCCGAATCGACTGGCCTTCGAGTATGCGATGAGTGCCGCGCTGACATCCGAACAGGAAGAGAGAGGCTTTGTGCTCGCCGCACGCCTGCCGGATCTGGCAGCCTTGAACCAGACTCAGAGTGCCGAACGCGTCAACAGCTGGCTCCGCAAGCTTGGCGAGAACCTGCAGGAAATGCAGCGCCGGCAGCCGCGATGGCTGGCTGCTCGAGTGCGGGGTGGGGAGTTCATGCTACTAGCCCCTTCCGCAAGTCTAGACGAGATGCGCGAGTGCGCTGAAAACCTTGCCCATGCACTCAACGAAACGCCCTTGCAACTCGGCATTGCGGCCTATCGAGAAGGCGAAGCGTCAAATCAGGCAATGCGCCGAATAGACCAGGCTATCGGTCAGTCACGTCGCGAACTGAACGTGATTACCCCAGGTATTGAGCTGACCTATAGCACGGCGCCCGAGAGATCCGCCGAGCAGTGGCAGGAGGACCTGAGCCGAGCGCTCAACGAGAACCGTTTGCTGGCACATTTCCAGCCAGCCATAGCTCAGGACCATCCTACCCCCCTGCACCACAAGCTTCTTGCACGGCTTGCGACCGACCAGGGTGAGCTTATCACCGCCGGGAGTCTGTTGCCCTGGATCACCCGTTTCGGACTCGGCACCCAATTCGATCTGTGCGTCTTGGACATGGCCTTGGCGCATTTGGGTCGGCAACCAGGGCACATTGCCATGAGCATCACAGCCGAAACCCTGTTCTCGGATGCTGCACTGGATGCTCTGGCCCGGAAACTGGATGCGCACCGCGAGGCGGCTGCACGCCTGATTATTGAAGTCGATGCACGTCAGTTGCTTGGTCACGAAGCGCTGGATGATCTGATCTGGCTGGTCAGGCCGTACGAAACTGAAGTCGCCCTGCAGCACTTTGGGCACAGTCTGACGCTGATCGGTGACATCGCCTTGCTTGGCCTGGCCTATTTGAAAGTCGACAGCGCTTTTTTACGAGACCTGGACACCCTGCCTGGCAAACAAACCTACCTGAGGGTTCTGGTCGACGCGGCCAACACTGCAGAACTCCAGCTGATCGCCGAGCAAGTGCAAACTGAAGCTGAGCGGCAAGCCCTTCAAGCATTGGGGATCACCGCCTGGCAGGGCTATGCGGTAAGCGAGCCAGGCGTCTGGAGCGGTTGACGGCTACCAGCCAAGCGGAAAACCCGCCATGCGCCAGCAGTCGCTGGCGTCTACTGCCATATGAATCAGCAGTCCGAGCCCTACCAGTCGTGTGGGAGAAAAGAGTGACATCACCAGATACACGCTGATTGCCGTGTAACTGTGCAATGGATGAAAGCCGATCGAGCAGCGGTCCGGCGAAAAGATCGGATCGGCAACCAGATGATCCAGATCGACCAGCATGGTCGCCAGCATGATCAGCCATGCCTTCTTCCAATACGAGCGGAAGAACAGCCATGCGACCGCCAGCGGTACCAGCGCATGCAGGGCCAGATGAATCAGAGTACTCAGGCTCAGCATCAGCCCTGGTGCCCCTGGGCCAGCCAGCGGTCCAGCAGCGGCAGGACGGAAGCGGCGGGCTGATAGCCATTCGCGAGCAGCGCCAGCTGGCCATCCCGCTGAGCCAGCAGGGTAGGAAAGCCGGCGATGCCCAGATCCCGTGTCCAGGACAGATCCACCGCCACTGCAGCACGGGTCAGTTCAGCATCGAATTGCTCGGCAAAGACATGTGGGTCATAGCCGCAGGCTGAGGCCAGCTCGAGTAGTACGCTGACCTGACACAGATCGCGCAGTTCGACGTAGAACGCATGCTGCATGGCAGCAACCAGATCGGCTACCCGGCCCACAGCCAGCTCGCGCGCCACCAACATGGCACGGCAGGCCGGTTCCGTGTTGTAGATGAAGCCCGACGGCAGCCCAAGCGGGTCAGCGAAGGGCTGACCCGAGCTTTCGGCAGCGGCCTGCCAGTGTTCCGCCAGAGCTGCGCGGGTGCGCTCATCCAGCACTTCGCGTTGGCTGAACCGCAGGCCTCCCGCGACGAAATGAATGGGCAAATCCGGCGCTCGTTCGCGAATCGACTGGATAACCGGCATGAAGCCCCAGCACCAGGAACACATCGGGTCCATCACATAGATCAGGCGCTGGGACATGGCTACCTCCTGACTACTTGGCGTTCGGCGAAGCCAGCTCCTGCGGCAGGCCTATCGGGTGCGGCTGATTACGCAGCTTGGCCAGGCGAATCTGCTTCTGCCGCTCTTCGGCCCGCTTGCGAGTCTTTTCGGGCAGGCTGTCGTAGCAGTGCGGGCAGCTGACCCCCTCTTCGAACAGCGGCGAAGCCATGTCCTCCGCTGAAACCGGGTGACGGCAGGCGTGGCACTGGTCGAAGGAGCCGGGAGCCAGATCATGGCGTACGGTGACCCTGTTGTCGAACACGAAGCATTCACCGTTCCACTTGCTTTGCTCGACAGGCACCTCTTCAAAGTACTTCAGAATGCCGCCCTTGAGGTGGAAAACTTCCTCAAAGCCCTGCTGCAGCATATAACTCGAGGCCTTCTCGCAACGAATCCCGCCCGTACAGAACATGGCCACCTTTCTGTGACGTGCAGGGTCGAAGTGTTCTTTTACGTAGTCAGGAAATTCACGGAAGGTCTTGGTCTTCGGATCGATCGCGCCCTCGAAGGTGCCGATGGCCACCTCGTAATCGTTACGGGTATCGATCAACAATACCTCGGGGTCGCTGATCAGCGCATTCCACTCGGCAGGCTCGACGTAGGTGCCGACCTTCTCGTTGGGGCTGATGCCTGGCACGCCGATGGTGACGATTTCCTTCTTGAGTTTGACCTTGGTGCGGTAGAAGGGCATCTCGTCGCAAAGCGATTCCTTCCAGTCCAAATCGGCCAGGCGGGGGTCCTGGCGCAACCAGGCGAGAACCTGGTCCATGCCCTCGCGGG
Source organism: Pseudomonas sp. (assembly GCA_030603065.1). Lineage (GTDB taxonomy): Bacteria > Pseudomonadota > Gammaproteobacteria > Pseudomonadales > Pseudomonadaceae > Halopseudomonas. The sequence goes on from JAUVYN010000005.1 coordinate 64,963, forward strand.
GGCCGGCGATGGTGCCGTTGATGCCTTCGAGAGCCAGCAGCAGTGTACCCTTCGCCCCATTGGCGGTGAGCACATCGAGCAGGGGCTGGCGGAGTTCCTGATAATCTTCAAGCGTTACGAATTTGTACAGCGCCACAACGACGATGCGGGACATGTCTACCTCGTTTGTTCAGTGATCGCCCTCGCAAAGGGCGCACCTGTTGAAAGCGCGCAAGTCTAGCAGGCTTGATGAGGCGGGTGAATCAGTGTCGGTCGGCCTTGCTGCCCCCGAGGCAGTTGGGCGAGTCGGGCGCGTGTGCACGCGCGCCCCACTCCTCCGGCGTATAGGTATGCAGCGCCAGTGCGTGAATCCGTCCCATCAGCTCGCCCAGGCTACGGTACACGGTCTGGTGGCGCTTGACGGCATTGAGGCCGGTGAACTCGGCGCTGACCACCACCGCCTTGAAATGCGACTCGGAACCCGGCGGCACGCTGTGCATGTGGCTTTCGTTGATCAGCTCGAGATGCGTCGGCGCCAACGCCTGCAGCGCCTGTTCCAGAGAAACTTGCATGGGGCCCATGGTAATAATCCTCCGTATGTGAATGCTCGCGATTGTAGCTCAGGCGAGTTGATCAGCGCAGGCCGGTCTGCTGCGCTTCGACTTCCTGAGCCATTTCTTCGACCAGCTTCTCGATACGCGGCGCCAATTGTTCCTCGACACGCACCTGACTAACCTTCATCGAGGCACGAGTCAGTTCGGGCAGGTGATCCATAAGCTTGCGGCCCACCTCCGATTCGTAGAACTCGGAAAGCCGGTTCAACTCCTCCTCCGTGAACACCGGCACGTACAGATCGATCAGTTCATCGCGGATCGCCTCCCAGGACAACACCCGGTCGACTTCTTCGCGGGCCTGTTGCTGATACCGGCGCAGAATGGGCTCGTACTGCAGCGAACCGCCCGCCTGGGAAAAGTTGGCGTGTATCAGCTGTGCAACCTGCTGGTACACGGGGGCCGTCATACCCTCTGCCTTGGCCAGCTTCAGAAAGCGCTCAGCGGCGGCGCGGTGCGAGGCGTCGTCCGCCTGAGCAAGCGGTGCGAGTAAACAGATCAAGAGCAACAAAAAACCCCGCATGGCTGTCACAATCCTCAGATGGTCCCGATGAGTCCCTATACTGACAGCGTTACCGGCCACCTACCACAGGGGGAATGATGAGCAAACGCACCGAAACCGACAGCATGGGCCCTATCGAAGTCGAAGCCGACCGCTACTGGGGCGCCCAGACCCAGCGCTCGCTGCACCATTTTGCCATCGGCGAGGAGCGAATCCCGATGGCGGTGATCCATGCCCTTGCCCTGATCAAGAAAGCCGCTGCCCGCACCAATCGCGTGCTGGGCCAGTTGGACGGCGGTATCGCCGAGCTGATCGAGCAGGCTGCGGACGAGATCATGGCCGGCAAACTGGATGACCACTTTCCGCTGTCCGTCTGGCAGACTGGCAGCGGTACCCAGAGCAACATGAACGTCAACGAAGTGATCGCCAATCGTGGCAACGAACTGGCCGGACAGCCCCGGGGCAGCAAGCAGCCTGTGCATCCCAACGATCACGTGAACCAGTCGCAGAGCTCCAATGATACCTTCCCCAGTGCAATGCACATCGCCGCCGTACTTCAGACCCGCGAACGTCTGGTTCCGGCAGTGCAGTCCCTGCGTAACGCACTGCTTGCCCAGGCTAAAGAGCATGCCCGGCTGATCAAGATCGGCCGAACTCACATGATGGACGCCACGCCCGTCACCTTCGGTCAGGAGCTGTCGGCCTTCGTCGCGCAGCTGGACATGGGTTTGCGGGCAGTGGACCACGCCCTGCCCGAAGTCTACGCGCTGGCCCAGGGCGGCACCGCCGTAGGCACCGGCCTCAACGCCCCACCCGGTTTCGCAGAATTGCTGGCAGAGGAAGTCGCCTCACTGACCGGCCTGCCCTTCACCAGCGCAGACAACAAGTTCGCAGCGCTCAGCGGGCACGAACCACTGGTGCAATTGCATGGAGCCTTCAAGCAGATAGCCGTTACTTTGATGAAGCTGGGCAATGACCTGCGCCTGCTCGGCAGCGGCCCGCGGGCTGGCTTTGCCGAGTTGCGGCTACCGCAGAACGAGCCGGGCAGCTCCATCATGCCGGGCAAGGTCAACCCGACCCAGTGCGAAGCGCTCACCATGATCGCCTGCCAGGTCATCGGCAACGACACTACCCTGAGCATCGCTGCCAGCAATGGTCAGCTTCAGCTCAACGTGTTCAAGCCGGTGATCATCAACGCAGTGCTGCAGACGGTCCGCCTGCTCACCGATGGCTGCAACAGCTTCCGGGAGCACTGCGTGGAAGGCATGGCGCCGGACGAGCGCACCATGCGCCAGCACCTGGATAATTCATTGATGCTGGTAACGGCTTTGAACCCGGTGATTGGCTATGACAAGGCCGCGGACATCGCCAAGAAGGCCTACAAGGACGGGACCACTCTCAAGCAAGCAGCAGTAGACCTGGGATACCTGGACGAACAAGCGTTCGACAAGGCCGTGCGGCCGGAGGAGATGCTTTAGTATCCGCCGGGCTGCGCTTAACTGTGCGCAGTACCCGCGTGACTCTCCCACAGCCGTGTGAAGACCTGTTACCCATTACGTCCGTACGCATGGGCCTGCGCAAGCCACTTTTGCCGCGTCTTCAGGCTGCTGTCCTTCACACGGCCAAAGCTTGAAACTGTAACGGGCTTGATGCCGCTGAACTCTAGAATGGTGCGCTTCATCTGATTGTGGCCTGGCATGCGATATACCCAACGAAAATACCAGGGAGGGGTGTCCATCGTGACGATCAGATGCGCCGAGCGTCCCGACAGCAAGCGATCCCATAACGGAGAACCGTTACGGTAGCTGAATGCAAACCCGGGGAGGAAAACCCGATCGATAAAACCCTTGAGTAGCGCCGGCATCGCACCCCACCAGATGGGATAAACGAAAACAATGTGCTGTGCCCACGTGATGGCATCCCGGGCCGCCAGCAGGTCGGGCTCGAGCTCCTGGATCGTAGCGTAACCTTCGTGAAGCACCGGATCAAAGGAGAGATCAGCCAGAACAAGAAGCTGAACCTGATTACCGGCTACCCGAGCTCCTTCGACGTATGAATTGGCGAGAGCTCGGCAGAAGCTTTCCTTGGCCGGGTGACCGAGAATTACCAGAATGCGCTTCGCCATGGAAATCCCCCCGCGTCCACGGGACGCAATGATGTCGCAAATTTTGGGTTCGCGCAGCGAAGGCCCAACCACGGATGCTCCGCCAAGATAGATCATTTCTGGCCAGATGGCACTACTCGTCTGAAGCTGGCTCAGCTACCGGCCGGAGGCGGTGTTTCGGTGATCTGGCGGACGCGGCGGTTGCGCATGTTCTGGATCAGGCTGGGGGCCAACGCGATGAGTGCGGAGCCGCTCACCACCAACATGGCGCCGACATAGGCGAGGCTGTTGAGCAGTTCCGGTTCGACCACGGTAGGCCAGAGCATGGAGCCCAGCGCGACCATGCTGAAGGTGAACAGTGGCGTGGTGGCGATGGTGGCGCTGACGCGGGATGCTTCCCAGTGCACCAGAGCTTCGGCAAAGGCGCCGTAGGCAACCAGGGTATTGAGGCAACAGCCGACCAGGAACCAGGTCTGCAGGGTGTTGAGCTGCAGCACCTGTAGGGGTGAGGCGAACGGCAGGATGATGATGGCGCAAGACAGGTAGATGACCATCATGATGCTGACCGACGACCAGGCGGTCAGCAGTTGCTTTTGCGCCAGCCCATACAATGCCCAGGTGAACGCGGCGCCCAGGGTGATCAGGATGCCGAGCGTGTAGTCACTGAGTTGGGTAAACAGCTCTTCGAGCCGCTGGTTGAAGAACATGACGAAGCCAACCAGCAGCGTGAGCAGACCTATCGACTGACCGATCCCGAAGCGCTCACGAAACACCAGCATGCTGCCTAGCATGAGCATGACCGGCGCGCTCTGGATCATCAGTTGCATGGTGCCAGGCGTGAGCCGATCGAGCCCCTTGAGGTACAGCACGTAATTGAACGCCAGGCCCAGGATCGCCACCGCCAGCAACCCGCGATTACTGCCGGACAGGCCCCGAATGGACGGTAGCTTGCCGTTGAACGCGAGCCAGACGAATAGCACCGCGCCGGCGGTGAAGAGCCGGTACCAGGTGACCGTGTAGGGGTCCATCTCCTTCAGCACTTCCTTGAGCATGATCGGGAGTACCCCCCAGAGCATCGCCGTGCTGAGCGCCAACAGGAAGCCATAGACCCAACGGCCGGAGGTGATGTGCATGAGGTGCTCGAAAGACTGGTGACTAGCGCCGCATTCTAGAGTGTCTCATCAGCGATCCGACAGCCACAGCTGGGCGGGATGGCAGCCAGCAACTGTACTGGTGGCAAAAAAAACCGCCTACCCTTGCGGGCAGACGGCCTAACGCAACCAAAAAGAGCTGCTATTGGGGGAGCTGCACAGTCACGCTGAAAGGGTCAGCATGCTTTGGTGCTCGTTGATGAGTTGTTGCACCACGCCAGGGTCCGCCAGCGTGGAAATGTCGCCAAGCCCTTCGTATTCGCCTACAGCGATCTTGCGCAGAATGCGGCGCATGATCTTGCCCGACCGCGTCTTGGGTAGACCAGGGGCCCACTGGATGCAGTCCGGTGAGGCGATCGGGCCGATCTCGCGACGTACCCAGTTCTTCAGTTCCAGGCGCAGGGCTTCGCTGGGCTCGACGCCGGCGTTCAGGGTCACGTACACGTAGATACCCTGACCCTTGATGTCGTGGGGCACGCCCACCACCGCCGCTTCGGCGACCTGCTTGTGGGCAACCAGCGCACTTTCGATCTCGGCTGTACCCATACGGTGGCCGGAAACGTTCAGTACGTCGTCGACGCGCCCGGTGATCCAGTAGTAGCCATCTTCGTCGCGGCGAGCGCCGTCCCCGGTGAAATAGGTGCCCTTGAACGTCTTGAAATAGGTGTCGACGAAGCGGTCATGGTCACCATAGATCGAGCGTGACTGACCGGGCCAGGAATCCAGCAGCACCAGGTTACCCTCGGTCGCCCCTTCCAGAATGTTGCCTTCGTTGTCGACCAGCGCCGGCTGCACACCGAAGAACGGACGCGTAGCGGAACCAGGCTTGAGGCCCGTCGCACCCGGCAGCGGAGTGATCAGGATACCGCCGGTCTCGGTCTGCCACCATGTGTCGACGATCGGGCAGTTGCCGCGGCCTATGGTCTGGTGATACCAGTTCCAGGCTTCCGGGTTGATCGGCTCGCCGACCGAGCCCAGCACGCGCAGACTGCTGCCATCGGCACCTTCCATCGCCGCGCCGCCAAGGGCCATCATCGAGCGGATCGCAGTGGGGGCGGTGTAAAGAATGTTGACCTTGTGCTCGTCGATGATCTTCGCCAGGCGGGTCACGTCCGGGTAGTTCGGCACACCCTCGAACATCAGTGTGGTCGCACCGTTGGCCAGAGGACCGTAGATCATGTAGCTGTGACCGGTTACCCAGCCGATATCGGCAGTGCACCAGTAGACGTCGCCCGGCTTGTAGTCGAAGACGTACTCATGGGTCATGGAGGCATAAACCAGATAGCCGCCGGTGGTATGCAGGATACCCTTGGGTTTTCCGGTCGAGCCGGAGGTGTACAGGATGAACAGCGGATCCTCACTGTTCATCGGCTCCGGCGGAGAAAAATCATCAGCCTCGGCCATCAGCTCGGCGTAGTCGCAGTCGCGATGCTCATGCCAGGGCACATTGGCGCCGGTGTGACGCACCACGATGACCTTCTCGACGGTCTTGATTTCGGGATGGGTCAGCGCCTCGTCGACGTTAGCCTTGAGTGGCGTCTTGCGACCGGCGCGTACGCCCTCGTCAGCGGTAATCACGACGTTCGAGCCGCAGTCGAGAATGCGGCCGGCCAACGCCTCGGGCGAGAAGCCGCCGAAAACCACCGAATGCACCGCACCGATGCGGGTACAGGCGAGCATGGCCACGGCTGCTTCCGGGATCATCGGCATATAGATGGTGACGACATCGCCCTGCGCCACGCCCTGATGCTTGAGCGCGTTGGCGAAGCGGCATACCTGGGCATGCAGTTCGCGATAGGTGATGTGCCTGGAGTGACCGGGGGCGTCCGCTTCCCAGATGATTGCGGTCTGCTCACCGCGTTCGGCCAGATGCCGATCCAGACAGTTGGCTGACACGTTGAGGTGGCCACCCACAAACCATTTGATGTCCACGTTATGGTCATCGAAGGAGGTCTGCTTGACCTTGCTGAAGGTGCGCATCCAGTCGATCCGCTTGGCCTGCTCTGCCCAGAAGGCTTCGGGGTCGGAAACGGAGGCCTGATACATCTGCTGGTAACGCTGATCGTCGATCAGCGCCTTGCTGGCGAAAGCGGGAGACACCGGATACAGGTTGTCGGCACTCATCAAAAGGACACCTCGAAAGCGTTCTGAAATTGTGCCGGTAGTGTCCTGTTCACCCCCCTTGTGGAGCCATTCGACCAAGGTCTTAACGGCTTTAGACCTTTGTTGGAGTCGCCCTGTCCTGACTACGCAGTCGCTCCCAGCCGTCGCCAATCGGAGCGACCCGGTAGCGCGCCCAGTGCAGAAAGTAGCTGGTTTTGCAGATGCCGGTTCCGCCTTCTCCCACCCCCTTGATGACCCGATAGCGAATCCGCCCGCTGCGCCCACCCCAGCCAGGCGTGATCTGAATGATCTGGCGCACGGCCCAGCTTTCGCCTGGCAGGCCATTGCTGTAAAAACCTTCGGGTTCCAGGTCCTGCTCGGCTACCCCGTCGCTCCTCGCATGCTGGGCGGCCAGATCGACTACCCGCAGCAACTCCTCGAAATCCACATCACCGAAGGATTCCATCTGCTTGAGTGCGTGCTGAAGATCCTCCGGGGCGATGCCCGGCGGACGGGCGATCTGGAAACGGCTGAGCGCCACCGGGTAGCGCCGCCACTCGAAAAAGCTGTTGTAGGCGATGGCGGCCATCACAATGATGATAGTGTCGAGCAGTACCGGATACAGCACGAAGCCGAAGCCGGCTGCCTCGATTTCCGGCCCGCCAAGAACGGCGATCATCGCGGTGGCGCCCCCCGGCGGATGCAGGCAACGGCAATACATCATCAGAATGATCGCGCCACCAACGGCGAAAGCCGCGACCCAGGGTCCTGCCGGAAACCACAGCAGACAGGCAACGCCGAAGGTGGCGGACAGCGTGTGGCCTCCGATGACCGACCAGGGCTGTGACAGCACGCCATGGGGCATGGCGAAGGCCAGCACTGCACTGGCTCCCATGGAGCCGGTCACCCAAAGCGCGCCCTCGCCGACCAGCCCAAGGTGGGTAACCCAGTAAACCAGCAACAGGGCGATGGTCGCCCCCACCGCCGAGATCAGCTTCTCGCGATGACTGGTCGTGTCATGACGCCAGCCCGCCAGATCGAGCAGCCTGTCCCAGCCCGGAAAAGCCATCCGTCCCCCCGTTCAGATGTTTTGATTAAACCCTTGATACACTTGCCTAGCATAAACCACGCCGAGACATTGCTAAGCTGAATCCGATTGCAACGGGAGGTACCATGACCGATCTCGCCAATGAACCCTTAGCTGCAGATGCGGGTCGTTCCGGACAGATGCAACCGTCCGTCCTGAAAGGCCTGAGCGGGCAATTGCCCGGCTGGGAGCCGCAACTGGTCGACGCCATACCTCGCCTGCGCAAGGTTTACTCGTTTGGCGATTTTGCCGCCGCCCTGGCGTTCACCAATCGAGTCGGCGAGCTCGCCGAGCGGGAAAACCACCATCCTGCACTTTTGACCGAATGGGGCAAGGTGACTGTCAGTTGGTGGACCCACACAATCGGCGGCATTCACCGCAACGACGTGATAATGGCAGCCCGAACGGACCGGCTCTACCAGGATGGGCAGGCGAGCCACTAGATCATGCCGCGACTAAGTGTCGTTTGCTTGTAGCCAATGCATCTAAGGTGTCGTGAACAATTTATCTAGGCTGTAGGTACGAATTGCGGTTCGGCGGTAGCGCGCGGCGAACCGGACAGATACAGGGCCCTGGGGCTCAACAAGAACAAGAAAGGTTCTATTATGAAACGCATGATCAAGGCCAAATGGACCAGTGTGGCGGTAATCTTCATTGCAACTGGGGTCATTCTGATTCTTCCCAACCTGAGCTGATTGCCCCGTTGCGAGGCGTAGCGGATACAATGTGCCCCACAGGAGCCCATTGGAGCCGACGTGTCCCCTACCCCCTTTGCCCATCTGGACTGGACCGAAGACGGTCAGCCTCTGTCCGCCGAGTACGGTGATGTCTATTTTTCCCGCGAGAGCGGACTGGAAGAGACCCGCCACGTATTCCTCACGCATAACGCCCTCCCGGAACGCTTCGCGGAGCTAGCTGCCGGTGACCGCTTTTGCATCGCCGAAACCGGCTTTGGCACCGGCCTGAACTTTCTCTGCGCCTGGGAGTTATGGGAGCAGACCGCCTCGCCCGACGCACGCCTGCACTTCGTCAGTACCGAAAAGCACCCCCTGGCCCCCACCGACCTGCAGCGCGCCCTCGCCCTGTGGCCGGAGCTGGAGCCCTGGGCGCGACAATTGCTGGCGGTCTATGATGATCTGGCACCCGGCTGGCAGCATTTCACGCTGGCCGATGGCCGCGTCACGCTGACTCTGCTGGTCGGCGACCTTCTGCAGACCCTGCCGGAGCTCGACGCTCGGGTGGATGCCTGGTTTCTGGATGGATTTGCTCCTGCGAAGAACCCCGACATGTGGACCCCTGAGCTCTTTGCGCAAATGGCCAGGCTGTCTGCGCCCGGCGCCAGCGTCGCGACCTTTACCTCGGTCGGCCACGTTCGCCGTGGCCTCCAGACAGCCGGCTTTTCCATGCGCAAGGTCAAGGGTTACGGACGCAAACGGGAAATGCTCGCCGGCGTGCTGGAGAGTTCGAAGGAGCCCGAGTGGAGAGCACCCTGGTATGCCCGCCCCAGCGCCATCAGCGCCCCAGGGAGGCGCGCGCTGATAATCGGCGCGGGGTTGGCAGGTTGCGCTACTGCGGCATCCCTGGCCAGACGGGGCTGGCAGGTCACCGTAATCGAGCGTCACCCGAGTGAAGCCCGCGAAGCCTCGGGCAATCCCCAGGGCATTCTCTACTGCAAGCTCTCGCCCCACGCCACGCCCCTATCGCGCTTTGTGCTGACCAGCTACGCATACTGCCTGCGTACGCTTCACGCTAACCTCCCGCAGGACGGACGTGCCTGGGCGGCCTGCGGGGTATTGCAGATCAGTGCCGACGAAAAGGAGCTCAAGCGACTGCGGGCGATAGCCGAGCTAGGCTTTCCGCCCGGGGTGCTGCGTTTTGTCGAATCCGCTGAGGCAGGTGAACTGGCGGGCGTGAGCGTGCCCCATGCCGGACTGTTCTTTGCCGGAGCCGGTTGGGTGCATCCACCGGCGCTGTGCCGCGCGCTGATCGAAAATCCGCGCATCGAGCTGCTGACCAATCACCAGGCCCTTCAGCTACGCCGCGAAGCCGGCGGCTGGCAGGTATTGGACGCTAACTCCGAAAGGATTGCCGAAGGCGATGTCGTGGTGCTTTGCACCGCGGCCGACACCCGCCGGCTCGAACCGGGGTCGCACTTGCCGCTCAAGGCCATTCGCGGGCAGGTCACTCACCTCCCCGCTACTCCGGCCAGCCAGCAGCTGCGTACCGTGCTATGCGCAGAGGGCTACGTTTCGCCGGCCAGGGCCGGGGAACACCACGTAGGGGCGAGCTTCCGTTTCGACCGGCTGGACAGCCAGCCCTCCCCGGAGGAAAACCTCAGCAACCTGGAACTGCTCGACGGGCTTTCGCCAGCGCTGGCGAAGTCGTTGAACATGGATGGACTGACTCCGGCCGCGTTGCCCGCCAGGGCGGCGCTGCGCTGCACGACTCCGGACTATCTGCCGGTGATCGGCCCGCTGGTGGATGCGGAGGCCTTTCGTGCACGCTATGCCGTCCTGCGTAAGGACGCTTCCAAGCGCCCCGACGACGCTGCGCCCTGGATGGAGGGGCTGTTCGTCAATGCCGCCCATGGCTCGCGCGGGCTGATTACTGCGCCGCTAAGTGGTGAACTGATCGCTGCCTGGCTCGAGGGGGAACCGCTGCCCCTGCCGAGGCCGGTGGCAGAGGCCGTGCATCCGTCGCGTTTTCTGCTGCGTGAGCTGATCCGCGGGACCAGCCGCGGCTAGCCCGCAAGCAGCCCCCTGACGCCATCCCAGAGCAGTTTGCTACCGGTAATGAACAGGAAGATGTAACAAAGCTGATAGATGAGCTGCTCGTTGCTGCGCTGCAGCAGCCAGAAGCCCATCTTCACCCCGATCGGCGCCAGCGGCAGCAGGACCAATGAGGTGAGCAGGTTGGCACTGGTGAATTGCCCCAGATAGATGTACCCCGGGACCTTCGCCAGGTTCACCACGGTAAAGAACACGGCGATGGTGCCCATCAGGATGGTCTTGTCCATCCGCTGCGGCAGCAGATAAATGTTGATCGGCGGGCCGCCGGCATGAATACCGAAACTGGTGAAGCCCGATACCATGCCCCAGAAGCCACCCCGTGCTCGGCTCACCCCCCGCTCCGGCGGCACGCCGCGGCGCAGCCAGATGTTCAGCGTGAAGATGACCGCAATCGCACCGATCATGATCTGAATGTGCGAGTCGTTCAGTACCCTGAAGGTCAGTGCGCCCAGCAGCACGCCAATCAGCGAGGCCGGAACGATGATGCGCAGATTGGGCAGGCTCCAGCGGCCCCGGAACGTCTTGAGCGCGACCAGGTCCATGACGCACAGGATCGGCAGCAGTATGGCCGCGGCCTTCTGCGGAGAAACCACCATGGACATGAGTGGAACGGATAGAATGGCGATGTTGCCGCCGAAGCCACCCTTGGCAATACCGTAGAACAGCACGGCGGGAATAGCGCAGAGATAGAACAGCGGATCGGTAATCATAAGGGCCGGTTCGACTTCACAGGCGGTGCAGTGTAGCACCGCAGGCTCAGGTCATCCGAGAAGTAGACAGATGCTGATTCCCCACGACATGCTCGACCCCGATACCCTGCAGCGTCTGCTGGAGGACTTCGTCACCCGCGACGGCACCGACAACGGGTATGACGCCACCCTGGAACAGCGCGTGGAGCGTCTGCGCCGCCAGATCGAGCGGCGCGAGGTGCTGATCGTGTTTCACACCGACAGCGGCGACACCAGCCTCGCCCATCGCCGCGACGTGCCCCCGCAGCTGTTGAGGGACCTGGACTGATCAGCGCAGCATGTCGGCCAGTGCCGCCATGGCCGGGCGGGTCATGGGGAAGGTCTGGCCGGTACTGGCCACCGGGTGAGATGACAGCCTGACCACCACCAGCCCCACCGTCGGGTTCACATGGATCATCTGCCCATGCACCCCGAGCGCCTCGTAGGCACCGTCATCGTTATGGCTGATCCACCACTGATTGCGGTAGGAATAGCCCGGCTGAAAATCGCGGCCCGAGGCTTTGAAGGCTTCGCGGTCGGCGCCCTCGAGGATGCTCCGCACTACTGACTGGCTGACGATCTGCTGGCCATTGAACCGCCCTTCCTGACGCATCATCTCGCCGAACCGGGCAAGGTCACGCAGGGTTGCGTTCATACCCGCCCCGGCCCACTCGGTACCCCTGCTGTCGACCAGCAGGTAGGCATCCTGCTCGGCGCCGAGCTTCTGCCAAATCCGCTCGCTGATCAGGTCAGCGACATGCCGGTTGGTCACACGGCGCAGCACCCAGCCGAGCACCTCGGTATGTACCGTGCGGTAGCGGAATGCTTCACCGTGGGGCTCGGCGGACCCTACCGTCGGCAGATAACTGTAAAGATCACGGTGTCCCTGATAGTCGGCCGGTGCCGGGCGCATACCGGCGGCCAGGGCGTACTTGACCACGTCCGACTCGGCATCGGCATAGATTTCGCTGTAATTGACGTCCGCCGTCATGTTGAGCACCTGCTGCAGCGTGGCGCCCGCCCAGCCACTCTCGGCCAGCTCTGGTATGTACTCGGTGATCAGCGCGTCGGGGTCGAGCACGCCCTCTTCGATCAATTGGGTAGTAAGCAGCCCGACGAAGGATTTGGTCATGGACCACATGATGTGCGGGTTCTGCTCGGGCATGCCCTCATGGTAGGCCTCGTAGATGACCTTGCCGTCTTTCATGATCAGCGTGGCGTCAGCGTAGGTAGCGTTCAGGTACTCGGCAAAGGTCATCTCGCCATCCGGCGCAGCGAAACGCAGTGCGGCGATACGCTCGGACAGGTCGTCACCGCGGGGAAGCGGGACCGCAGCACCAGTGCCCCGGGAGATGTTGCGGCTGGGCAGGAGTTCACGCAGATGGTGGAAGGACCACCGAATATTCGGATAGGGCGCGAGCCAGTTCGCTGCAGTGATCTGCCGATCGGGCGATGGTGGAAAGCCCTGCATCAGGCGCAACTGGTCAAGGCGCACGGTATCAGGCGGTGGCAGAGCAGGTGTCTGCGCGTGGGCATTGGCAACCAGAGCGGCCAGTAGCGTCAGGCCTGCGAGCGAGCGACGGTGCGATGAACGGCCATGCATGGGGTGATCCTTGTAGGTGTTGTTGTGCAGCTAGCCTAGCGCTGCATGCAACCTGCCTCCAAGTATCAGCCGCAAACGTGATCAGCGTTGATAAATACCCAATATGCTCCAGGTTGGACATTGCGCTGGGACGTTATCGCGAGCATAAAAAGAGGCCGGCATTGCGCCGGCCCAGTTACCACGGAGCGTTGACTCAGCCTATCAGCGTGCGGCGACCGCAGCGCTCTTCGGCAGTTTGAAGGTCCACAGCGTACCGCCCTGGTTGAAGTCCTTCACCCGCTCGGCTACCTGACCACCCCACAGCGGGACCGCGCCACCCCAGCCGGACAGAACGGAAACATACTGCTCACCGTCCATTTCCCAAGTGACCGGTGAACCGATCACGCCGGAGCCTGTGTTGAATTCCCAGAGCTTCTCGCCGTTCTTGGCATTGAACGCCATCAGGAAACCTTCCGGGTTGCCGGTGAACACCAGATTGCCCTTGGTGGTCAGCACGCCGCCCCATAGCGGAGCCGGGTTCTTCACGCGCCAGACTTCCTTGCCCTTTACCGGATCGATGGCCCGCAATACGCCGATGTAATCCTCATGCAGGGGCTTGATGGTGAAGCCCGCGCCCAGGTAAGCCGCGCCCTTCTTGTAGGCGGTCGACTCGTTCCAGATGTCCATGCCCCACTCGTTTGACGGGACGTAGAACAGGCCAGTGTCCTGGCTGTAGGCCATGGGCTGCCAGTTCTTGCCACCGAGGAAGGCCGGTGCGCTGAACACGGTCTTGCCCGCCTCACCGGACTCGGTCGGTGCACCCGGACGGTTTGCCGGATCGAAGATCGGGCGTCCGTTCTTGTCCAGGCCCTTGGCCCAGGTAATGGTGTCGACGAAGGGGAAGCCGCGGATGAACTTACCGTTAGTGCGGTCCAGCACGTAGAAGAACCCATTGCGGTCCGCGGTAGCGGCCGCCTTCACTTCCTGGTTGCCATCCTTGTAATTGAAGGAGACCAGTTCGTTTACGCCGTCGTAGTCCCAGCCGTCATTCGGAGTGGTCTGGAAGTGCCATACGATCTTGCCGTTGTCCGGATTCAGCGCCAGGCGTGACGAGGAGTAAAGGTTGTCGCCCTTGCGCAGGTGCGAGTTCCAGGGAGCCGGGTTACCGGTGCCGAACAGCAACAGGTTGGTTTCCGGATCATAATACCCGCCGAGCCAGGGCGCCCCGCCGCCAGTCTTCCACAGATCTCCCGGCCAGGTCTTGTTGGCGTCGCCGCCGGAAATGCCGGCTTCGACGGGCTTGCCGTTTTCATAGGTGTAGCCCATGTGACCTTCGATGGTCGGACGGGTCCAGAGTAGTTCGCCATTGAGCGGGTTGTAGGCTTCGATCTTGCCGACGACTCCGAACTCGCCACCGGATACGCCGGTGATCAGCTTGCCGTTGATGATCAGCGGGGCAGCGGTGATGGAGTAACCGGCCTTATAGTCTTCGACCGTCTTGCGCCAGACAACCTTGCCGGTGTCCTTGTCGAGTGCGACCAGCTTGGCGTCCAGCGTACCGAAAATCACCAGGTTTTCGTAGAGCGCGACGCCACGGTTGATAACGTCACAGCAGGGCATGATGCCATCCGGCAGGCGCGCGTCGTACTGCCAGAGTTTCTTGCCGGTACGGGCATCCACCGCAAATACGCGAGAGTAGGAGCCGGTGATGTACATCACCCCATCCTTGATCATCGGCTGGGCCTGCTGGCCGCGCTGCTTCTCGCCACCGAGGGAGAATGCCCATACCGGCTGGAGCTGGCCGACGTTGCTGTCGTTGAGCATGCTCAGGGTGCTGTAGCGCTGACCCATGGTGCCAAGACCGTTGGTAACGATCTGGTCGGTGGTCATGGCATCGTTGCGGATATCGTCTTCGGTGACCTTGGCCATGGCCGTGCCGGAGAAACTCATGGCGACAACCAGGGCGGTCAGGACGAAGGGCGAGCGAGAACGTAATGTCATTGCTGCTACCTCGAAGGTGTATTGTTGTGTTGGGTCAGCGATGAAACGGGAGAATATCCCGCCTCTGTGGTGATTCTTGGCCGGCGGGGTATCGGCAACAATTAAACCCAGGGGTCGGTTTTCTCATCACTTGGTAGCACTACCCCGCCGGCATAGCGGGATGCTCGGAAACGGGCAAAAAAAACCGGCCGTACCGGAGAAGTCCGGGACGGCCGGGTGACTTAACAGTCAAGATCACACTTTCGATACAACCACAGGCCAGAACCTACTCATCCTGATAGAGACCGGGCTTCATGTAGCGCAGCCCGTAACTCGCATAGAGCTTTTCCATGCGCCCATCAAGAATCATTTCCTCCACCACATCGCCCAGCGCGTAGGCCAGCTGGCGGTTGGAATCGTGTACTGCCATCCCCAGATCCCACAGCTGCTTGCCCATGCTGGGGTAGGCGTTTTCCGCCAGGCGCATGCCCGAATCGGGATTCTGCGCCAGCAGCCAGTCGATTTCGCCCTGGATACCCATGACGGCGTGCACCTCTCCCTCGCGCATGGCCGCAAAGGCATCGGCCAAGGTACGGAAGTGCCGTACCGACCGGCTCAACTGGCCGTTCATCACCGAGGTGAGATAGAACGACGGCACGGAGTCCTCCGCCACGCCAACCGGGTGGTACTGGAACACCGCTATGCTCGGTATCGCCTCGAGCTCTGCCGGGTTGTACGCAGACTGCCAGCGCTCGCGCTGATAGGGACCGAACATGTGCACCAACTCATGGGCCGGCAGTCCCAGGTCATCCCGCTTTGCGCTGAAGCTTTTGTCATTGGGTACCCGTAGCATCACATCGGCAATCTGACCCGGCCGCAGATAATGTCCTCTCCAGAGATGATTACGAAAATCCCCTTCGATACTCTCGTCCGACTGCATCCACTGGATCTGCAGGCCAACGCCCAACCCATCCGCGAGTGCCTTGGCGAGCTCAACATCGACACCACGGGCCTCGCCGCTCTCTTCAAAGCTATATGGAGGAAAATCCTGGTATAGGGCGACTCGCAGCACACCCGACTCGACTATCTCGTCATGATCGCGGATGTGGGTTATGTTGTACGCCTGCGCCGGCAGACAGAGCACCAGCAGACAGGCGGCCAGCAACCGGGACAGCACTGATCAGTTCTCGACGGCCTGGGTTTCGAGCCAGGTCCGAATAGCCCAGAGTGCTTCCTGGCTGAGGATCGACGCCATCTTTGGCATGTACACTCGACCGTCCCGCACCGCACCGTTGATCACACGCTCCTTGAACCATTCATCGCCGTACTCGCCCTCCTCCAGATAGCGCAGGTCCGGGGTCATGCCGCCTGAAATTCCTTCCAGACCATGGCAGGCTGCACAGTTCTGGTTGTACGCCGAAGCGCCAATCCGTACCGCCAGATCATGCTGAGGGTGGTCACGATAGGGGTTCACGTCGCGCCACTCGTCCCCCAGCTTTTCCAGATCCCGGGTGTCGACCGGCTGCGGAGTGACATCGCCGTGGGCGAAAACCTGCCCGGCCGTCAGGCAAAGCCCCATAGCGGACAGGACTAGAAGTTGCTTGTATCGGTTCATTTCGCTCACCTCGCCAGGCCGTGAATGTCACGGTTTTCTTGTAATGTCGTGAGCATGTTAGGAAGCGCGGCGCGCCAGCCCAATGGTGCTTTGGTGGCCCGAATTTAGTTCCTTGGTAGTAGTTATTCACACCCCCTTCCAAGGGCCACACCACTCGTCATACCGCAGACTGCATCCGCAACAGGCCAGCTTCGATTGCCAGGTGAACGAGCTCGGTCAGCGAGCTGATGCCGAGCTTCTGTTTCAGTGAGGTGAGGTTATTCGAGACGGTCTTGACACTGATCCCCAGCCGCTCGGCGGTATGCGCTGAAGACACACCCCGCGCCAGCATCACGAATATCTCGAGTTCACGCTGACTAAGGCCTGACAGACGCGGATCAAGACAATCATTTCCGCCAGCCAGCTGATTCGCCAGCTCGTGTTCGATGTAGCGCTGACCATTCAAGCAGCGCCTGACCGCCTCCAGCAAGACGTCCGGTGCGGCACCTTTGGTAATGAAGCCCAGAGCACCAGCGGCCAGCGCCTGGCGGACCAGGGGTAGTTCGTCATGCATGCTGAAGAAGAGTACCCGCAGTGACGGCCACTGCTGAATGAGCCGTCGAGCGGTCTCGATACCGCTTATACCGGGGAGCCCGATATCCAGGATGACAAGATCCGGCACCCTCTGCTGCGCCATTACCAGTGCTTCCTCCCCGCTGGTGGCCTCGGTCACCTGTGCGAGACTGAAAACCATCGTCAGCAGGCTGGTGTAGCCCTGCCGCACTATCGCATGGTCGTCCACGAGCAGTATGTTCATGAAGGCGCGCCCGCGAGAGGGATCTCGAGCAGCAGGAGAAGGCCCCGCCCGGGGCTGGTGATCATCTTCAGCAAACCGTTCAGACAGCGTGCCCGTTCCTGCATCGAAAGCAGGCCAAGCCCCGGTTCCGAGGTCTCTTCAGTGTTCAGGCCGCGGCCGTTGTCCTGCACGCTGACTTCCATAACGTCCTGCCGGAACGCCAGCCTCACCTGCACCTGGTTCGCCTGGGCATGCCTTGCGACATTGTTGAGCGCTTCCTGCAGCAGGCGGTAGAGATGAGTTCGTGCCTCAGCCGGCAACTCTGGCAGATCCGCCGCCAGCTCCAGATCACAGCGAATCTGCTGCTGATGCTGCCACTGCTCGGTGAGCTGGCGCAGCGCCTGCTCCAGGCCCATGCGCTCAAGGACCACCGGGTGCAGCTCGCGCACCAGACGACGAAACCCATCCTGCAATCCGTCGCAGGCTGCCAGCAATCGCCCGCCGTGGTCACGCACGTATGCAGGCCGCTCGGCAGCCTCGCGCAGCATGTAGGCCTGGGCACGGATGCCGGTCAGGTACTGACCAAGGTCATCATGCAGTGCGTGCGCCAGTTCCGCTCGCTCCCGCTCCTGCAGATTCATCAGCGCGTGGGTCAGTTGGCGATTACTTGCCTCGGCGCGCTGCAAGGCAGCTGCCATGCCATTGAAGCGCTCGGCAATGTGGTTGAGTTCCGGCTGCTGACTGGGCTCCATGCGCGCTCGCAAGTCGCCACCACGAATCTGCTGAAGGCCTAGTGACAGATTCCTGTACGCCAGAAGCCCTCGGCGCAGGCCAAGATGAATCACCAGATGCGATAACAGCAGTGCAACGGCGAAGACCCCAACCAGCAGCAGCACCGATTCCCACACTTCCTCCAACTCATCGTGCGGATCGGCACTGATGACCCACTGCTGGTCGTCAGTGAAGCTCAGGATGAAGGGAGGGAAGCTGCGTTCGATAGCTGGCGCCATCCAGGTCAGTAGCCAGCCGGGGAATTCCAGTTCTTCACGCGGCATGGACTGCCCCGGCCTGGCCAGGCGCACATGACGAATGCGCTCGAGTGGCGCCAGTGACTGCGGGTCGGCTTCTCGCGTTAGCCCTGCGAACACATGTACCGCCAGAGCGCGGCCACTTTCCAGTTCGCGCATAACGTCCTTTTCCGCCTGCCGCAGGAGCATCAGCAGGGTAACCAGCATCACCAGCGCAAAGGCAGCCAGAACGCTCAGGTGCACTCTGGCCGCGAGCGTCAGACGCATGTCACTTGACCACGAAATGGCCGACCATGCCGCGCTGCTCGAGCCCCTTCATGTAAAACTGGTAGCGGCCGGGAACCAGTGGGGTGAAGAAGATTTCTGCCTCGCCTGGCTTTTCGAATTCCAGCTCATGCAAAAAGGCGGTCTTGATCTCGACATCCCCTGCCTCGACCTTGCGTAAGTGAACCGAGCGGAAAAACGCAGGTGCCTGGAACGCATATTCCTTCTGGCCGGAGGAAATGATCTTCAGCCGATAGGCCTGGCCAGTCTCAAGCTGGTATTCGGTCTCGCTCATCGCAAAATCGTTGTCCAGATGGCCCAGCGTCAGGTCAGGGAGTGTGGTCGGGCGTCGCGTGAGATCACCGGCGGCAAACAACCTGTCGGTGCCCAGCAGACAGATCACGAGAAGCGCCACGGGCATCAGGGGTCGAAGCGAGAACATGGGAGCATCCTTCATTGTTATGGTTAGAGCTCACATGCTAATCAGCCAACATAGGCGTCGAGATAGTACCTTGGTACCGGGTGATTGGTACTTTCTTCATATTTACCCCCTCGCGCCGGGGTTCCTATGCTGGGGCCACAAGAAAGAGGACAGCCCCATGCACCCGCTCGCGCTTCAACCATTGCTGCTGCTCGCCGCGCTACTCACCGCCACCTGCGTCGCGTTATCGGCTCATGCCCAGCAGCAGCCCGCCGAGCTGGAGATCCGCATCGGCTACATCGGCTGGACGCCCGACCCCGGCCCTCTTATGTCCAATGTGATCCCCGAGCCCGAAGATGCAGGCCTGCAGGGTGCGACGCTGGCCATCGTCGACAACAACAGTACCGGGCGCTTTCTCAAACACCGTTATGTGCTGTCAATTGCCAGCGAGCCGGACCTGGACGCCACGCTGGAGGCTGCCAGATCAATGCATGCCGAGGGACTTCGGCTGTTCGTCACCAATCTGCCTGCAAGTGCTGTGACCCAGCTGGCCGGGGAGTTTGGCCCGGACAGTCTGCTGTTCAACGCCGGCGCCTATGATGATGAACTGCGTAGTGACGCCTGCCTGCCCAACGTGCTGCACACCCTGCCCAACCGCGGCATGCTTACCGACGCGCTGGCGCAGTTTCTCAGTCTGCGCAAGCAGAAGCGCTGGTTCTTGATTACCGGCCCCACCCCCGCAGACCAGGCCTACGCTGCGGCTCTTAAACGTTCAGCCAAGCGCTTTGGTCATAGCATAGTCGCGGAAAAGCAGTGGACTTTCGATACCGATCTGCGGCGTGCGGCCCAGCAGGAAGTGCCGCTGTTTACCCAGGCCCGGGACTATGACGTGGTAGTGGTGGCCGATGAGCGCGGCGACTTTGGGGAATACATTCCCTACAACACCTGGCTGCCGCGCCCGGTCGCTGGCACGCAGGGGCTGACCCCGGTGGGCTGGCACAAGACGGTCGAAACCTATGGCGCGGCCCAGCTGCAAAAGCGCTTCGAGGCCCAGGCCGGCCGCTGGATGAACAGTCTGGATTTCGCTGCCTGGATCGCCGTACGCAGCATAGGTGCCGCCGTAACCACCCTGAGGAGTACCGAGGTAGCGGAGATTCGAGCGCTGAGCCTGTCCGACCAGTTGCCGCTGGACGGCTTCAAAGGCCGGAAGCTGAGCTACCGTACCTGGGACGGACAATTACGCCAGACCATTCCACTGGTGCATCCGCGGGCGCTGGTGAGCAACTCTCCGCAGGATGGCTTCCTGCACCCTGTGACCGACCTCGACACCCTGGGCTTCGATCAGCCGGAAAGTCGTTGCCGCCTCGCTGGAGGTGCCTGACATGATCCGCGTCGTGCTGCTGTGCGCTGTCCTGATCGCCCCGCTCAGCCCAGCTGTCGCAGTCGATGGCGATGACGGCGATCTCGGCTTTCAGACCTATCTCGAAGGCAGCAAGCGAATTAAATGTCTCTACGGCTACGTTGCCAGCAAGACCGGCAACCACGCAGCAGCGGTAAAGATCTACGAAGACTGCATAGCCCGCTGGGACGACGTGTACTCCTACATCAACCTCGCCCGGCTCTACGAAGAGGGGCGCGGCGTACCAAAGGACCTCAGGCAGGCCGCCAGCCTGATGCAGCGGGGCGCCAGCCAGCCGGAAAAGGATGGTTATGCTCCCCTCGCCCGGTACTACTGGGGCGTCATGCTAGTCGAGGGTAAGGGCGTGACGGCCGATCGCAGAAAAGGCGAGCACTGGCTGCAGCAGGCCGCCAGCGAAGGCGTAGGTGAAGCCACGGACTATCTCGCCGGCCTGCCGGCCTACTCCCAATAACAATCACAAGGAGCCACCATGCCCCGTTTATCCTTCGCTGCCGGGCTGCTCGCCGCGGCACTGGCTACTGCCAGCGTCAACCAGGCGCTGGCCGAAACCGCCTACGTGTCCAATGAAAAGGACAATACCATCTCGGTCATCGACCTGAAGAAGATGGAGGTAATCGAAACGCTGGACGTGGGTATGCGCCCCCGCGGCATTCTGCTGTCAAGCGACAACAAGCTGCTATATGTCTGCGCCAGCGACTCGGACCGAGTCCAGATCATTGACCTGGAAACCCGCAGGATCATCAAGGAGCTGCCTTCCGGAGCGGACCCCGAGCAGTTCGCGCTGCATCCCAATGACCGCTGGCTGTACATTTCCAACGAGGACGATGCGCTGGTAACGGTGGTGGATGTGCCTACCAGCACGGTGCTGGCACAGATCGACGTGGGCGTTGAGCCTGAAGGTATGGCGGTAAGCCCGGACGGCAAATGGGCGGTAAACACCAGCGAAACCACCAATATGCTGCACTGGATAGATACCAGCACCAACGAGCTGGTCGACAACACCCTGGTCGATCAGCGCCCGCGCCACGTCGAGTTCACCCGGGACAGCAAAACACTCTGGGCCTCGGCGGAAATTGGTGGAACGGTGGCGGTAGTGGATGTGGACAGCCGCGAGATCACCAAAGTGATCAACTTCGCGATCAAGGGCATCCATCCCGACAGGGTCCAGCCCGTCGGCATCAAGCTGACCAGCGATGGCAAGTATGCCTTCGTTGCTCTTGGCCCGGCCAACCACGTAGCGGTCGTCGACGCAAAAACATATGAGGTGCTCGATTACATTCTGGTGGGTCGACGCGTATGGCACATGTCATTGAACACCGACGAAAGCCTGCTGCTGACCACCAACGGAGTCAGTGGCGATGTCTCGGTTATCGATGTGAAGACGCTCAAGGCGGTGAAATCGATCAAGGTCGGCCGCTACCCCTGGGGCGTGGTGGTGACGCCCTGATGGCCATTTCCGTGCGCGGGGTCTCCTTCCACTACGGGGCGCGTGTCGCCCTGGACCGGGTCAGCTTCGACATCCAGAAGGGCAAGGTGAACGCCCTGCTCGGTCCGAACGGCGCCGGCAAGAGCACCCTTATAGCACTGTTCAGCCGGCTGTACAGCCTGCAGGAAGGCGACATCCTCCTCGATGAACTGTCAATCCGCAGCCAGCCACGCAGGGCGCTTGCCCGGCTCGGCGTGGTGTTTCAGCAAAGTACGCTGGATCTTGATCTGAGCGTGCAGCAGAACCTGAGCTACCACGCCGCATTGCATGGCATATCACGCCGCGAGGCAGCACCGCGTATCGAGCAGGAGCTGGAGCGTCAGGGACTGATGCCGCGCCGTCACGAGCAGGTTCGCCAGCTCAATGGCGGACACCGCCGGCGAGTCGAGATAGCCCGTGCCCTGTTGCACAAACCGAGCGTTCTGCTGCTCGATGAAGCCAGCGCCGGACTCGACCCTGTCAGCCGCAATGCACTCAATGAACACGTTCGGAAGCTGTGTAACGAGCGCGAGCTGACGGTAGTCTGGACCACCCATCTCATGGACGAGATCCGTCCGGAGGATCCTGTAGTGCTTCTCGACCGCGGGCGCATACTAGCCCAGGATCTGGCAGCGAGAATTGCACAGCGCGCCGGTAGTATCACCCTCACCGAGGCATTCACCCAGTTGACCGGCTCGGCTCCGGAGGCGGCATGAGTCCCGGCGCCTGGTTCGCCTGCCTCCATGGCATTCTGCGACGCGAGTGGCTACGCTTCTTTCACCAGCGCTCACGATTTCTAAGCGCGCTGGTGCGCCCACTGCTCTGGCTGCTGGTGTTCGCGGCAGGGTTTCGAGCGGCGCTGGGAGTCTCGATCATCCCCCCGTACGAAACCTACATCACCTACGAGACCTACATTCTTCCCGGGTTGTGTTGCATGATCCTGTTGTTCAACGGCATGCAGGGCTCGCTGTCGATGGTCTATGACCGCGAGATGGGCAGCATGCGTGTCCTGCTGATGAGCCCACTGCCCCGCCCCTTCCTGCTGGCGGCCAAACTCCTGGCAACTTCGCTCGTGTCGCTGATTCAGGTCTACGCCTTCCTTGGCATCGCCTGGCTGTTCGACATCCGCCCGCCGATGCTCGGACTACTCTCGGCTCTACCGGCGCTGCTGGTGGCAGCGCTACTGCTGAGCGCACTGGGGCTGCTGCTTTCCAATGGCATTCGTCAGCTGGAAAACTTCGCCGGGGTGATGAATTTTGTGATCTTTCCGATGTTCTTTCTCTCCTCGGCGCTCTATCCTTTGTGGAAGATGCGCGAGGCGAGCGAGTGGCTGTACTGGATCTGTTCGGTCAACCCCTTCACCCACGCGGTCGAGCTGGTGCGCTATGCGCTGTACGGTCAGTTCAATGCTTCGGCACTGGCCATCAGCGCTACCCTTCTGCTGGCGGTAACCGTCGGTGCGGTAATGAGTTTCAACCCGCAGCACGCTGCACTGCGCAAGCGTTCCTCAACGGACTGAGCCGAATACTACTTTGGTACTGATTGGATGTGTCCATCGTACGATTTGCAAGGTCCGCTACTCGGGGTGTAATGCTTGTGTCATGTCAGGGTGACATCCACTCCGCGTGGCGCCATCCCATTACAACAAAAAAACAGGTTCCAGAGGCCATGTACAAGATACTCATTGCCGACGATCACCCGCTGTTTCGCGAAGCCATTTGCAACGTCATAGGGACAGGCTTCCCCGGTGCCGAACTGCTGGAAACCAGCGACCTG
>JAUVYN010000053.1 GCA_030603065.1 Pseudomonas sp.
GGCAGAGGTACAGCCGATCGATCTCGACACTCCGGAGACAGTTGCGGCGCCCTGGTACGCTGCCGTGCGTCGCGTTCAGCTGAGTGACATCGATTATGCGCTGCTCCTGGGCGATGGCGGCGAATTTCAATGGGTTGTCGCAGACCACGAAAGGTCGCGATTCTGGTTGCTGGTTTCGGGTGATCGGCTCATGGCCCGGTTGGTGCCGTCCCATCCTGCCAGCGGCTACGGATGGTTCATCGAGGACACTGGCAGTAACGGCGTGCTGGCGCGCCAGCATACGGAGCGGGTCACCCTGCTCGAGAGACAGCAGGTTACGGCTGAGGAACGCGACGCCGTGGTGGCCAGCGCACCGATCAGCGGGACGCTCTGGCAGGTGCATGGTTTGCCGGAGCCTGACTATTATGGCAGGAGGCTCGCCCAACTGGTCCTGACCAAGGGACTGACCCTGCTGCTTTTTATCGGTGCCCTCGGGTTTCTGGTGTGGTTGACCGGCCGTGTGCGGTCGAGTAATCGCCGGCTGAGAGCCTTTAACGAGGGCGCCTACCGCTCGCTGGAGCAGGCCGAGCGGCGCTACAGAGACATCTTTCAGAGTGTCGGCATGGGCCTGGTGCTCGTGGATCTTTCGCACCTGCGGGCACGACTGGACGAGTTGCAGCTTTTCGATCGGAGCAGCCTGGATGCCTGGCTGGCCACCAACCCCTCTGCCCACGCAAAGCTTCTTGGTCTGATTCGACTGGTGGACGCCAATCAGAATACTCTGGATCTTCTCGACTGCCGCGACCTTGCCGAGGTCGAAGCGCTGCTCAGGCTCTCGTATCGTGCCATCAGCGAAGAGAGCGGCAGGTATGAATTACTGCTGGCTCTGGTGGAGCGCCGGCCCCGCCTGGAGCTGGAGACCCCGCTGCCATCGCGGCAGGGGGCTCTGCGTCACGTCTGGATCGTGATGCGCTTGCCCGAACGTTCAGAGGACCTCACCGGGGTAACGGTAAGCCTTTCCGATATCACCGCGCGGCGCAAGATCGAGCTTACGCTCATAGAGCGTGAACAGTTCTGGGCGAAGGTCGTCCGAACCGTTCCGGATATCGTGTTCATCCGCGATATGCAGCGCAGCGAAACCGTATTTACCAACCGTTCCTTCGGCTCACTGCTCGGCTATGATCGTGAGCGGTCCAGACTGCTGCGGGGCAAGCAGCGCGACAGTCTGATACATCCCGACGATTACGAATACGTAATGGCCAATCGCAACGCCCAGAAGGTGCTGACCGATGACCGGATGTGTGCGTATCGGGCGCGCTGGCGGCATGGCGATGGCAGCTGGCACTGGTTGCTGGTCAGATCCCGGGTTCTGACGCGCTTCGCTGACGGCCGGGTCAGACAGGTCATTGGCGTAGTTCGAGACATCAACGAGGAAACCGAGGCACTGCAAAGGCTGGCGTTGGGCGAGCAGCGCTATCGTCTGCTCGCCGAGAACATCAGTGACGTTATCTGGGCTACCGATGCCAGTTTCCGGCTGGATTATGTCAGTCCTTCCGTATTCAGGGCGCTTGGCTATACCCCGGAATTCCTTGTCGAGCATGGCTTCGCGGAAATCGTCGCAGGGCCACGTTTCGAGCGCTTCATGGGTTCGTTGCTGCGTGAACTGAACTCGCGGCTGGCCGATCCGGAAAGCGCGGCGCAGTTGCGGCATGAAGGCTTTCATCGGCAAATCAGTTTCGATTGCATCAAGGCCGACGGGCACAAGTGCCCCGTCGAGCTGCGAGTTTCGCTCATGTGGAGTCCGGATCGGCGTTTCCTCGGCCTGTTGGGGATCGCCCGTGACATCACTCAGCAACGCCGCACCGAGAATCGATTGCGGATGGCGGCGACAGTATTCGAAAACACCATGGGTGCCATTCTGGTGACCGACCCGGCTGGTTACGTGGTGCAGGCCAACGAGAACTTCACGCGGATAACCGGCTATACGGCCGAGGATGTGCTGGACCAGCAGCCGGGTATGCTCATTTCTGACCGCCACGAGCCAGATTTTGGTGGGCGTTTGCTGAAGATTCTCCGTGAGCAGGGTCGCTGGGAGGGGGAAATCTGGCAGCGCCGCAAGGACGGCCAGATCTATCCCACCTGGGCCGGTATCGCTGCCGTGCGGGACAACGAAGATGATCTGGTCAGTTATGTCGTATTTTTCGTCGACGTCAGCGAGCGCAAGGCCAACGAGGCGCGTATCGAAAGCCTTGCCTACTACGACGGACTCACCGAACTGCCCAATCGCGCGCTGTTTCTCGATCGTCTGGCTGGCGCCTTGCAGGTGGCCGAGCGCAGACAGGAGTGGCTTGCGGTACTGTTCCTCGATCTCGATCGTTTCAAGCCGATCAACGATACCCTGGGTCATGCGGCCGGTGATCACATGCTGCGGGAGGTTGCCCTGCGTCTACGGTCCTGCATACGTGAAAGCGACACCGTGGCGCGCATGGGGGGAGACGAGTTCACCATGCTGCTCACCGGCATGACGAGCCGGGAGGCCGCCATGCGTGGCAGCATAAATGTCGCTGAAAAGGTGCTCAAGGCACTGGAGCCGGCCTTCGTGCTGCAGGAGCGCGAGTTCTTCATGAGTGCCAGTATCGGGATCGCGCTGGCCCCGCAGGATGGTGGTGCCAGCAGCCTGTTGTTGCAAAACGCCGATACCGCGATGTACCACGCGAAGAATCAGGGCAAGGCAAGCTTCCAGTTCTATCAGGCCGACATGAACACACGCGCGCTGGAGCGGCTGAGCCTGGAAAACGACTTGCGGCGGGCGCTGCAGGACAACGCTTTTTGTCTGCATTATCAGCCGCAGTTCGATTGCGCTGGCGCACTGACCGGGCTGGAGGCACTGCTGCGCTGGGATCATCCGCAGCATGGGGCGATATCGCCGGCGGACTTCATTCCAATTGCCGAGGAGATCGGTCTGGTCGGCGCCCTGGGCGACTGGGTACTCGACCGGGCCTGTCGGCAGGTGGACGAATGGCGTGCTGCTGGCGTCGGCCCGGTGCGGCTGGCGGTGAACCTGTCGGCGCGCCAGTTCGCCGAGGGTCGCTTGTATCAGCAGGTGACGACGGTGCTCGAGCGTTACGGGCTGGAGGCGAGTTGTCTGGAACTGGAATTGACCGAAAGCATCCTGTTGCAGGATGTGGAAGAGACCATGCAGACGCTGGCCGCACTCAAGGAGCTGGGTGTGCAGATCGCCGTCGACGATTTCGGCACGGGGTATTCATCGCTTAACTATCTCAAGGACTTTCCCATCGATACGCTCAAGATCGATCGCAGCTTCATTCAGATGATGAGCGCGGGCAGCCGAGACGCACGTCTGGTCCAGGCGATCGTAGCGATGGGCCAGAGCCTTCAGCTTCGGGTCATCGCCGAGGGCGTGGAAACCGCTGAGCAGCTCGAGCTGCTCAGAGGTTTCGGTTGCGATGAGGTGCAGGGCTATCTGCTCGGGCGGCCCATGCCGGCCAGCGAAGTGCTGGTACACCTCAAATCCTGACGGGTGAGTGGAATTTCTGCACCAGCTGAGTGCTTTTCATGTGCCAGTTGCCCGGGCATAAGGTAAAATGCGCGCTCATTTTTTGACCGTCCTTGCAGGGGGCATGACATGTTTAGCCGTTCCAACGATATCGCCACCATCGACGCCGAACTCTGGGCTGCAATGCAGCAGGAAGCCCAGCGTCAGGAAGATCATATCGAGCTCATCGCCTCCGAAAACTACACCAGCCCGGCCGTCATGCAGGCCCAGGGCTCGGAGCTGACCAACAAGTATGCCGAAGGCTATCCGGGCAAGCGCTACTACGGCGGCTGCGAATTCGTCGACGTCGCCGAGCAACTGGCCATCGACCGCGCCAAGCAGCTGTTCGGTGCCGACTACGCCAACGTGCAGCCGCACGCCGGTTCCCAGGCCAACGCTGCGGTGTTCCAGGCTTTGCTGAGCCCGGGCGACACTATCCTCGGCATGAGCCTGGCCCATGGCGGTCACCTGACCCATGGCGCTGGCGTCAACTTTTCCGGCAAGCACTACAAGGCCGTTCAGTACGGTATCAACACCGAGACCGGCCTGATCGACTATGACGAAGTCGAAGCGCTGGCAACCGAGCACAAGCCGAAGATGATCATTGCTGGTTTTTCGGCCTATTCGCAGGTGCTGGATTTTGCCCGCTTCCGCGCGATCGCCGACAAGGTCGGTGCCTACCTGTTCGTCGACATGGCCCACGTCGCTGGCCTGGTCGCTGCGGGCGTCTACCCGAATCCGGTGCCTTTTGCCGATGTCGTGACCACCACTACCCACAAGACTCTGCGTGGACCGCGTGGCGGTCTGATCCTGGCCAAGGCCAACGAGGAGCTGGAGAAGAAGCTCAACTCTGCGGTGTTCCCGGGCGGTCAGGGCGGCCCGCTGATGCACGTCATTGCTGCCAAGGCGATCTGCTTCAAGGAAGCGATGAGCCCTGAGTTCAAGGCCTATCAGCAGCAGGTCGTCAAGAACGCCCAGGCGATGGCTCAAGTCTTCATCGATCGCGGTTTCGACGTGGTTTCCGGTGGCACCCAGAACCACCTGTTCCTGCTGTCGCTGATCAAGCAGGACATCACCGGCAAGGATGCGGACGCTGCGCTTGGCCGCGCCCACATTACCGTCAACAAGAACGCGGTGCCGAACGATCCGCGCTCGCCCTTCGTCACCTCGGGTCTGCGCATCGGCACGCCGGCGGTCACCACTCGTGGTTTCGTCGAAGCCGACTGCCGCGAGCTGGCTGGCTGGATTTGCGACGTGCTTGAGAATATGGGCGACGAGTCGGTAATCGAGCGGGTGCGCGGTGAAGTGCAGAAGATCTGCAAGCGGTTGCCGGTCTACGGCGCCTGATCACGGCGTCTTGAAGGCCTGATAAAAAACCCCGTCGATGTGAGTCGACGGGGTTTTTGTTGCCGCGGTGACGGCGCCGGGGGCGCCGCCTCGGTTCAGTTGCGGCGCAGGCCGAGCACGCTGAGCGTGCGCGAACGGACATCCTTGAGGAGCTGTGCGTCGTCGATCAGCGACTGCCCGTAGGAGGGGATGAGTTCCTTCATCCTGGCCTGCCATTCCGGTGTGGCGGCACGCTGCTTGAAGCAGCGGTGAACCACATCGATCATCGCCTGTACCGCGGTGGAAGCGCCGGGGGATGCGCCGAGGAGCGCGGCAAGGGTGCCATCCTTCGCTGCGACTATCTCGGTGCCGAACTCGAGCTTGCCGTGTCCCTTGGCGTCCTTCTTGATGATCTGTACGCGCATGCCGGCATTCTGAAGTTTCCAGTCCTCTTCGCGGGCCTCCGGGAAGAAGTTGCGCAGCGAGGCGACCCGGTCCTTGTGAGACTGGAAGGATTCGCTGATGAGGTAGCGTGTCAGGTCCATGTTGTCACGTCCGACGGCCATCATCGGCGCAACGTTATAAGGCTTAACCGAGGACAGCAGATCGAAAACCGAGCCCTTTTTCAGAAACTTGGTGGTGAAACCTGCGAAGGGGCCGAACAGCAATGCCGGCTCACCATTGATGATGCGGGTGTCCAGGTGCGGAACCGACATTGGCGGTGCGCCTACCGGAGCCTTGCCATAAACCTTGGAGTGGTGGCGCTTGACGATGTCCGGCTTCTGGCAGACCAGCCACTGACCACTGACCGGAAATCCGCCATATCCCTGGGCCTCGTCGATGTGTGATTTCTGCAGCAGCGGAAGTGAACCGCCACCTGCACCCAGGAACACGAAGGATGCCTTGAAGTCGCGCTCTTCGCCGGTCTTTTCGTCGCTAACGCGAACGTTCCAGCGACCGTCCTGCTTGTTCTTGCGGAGGGATTCGACCGAGTGGCTCAGGTGCAGGTCGAAGCCTTCCTGCTTTTGCAGCCAGCTGACCATGTTGCGGGTGAGCGAGCCGAAGTCCACGTCTGCGCCATACTCTACCCGGGTGCCGGCTATGGTCTGGCCTGGCTTGCGCTGTTCCATCACCAGCGGCATCCACTCTGCCAGGTCAGCTGCAGAATCAGAGAACTGCATGTCGGCAAAAAGGTGATGGGCACTGAGCAGTTCATGCCGCTTGCGCAGGAACGCCACGTCTTTTTCGCCCCAGACGAAGCTCTGGTGCGGAGTTGGGTTGATGAATCTGGTGGGGGCTGGAAGAATCTTCTGCTCCACCAGGTGGGACCAGAACTGCAGACTGACCTCGAAGGATGCGTTGATAGCCAACGCTCGATCAATGGTTATACTGCCGTCCGCTGCCTGCGGTGTGTAGTTCAGCTCACAATACCCGGCGTGGCCGGTCCCTGCATTGTTCCATCCATCCGTGCTTTCGTGAGCAACGTGGTCCAGGCGTTCGACCAGGGTAATGGTCATGGCTGGATCCAACTGTTTGAGCAACATTCCTAGTGTAGCGCTCATGACACCACCACCGACCAGCAATACATCTACGCTTTTTGCTGTCATTAACATGTCGCCTCTGACCGATAAATCAGGGGGCAATGATACCGGTTTCTGCCTCACGGGGACACACGCAAACCCCTGTCGGATAGTCTAACTCCATGCTTGCCAGACCCCGCGATGAGAAGCCTTGATCGTCGTCATGGCTGCGGGGCGCCCCCTGGTTTATGCTTCGACCCCTGATGACCGGGGCGGAGACGACGATGCAGCAGGTAGTTGTGGTAGGTGGCGGCGTAATGGGGTGTCTTGGTGCCCTGGAACTGCTGGCGGCCGGGTGTTCAGTGACGCTTATCGAGCGTCAGAGCGCGGGCCGTGAATCCTCCTGGGCCGGAGGTGGTATCGTCTCGCCGCTTTATCCCTGGCGTTATCCGGCATCGATCAGTGCGCTGGCCAATTGGTCGCAGGGCTACTATCCCGAGCTGGGGCAGCGATTGTTCGAAGCGACCGGCATCGACCCCGAGTTAACGGCCTGCGGGTTACTCTGGCTCGATCACGCGGAAGCTGATGCTGCCCTTGCCTGGGCCAGGGCGCAGGGTCGGCCGATCGAAGCGGTCGACGCCGACTTTCTGTATCAGCGGGTACCGGACCTGGCGCCTGGCTTCAGAGGTGGTCTGTGGCAGGCGGATCTGGCCAACGTGCGTAATCCCAGGCTGATGACTGCACTGCTGACCTATCTTGATCAGCAGTCGCATTTTCGGCTGATCGAGAACAGTCCGGTGGAGGCGCTTTTGGAGAAGGGCGGTCGCGTCGTCGGCGTCCGTCACGCCGGCGGTCAGGTCAGCGCCGATGCGGTGGTGATCAGTGCCGGTGCCTGGAGCGGTGGTTGGCTCGAGCGTACCGGTGAGCGCCTATCCGTCGATCCGGTAAAGGGGCAGATGTTGCTGTATCGTGCCGAACCCGGCTGGCTAAGGAGTGTGGTGCTGAGCGAGGGACGCTATGCCATTCCGCGGCGCGATGGCCATGTGCTGGTCGGCAGTACCCTGGAGCACGCGGGTTTCGATAACGGCACTACGCAGGAGGCGCTGGATTCGCTGCGTGCTTCGGCAGCTAAACTGCTCCCCCGGCTCGCGCAGATGGAACCGATAGCGCAGTGGTCGGGGTTGCGGCCGGGCTCGCCCGAAGGCGTGCCCTTCATCGGCGAATTCTCGGGAAAGCCCGGCCTCTGGGTCAATGCCGGCCATTATCGCAATGGGCTCGTGCTTGCACCGGCCTCATGCAGGCTCCTGGCAGATCTTATGACCGGAAGAGCCCCGGAAATCGACCCGACTCCCTATGCGCCAGATCGCTGATCAGTCATCGAGACCGAGCTTCTTCAGGCGATAGCGCAACGAGCGGAACGTGAGTCCGAGACGCTTGGCCGCGGCCGTCTTGTTCCAGCGGGTTTCTTCCAGCGCCTGCATGATGGCCTGGCGCTCGATGTTGTCGAGGAAGTCTTCCAGTGAGTCGATCTGATCCAGCTGCCCGGCGGTCTCGCGGGTCGGCTGCACGCCGGAGAGGAGAATGTCAGAGGCATCGATCACGTCGCCTTCGGCGAGAATGAAGGCGCGCTCGAGCATGTTTTCCAGTTCGCGGACATTGCCCGGAAAGCGGTAAAGACAGAGCTGTTCCAGACAGGCCGCAGTCAGTTTGGGGACTGGCAGGCCTGCCCGCTGCGCCAGTTGCGTGAGGATGTGGTTGGCCAGCAGCGGGATGTCTTCGCGACGCTGGCGCAGGGGTGGCACGCTCAGCTCGATTACGTTGATTCGGTAGAACAGGTCCTGGCGAAAGCGCCCCTCGGCCACCTCTACTGCGAGATCCTTGTGGGTGGCGCACAGCAGACGCACATCGACGGTTTCCTCCTGCTGGGTGCCGACCGGCCGCACTGCCTTTTCCTGAATCGCTCGCAGTAGCTTGACCT
The DNA here is from genome assembly GCA_030603065.1 of Pseudomonas sp. Classification (GTDB taxonomy): domain Bacteria; phylum Pseudomonadota; class Gammaproteobacteria; order Pseudomonadales; family Pseudomonadaceae; genus Halopseudomonas. The sequence continues at coordinate 8,360 of JAUVYN010000053.1, forward strand.
GCATGGCCAGGGGCAGGTCCGCTACTTCATCGAGAAACAGGGTGCCACCGCGAGCGGCCTGAAACAGCCCGGGCTTGTCGGAGGTGGCGCCAGTGAAGCTGCCCTTGCGATGTCCGAAAAACTCGCTTTCCATCAGCTCCGAGGGTATGGCGCCGCAGTTGACCGGCACGAAGGGATGGTGTGCCCGGGGGCCGAGGGCGTGAATCCGCCGTGCGACCAGTTCCTTGCCGCTCCCCGATTCACCGCTGATGTACAAGGGCGCCTGGCTGCGCGCCAGCTTGGCGATCTGTGCGCGGAGCTGAACGATGGCGGGCGATTTGCCAAGGATGGGATCGTCACTCTGCTCGACTGCAACCGACGGCGCGGGGCGATTGAGGCGCAGCGCGTTCTCGACCAGATCCCGGAGCCGCTTGAGATCGACCGGCTTGGTAAGAAAATCGAATGCGCCCGCCTTCAGGGCACTGATAGCGGTATCCAGGCTGCCGTAGGCAGTGATCATGGCAACCGGCGTTTCGGCACAGTTCTGCTGGATGTGGCGGACGATCTCCATTCCGTCCCCATCGGGCAGGCGCATGTCAGTAAGGCACAGATCGAACCGATGACTGCCGAGCAGTGCGCGCGCCTCGGCCACAGTGGTAGCACTATGGGTGGTCAGATTCATGCGCTTGAGCGTAAGGTCGAGCAACTCGAGGATATCGGGCTCGTCGTCGATGATCAGTACCAGCGGGCTCGTCATAGTCCCCATTGTTCTCCTTCCATGTCGATCAGGTGATCATACCAGACGCCTTGGATGGGCGAAGGTGATGCGCATGCAGCTGCCGCGCGGCTCCAGCCGCTCGTACTCCAACCGCGCCTGATTGCTTTCGCACAGTTCCCTGGAGATGTACAGGCCCAGTCCCGTGCCGTTGCTTTCGGTGGTATAGAAGGGTTCGAAAATATGTTCGACGTGATCGTCCGGGACACCCGGCCCATGGTCTATCACCTCGAGTGTTGGCAACTCCGTCTCCTGATGCACGTAGAGCTTGAGCCAGATGGTTCGCTGAGTTCCGGCCGGGCCGCTGTAACGCAACGCGTTCTGGCAAAGGTTGGTCAGTACCTGCGCAAGTTGATGGGGATCGAGCCGAGTCATGATGTTCTGGTCCTGCTCGACTACCTCGATCTCGTCGCTTGGGCCGGCGTATTGCCGGAAATCTTCTACGAACTGTCGGACCCAGATGCCCAGGTCCAGCAGCTGGGGCTCGCTCGGTCTGCGTCGAGACAGTTCCAGGACGGTTTCGATCACCCGGTTCATGCGTTTGGAGTGCTGCTGGATGATCTCACCAAGGCGCCGGTCCTGCTCGGTGATGTCGGGTGATTCGTTGAGTAGCTGCGCAGCATGGCTGATGGCCCCGAGGGGGTTGCGAATCTCATGGGCGATGCTCGCAGTGAGGCGCCCGAGCGAGGCGAGCTTGAGCTGCTGAGCCTGTTGCGCTACCTGGGTATTGTCATCCAGGAAGATCAGCACGGTTTCGTCGCTCTCCTGGGCCAGCGGCTTGAAGTTGGCCATGATCTCCACTCCGCCCTTGTGGTTCTGGAAGGGCAGGGCGCGCAGCGAGGGATAAGCGCGCCACTGCTCCATGCGCTGTGCGAGATCCGGCGCCAGGCCTTCGAGCGACATCTCACGTACGATGGGTTTTCCGAGCATCTGCGCGGCGGCCTCGTTGGCCAGCAGTACGCGCTGCTCCGGTCCGACCACCAGGATGCCGGTGCGCATGCGGTGAATGATCAGCTGATTGAGCTTTTCCAGCGAGGCCAGGCTGACCGCCTGCTGCTGGGCCAGGCTTTCCGACACCTCCAGCTGGCGGCTGAGCCGCTGGACGAAAAGTGCTACGGCAAAGAAGATGCAACCGAGAACCCCAACCTGCAGATAGTTCTGGGTCACCGCCGGATTTGCAAGACTCAGGAAAAAGGTCAGGTATATCAGTATCAGACTTGCCAGTGCCGCCAGCAGTAGTCCGATACGTCCGTGCAGGAGGATGTTACCCGCCGCCACTGGAATGATCAGCAGATTGCCAAAACCGCTTCCCGCGCCGCCGGCGGCATAAAACAGCAGGCCGAGCATGAAGATATCGAGTACCGCGAGAACGAATAGAAGCAGGTCGCGCCGCCCTTTCTGCAACAGCAGGGCGACCACGACGTTGAGGATCAGATAAGCCCAGGAGGTAATCTCGTAGAGCCGGGGGTGGTACAGGTCCAGCAGGCCGTCACGCACGGCCGAGCTGGTGAGCATCGTCAGAAAAAAACCCAGCGCGACGCGGTAAAGGTTGTAGACGCGGAGCAGGCGTGGCCGCTGTTGATTCCCCTCGTCAGCCATGCTCGGACTCGTTCAGGTGCTCCTGTGAGCAGTACCAGCGCTGGTCCGGCCCCTGAAGCGCCAGATTGCGTGGCAGGTGCAGGGCGCAGTGGGCGCAACGGACCATGGGTTCGGGTGCGCCCGGCGCGGATGAGGGCGGCCTTCTGGCCGCCTGCCAGGCTTGGAAACGACGCCACCAGACCAGCGCCATTACCACGATGGCCACCAGAATAATCAGCTTGATCAGACCCATGATCGGCCCTGTCCACAGGATGAGGCGGCCAGTGTAGCCTAAGCGGGCGCCCTGCCAAAGCCGCAAGCTGTCAGGGATGCTGGCGCCAGGATTGGCCGAGCGAAGGCTGGTCTGCACAAAAAAGCCCGGGGCTGGCCCGGGCTTGTCGGTTTCCGCTTCGATTTAGTCAAACAGGCCGAAGGTGATGCGGCTCCAGAACGAGCGACGCTCGGGCGCATCGGCGGGACGCAGGTCACGCGGCAGCGCAGCGACGGCGTCCAGATACTGTTGGCGCATCTGGCGTTCGGCCTGGGTAGTGCCGGTACGTGACGGAGGAGTCAGCACCCTGTCCAGCACGCCACCGGCCATGCCGCGGAGGCGTCCGGCTTCGCGGTCGGCTGGCTCGACGTGATGGCGGAAGTCGCCGCCGCGCAGGCTGGGGTGTTCCGGGTAGTTGGTCTGCAGGACCAGCAGCGCGTTGTCGGCCAGTTCGTTCAGTGCCAGCTGGCGATAGGCCTCGACCATCAGCGCCAGGCCATCATCCACAGACGGCGTTTGCTGGAAGTTTTCGACCACGTAGCGGCCGCGATTGGCTGCTGCGACGTAGGCCTTGCGCTTGAGGTAGTAATGCCCGACGTGCACGTCATAGGCAGCCAGCAGGTTGCGCAGATAGATCATGCGCAGCCGGGCGTCGGGCGCGTAGCGGCTGTCGGGATAACGGCTGACCAGCTGCGCGAACTCGTTGAAGGAATCGCGGGCCGCACCCGGGTCACGCCGGGTCATGTCCAGCGGCAGAAAGCGCTCGAACAGCCCGCGGTCACGGGTGAAGGAGGCCATGCCTCGCATGTAGTAGGCGTAGTCCACGTCCGGATGTTGCGGATGCAGACGGATGAAACGGTCCGCCGAGCTGCGTGCTGCTTCCGGTTCCATGTTCTGGTAGTAGGCATAGATCAGCTCGAGCTGCGCCTGCTGGGCGAAGCGGCCAAAGGGGTAGCGGGACTCCAGGGCGCGCAGCTTTTCGATGGCGGACGCGTAATTGTTGCTGTCCAGATCGCGCTGGGCCATCGAGTAAAGCTCGGATTCGCTGAGAGCCTCGTCAAGCGGAGGGGTCGCACAGGCAGCGAGCAGCGCGAGGAAGCCGACCAGCAGAAAGTGTTTCATCGACATATCTGACATCCGAATAGACGGGGGAGGCGAGCTGTCGCCCACTCTGGCGTCCTGTTATAGTTGAAACGCAATGCAGGCACGCCGGAAAAGCGGCAGGTGCCATCAAGGAAGCCGTATTTAACCACAGGGCACAGCCGAAACCAAAAGGGATTCAAGCGCTGCGTTCTGGCGTCCCCCAGCCCTCTAGCGAGTCGAAGATGTCCGATCGAATCCAGTTGTCCGCCCAGGTTCCACAAGACTGTGGTGGTCAGCGTCTTGACCAGGTTGCAGCCCAGCTTTTTGCCGACTTTTCACGCTCGCGGCTCCAGACCTGGATCAAGGAGGGGCGCCTGCGGGTTGATGGACGACAGCTCCGCCCGCGGGAGACCCTGTATGGTGGCGAACAGCTAGAGCTGGACGCCGAGCGTGAGATCCAGGGGGAATGGCAGCCCGAAGCCATTGATCTGGATATCGTCTATGAGGATCATGCTCTGCTGGTGATCAACAAGCCAGCCGGGCTGGTGGTGCATCCGGCGGCGGGGCATCAGGACGGTACGCTGCTCAACGCGCTGCTGCACCACGCTCCCGAGCTGGCCAAGGTGCCCCGCGCCGGCATCGTGCACCGGCTGGACAAGGACACCACCGGCCTCATGGTTGTCGCCAAGACGCTCGAGGCGCAGACCGATCTGGTCAATCAGCTTCAGGCCCGTACGGTCACCCGCGAATATGAATGCGTGGTGGTCGGGGTTATGACGGCCGGCGGCAAGGTCGATCAGCCGATCGCCCGGCACGGTACCAATCGTCAGAAGATGGCAGTGGTTGCCGGCGGCAAGGAGGCGGTCAGTCACTACCGGGTGATTTCGCGCTTCCGTGCCCATACCCACGTCAAGGTCAAACTCGAGACCGGGCGCACCCACCAGATTCGGGTGCACATGAGTCATATCCACTTCCCGTTGGTGGGGGACCAGACCTATGGCGGTCGCCTGCGCATCCCGCCCGGCGCTTCGCAGGCGCTGATTCGTATGCTGCGCGAATTCCCCCGGCAGGCACTGCATGCCCGGCGGCTGGAGCTGCAGCATCCGGATGACGGCCGCATCATGCGCTGGGAGCGACCTCTGCCAGAGGACATGCAGCAGCTACTGGCGCTGCTGCGTGAGGACGGAGAGCTGGGCGAATGAACCCCGCCTGGCTCGTAGCCGACTGGCCGGCACCGGCCAGGGTGCGCACCTGTCTCACTACCCGCCAGGGCGGCGTCAGCCTGCCACCTTGGGACAGTTTCAACCTTGGGACCCACGTCGGCGACCGGCCTGAGCATGTCGCATCGAATCGCAAGCGGCTTGTCGATGCCCTTGGCTGCCAGCCGGCCTGGCTGGAGCAGACACACAGCACCCGCGTGGTCGCCGCGGACCCCTATCGTATCGAGGACGCTGATGCCAGCTGGACCGGCACGTTGGGGGTCGCTTGCGCCGTGATGACCGCCGACTGCCTGCCGGTACTCTTCTGTGACCGCGCCGGAACCCGTGTGGCTGCTGCCCACGCGGGCTGGCGCGGGCTTGCCGGTGGTGTGCTGGAAAATACCGTTGCAGCGCTCGGCGTGGCACCGGAAGAACTGCTTGCCTGGCTTGGGCCAGCCATTGGGCCGCGCGTGTTCGAGGTCGGGCCGGAGGTGCGGGAAGCCTTCCTGACCAGCCACCCGCAGACCGCTGCTGCTTTCACTCCAGCAGAGCGCGCAGGGCATTTCCTGGCGGATATCTATTTGCTGGCTCGGCTGCGCCTGGAGGCCGTTGGGCTGACAGCCGTCCACGGGGGTGGACTTTGCACCTTCAGTGATGCTGATCGATTCTATTCTTACCGTCGGGATGGGCAGACCGGCCGTATGGCGGCGCTGATCTGGCTCGAAGGGTAGCGACCGGTCGGTCGCGGCACGACAATATTTTGACTATCATCAATGCCGTTACCCCTTGAAAGGACCATAATCGTCCTCATCTAAAGTCCAAATCAATTGAATCCGGCCCGCAGCGGCCCCTCAAGACAGGACATTGGTAATGCGTATCGACCGTCTCACCAGCAAACTTCAGGTGGCCCTTGCCGACGCCCAGTCGTTGGCGGTTGGCCGTGACCATAATCAGATTGATCCCTTGCACTTGCTACTGGCCTTGCTCGACCAGCAGCAGGGCTCGATCAAGCCGCTGCTCCGGCAGGTCGGCTTTGACACCGATGCGCTGCGCAAGGCGCTGGTCGACGGGCTCGATAAATTGCCCACCATCGCCAACCCGACCGGCGACATCAATCTTTCTCAGGAGCTGGCGCGGCTGCTCAACAAGGCCGACGGCCTGGCGCAGAAGCAGGGCGACCAGTTCATCTCCAGCGAGCTGGTGCTGCTCGCGGCGATGGATGACACCACTGCCGCCGGCAAGATCCTGCTGGGGCAGGGCATCTCGAAAAAGGCGCTGGAAAACGCCATCAAGAACCTGCGCGGCGGCGCATCGGTCAACGACCCCAATGCCGAAGAGGCGCGCCAGGCACTGGACAAGTACACCGTCGATCTGACCAAGAAGGCAGAAGATGGCAAGCTAGACCCGGTAATCGGTCGCGATGATGAAATTCGCCGCACTATTCAGGTGCTGCAGCGCCGGACCAAGAACAACCCGGTGCTGATCGGCGAGCCCGGCGTCGGCAAGACTGCCATCGTCGAGGGTCTGGCCCAGCGCATCGTCAATGGTGAGGTCCCTGATGGACTGAAGGACAAGCGTCTGCTGTCGCTGGACATGGGCTCCCTGATCGCCGGGGCCAAGTTCCGCGGTGAATTCGAAGAGCGGCTCAAGGCTGTCCTCAATGAACTTTCCAAGCAGGAAGGACGGGTCATTCTGTTCATCGACGAACTGCACACCATGGTCGGCGCCGGCAAGGCGGAGGGCTCCATGGATGCGGGCAACATGCTCAAGCCTGCCCTGGCTCGGGGTGAGCTGCATTGTGTTGGCGCGACCACACTGGATGAGTATCGCCAATACGTCGAGAAGGATGCGGCGCTGGAGCGGCGCTTCCAGAAGGTGCTGGTGGATGAACCCACCGAAGAGGACACCATCGCCATCCTCCGTGGCCTGAAGGAGCGTTACGAGGTCCACCACAAGATCACCATTACCGACGGTGCCATCGTCGCGGCGGCCAAATTGAGCAACCGCTACATTACCGACCGCCAGCTGCCGGACAAGGCCATCGATCTGATCGATGAAGCGGCCAGCCGGATTCGCATGGAGATCGACTCGAAGCCCGAAGCGCTCGACCGGCTGGAACGGCGGCTGATTCAGCTCAAGGTGGAACGCGAGGCCCTGAAAAAGGAAGACGACGAGGCGGCGCTCAAGCGTCTGGAAAAGCTCAAGGACGATATCGCCAAGGTCGAGCGCGAATACGCCGATCTGGAAGAAATCTGGAAGGCCGAGAAAGCCGATGTACAGGGCAGTGCGCAGATTCAGGAGAAGATCGAGCAGGCCAAGGCAGAGCTGGAACAGGCCCGGCGCAAGGGCGATCTGAACCGTATGGCCGAGTTGCAGTATGGCGTAATCCCTGATCTGGAACGCAGCCAGCAGATGGCCGAGCAGCATGGCAAGAGCGAGAACCAGCTGCTGCGCAACAAGGTGACCGACGAGGAAATCGCCGAGGTGGTGTCGAAGTGGACCGGCATTCCGGTGAGCAAGATGCTCGAAGGCGAGCGTGACAAGCTGCTGCGCATGGAGGAGGCATTGCACAAGCGCGTCATCGGCCAGCACGAGGCGGTGGTCGCGGTCTCCAACGCGGTGCGCCGTTCGCGTGCGGGTCTGGCCGATCCGAACCGGCCGAGCGGCTCGTTCATGTTCCTCGGGCCCACCGGGGTGGGCAAGACCGAGCTGTGCAAGGCGTTGGCCGAGTTTCTCTTCGATACCGAAGAGGCCATGGTGCGGATCGACATGTCCGAATTCATGGAGAAGCACAGCGTCGCGCGGCTGATCGGCGCACCTCCGGGCTATGTCGGATACGAGGAGGGCGGCTACCTGACCGAGGCTGTACGTCGCAAGCCGTACTCGGTGATCCTGATGGACGAGGTCGAGAAGGCCCATCCGGACGTGTTCAACGTTCTGCTGCAGGTGCTCGAAGATGGCCGTTTGACAGACAGCCAGGGCCGTACGGTCGACTTCCGTAATACCGTGGTGGTGATGACCTCGAACCTGGGCTCGGCGCAGATTCAGGAGCTGGTCGGCGACCCGGAAGCCCAGCGGGCGGCGGTGATGGATGCGGTGAGCAGCCATTTCCGTCCGGAGTTCATCAACCGGATCGACGAAGTGGTGGTATTCGAGCCGCTCGGCAAGGACCAGATCTCCGGGATCGCCAACATCCAGCTCGGCCGTCTGCGCCAGCGTCTGGCCGAACGCGATCTGGGTCTGGAGATCACCGACGAGGCGATGGAGAAACTGACCGAGGTGGGCTACGACCCGGTGTATGGTGCCCGCCCGCTCAAGCGCGCCATCCAGCGCTGGATCGAAAACCCGCTGGCCCAGCGGATACTGGCCGGCGACTTCGAGCCGGGTTCGACCATCAAGGCGGTTATCGAAGACGGCGAGTTCGTGTTCGGTCAATAAGCACCGGCTGCTGGGAGGGCCGGGTTTCATCCCGGCCAGTGGATTCGCTGACTGGCTTGCATGGCGAGATGGAACTCGCCATTCCACGGGATCGACAAAAAGTTGCCGGTCTGAAGTGCGAGCTCCTTCTCACTACCGGCCTTCGTTCCTATTCCATCCGCAACCGCATTGCTAGCATCCGTTCCAAACTGGTACGGGTGCTGCGTATGGGTTCCCCTGATAACGACTTCCGAGGCTGGTACAGCTCGCGCAATCTTCCTCACTACGATGCTCCGGATGCCATCCAGTTCATCACGTTCAGGCTGGCCGACAGCATCCCATTCCACCTAACCAGGCAATGGAAGAAGGAGCTTGAGCACCTGCCGGATTCAGAGCAGTCTCAAGCCTTACGCATGCGCTTGGAAAAATACCTTGACGCGGGGTACGGATGTTGTCTGCTTGCGCATCCGGCCATGGCGGCGACGCTACGCCAGAGCTTCGAATTTTACCGGGACGCTCGCTATCAGCTGCTGGCCTGGACCATCATGCCCAACCATGTACATATCCTGATCAAGCCAAGTTATTCACTGCCGCGGATCGTGCAGGGCTGGAAAACCTATTCGGCGCGCTGGGCGTTGCAGAATGCACAGCGACTGGATCTGCAGTTGCCGATGGGTGGATTCTGGATGCGTGGGTACTGGGATCGTTTTATTCGTACCGAGGCTCATCTGACGGCAGCGATGCACTATATCCAGGAGAATCCAGTCAAGGCGGGATTGTGCCGGACCGCGGGGGAGTGGCGCTGGTCCAGTGCCTGGGCTGGGTAACTCGCATGGCGAGATGGAACTCGCCCGGGTCGCGAACGACATTCCCGGGGATGCGTTGCTGGGAGGGCCGGGTTCCATCCCGGCCGGCGGACTATCAGTCGGACGAGCCTGCACGCTCGACCCCCATGCACCTTACGCAACTGCGCTTCTGTCTCACAGCAGCAGCGTGCGAATGTCCCCCAGCAGCTCGCCCAGCCGGCGGGTGAACTGCGCGGCAGCTGCGCCGTTGATGGCGCGGTGGTCGTAGGACAGCGACAGTGGCAGCATCAGCCTGGGCTGGAAGGCGGTGCCATCCCACACCGGCTGCATGGTCGCGCGGCTGACCCCCAGGATCGCCACCTCCGGCGCGTTGACGATCGGCGTGAAATAGGTACCGCCGATATGCCCCAGGCTGGAGATGGTGAAGCAGGCGCCCTGCATGGCGTCCGCCCCCAGCTTCTTGTTGCGCGCCTTGTCCGCCAGCTCGGCCGCCTCGGCTGCCAGTTGCAGCAGGCTTTTCTGATCGACGTTGCGGATCACCGGCACCAGCAGCCCGTCCGGCGTGTCCACGGCGAAGCCGATGTGGACATAGTGCTTGTGCACCAGCTGCTTGCCATTACCCACCAGCGACACGTTGAAATGCGGCTGCTCGCGCAGCAGGTGCGCGCAGGCCTTGAGCAGGAAGGGCAGCACGGTGAGCTTGACCCCGGCCTTGTCCGCCGCGGCCTTTTGATCCTTGCGGAAGGCCTCCAGTTCGCTGATGTCGGCCTGGTCGAACTGGGTCACGTGCGGCACGTTGAGCCAGCTGCGATGCAGGTTTACCGCGCCGACCTGCTGAAGACGGGTCATGTCCTTGACCTCGACCTCGCCGAAGCGGCTGAAATCGACCTCCGGGACCGGCGGGATACCCGCTCCGCCCACTGCGCCAGAGGTCCCGGACTTGCTCTGCTTGAGCGTGGTCTGCACGAACTTCTGCACATCTTCCTTGAGGATACGGTCCTTTGGCCCGGTTGGTGTGACCTCGGCCAGGTCGACCCCGAACTCGCGGGCCAGCTGGCGAACGGCCGGACCTGCGTGCACTTTCTTGCCTTCGCGGCTTGGGCCGCCTACCGGCGGGGGTGCCGGTCGGTCTTCGGCGCGCTCCGCGGATTTCGTCGTTTGCGCGTCCTTTGCCGGCTCGCTCGGCTTCGCGGGGGACGCCTGGCTCTTCGCTGCAGGCGCTTTGGCCTCACCGGCGGGCTTGTCGCGGCCACCGGCAGCGGCAACCTTCATGTGCAGCAGCAGATCGCCCGTGGCGACGTCCTGCTCCAGCTTCGCTTCGATCGATTCGACGGTGCCGGCGAAGGGGGCGGGGATCTCCATGCTGGCCTTGTCCGATTCCAGCGTCACCAGCGACTGGTCCTTCTCGACCGCGTCGCCGGCCTTGACCAGAATCTCGATGATCCTGGCCTTGCCGTCACCGATGTCAGGAATGCGCACTTCGCGGGTCGATGTCTGCCCGTCGGTCGATCCGCCCTGCTGCCGACCCTCTCCAGCTTCAGCCTCGCCCTCCGTGGCGGCCTGGTCCTGCTCGGCCTCTTCCACAGGGTTGGGGTCACTACCGCCGGCGCTGGCGTCGGCCTGCTCCGCTTCGCCGCCGGCGTCTTCCGCTTCCAGTTCGATCAGCTCCGAGCCTTGCTTCAACGTATCGCCCAGGTTGACCTTGATGGCCTTGACCACGCCGGCCTTCGGGCTCGGCACTTCCATGCTGGCCTTGTCCGACTCCAGCACCACCAGGCTCTGCTCGGCCTCGACGCGGTCGCCTTCCTTGACCAGTATCTCGATGACCTCACCTTCGCCGCCGATGTCCGGTACCTTGATCAGTTCGCTCATACCGTACTCCTCAGCAGTCCAGCGGGTTGGTCTTGTCGGGGTCGATGCCGAAGGCGCCGATGGCCTCGGTGAGCACCGTCGGCTCCAGCACCCCGTCCTCCACCAGCGCCGCCAGCGCGGTATAGGCGATCCAGCAGCGGTCCACCTCGAAGAAATGGCGCAGCTTGCGCCGGCTGTCGCTACGGCCGAAGCCGTCGGTACCAAGCACCTTGTAGGTGGCCGGGACCCACTGGCGAATCTGGTCGGCGTAGAGCTTCATGTAGTCCGTGGAGGCGATCACCGGCCCCTTGCGCGGAGCGAGCAGCTCCTCGACGAAGCTTGGCTTGCGCTCGGCCCCCGGGCGCAGGCGATTCAGCCGCTCCACGGCCAGACCGTCGCGGCGCAGCTCGTTGAAGCTGGTCACGCTCCAGATGTCGGCCGTCACGCCGAACTGCTCCTCGAGCATCTTCGCCGCCTCGCGCACCTCGCGCAGAATGGTGCCCGAGCCCATCAGCTGAACATGGCGCTCCTTCGGCTCTGCGTGCTCCTGCAGCAGGTACATGCCGCGCATGATGCACTCAGGAATCTTCTCGCCCTGGGGCATCGGCGGCTGCTGGTAGGCCTCGTTCATCACGGTGATGTAATAGAAGACGTTTTCCTGCTCTTCCATCATCCGCCGTGCACCTTCCTGGATGATCACCGCCAGCTCGTAGCCATAGGTCGGGTCGTAGCTTCGGCAGTTCGGCACGGTCCCGGCAAGGATGTGGCTATGGCCGTCCTGGTGCTGCAGACCTTCCCCGTTGAGCGTGGTACGTCCGGCGGTACCGCCGATCAGGAAGCCCTTGGTGCGGCTGTCGCCGGCGGCCCAGGCCAGGTCGCCGATACGCTGGAAGCCGAACATCGAGTAGAAGATGTAGAACGGCAGCATCGGCTGGTTATAGGTGCTGTAGGCGGTGCCGGCGGCGATCCAGCTGGACATGGCGCCGGCCTCGGTGATGCCTTCTTCGAGAATCTGGCCCTTCTTGTCCTCACGGTAGAACATCACCTGGTTCTTGTCGACCGGCTCGTACAGCTGGCCGACCGAGGAATAGATGCCGAGCTGGCGGAACATGCCCTCCATGCCGAAGGTGCGCGCCTCGTCCGGCACGATGGGGACGATGCGCTGCCCCAGCTCCTTGTCCTTGACCAGTTGCGACAGGATTCGCACGAAGGCCATGGTAGTGGAGATCTCGCGGTCACCGCTGCCATCGAGGATCGCCTTGAGGGTATCCAGCGAGGGTACCGGCACGCGGGTGCTTTCCTTGCGCCGCCGCGGCATGTAGCCGCCGAGCGCCTCGCGGCGCGAATGCAGATACTTGTACTCGGCACTGCCTTCCTCGGGCTTGTAGAAGGGCAGCTTTTCCAGGTCCTCGTCGTTGACCGGGATGTCGAACCGGTCGCGGAATTTCTTCAGACTCTCGATATCGACCTTCTTGGTGTTGTGCGCGGTGTTCTGCGCTTCGCCGGCGCCGGTGCCGTAGCCCTTGATGGTCTTGGCCAGAATCACCGAGGGCTGGCCGGTATGGTTGACCGCTTCGTGGTAGGCCGCGTAGACCTTGGAGGGGTCGTCCCCGCCGCGGTTGAGCTTCCAGATTTCGGCGTCCGAGAGGTCCTTGACCATTTCCTGCAGCTCCGGCCGGGTGCCGAAGAAGTGCTCGCGCACGTAGGCGCCGCTGTTGGCCTTGTAGTTCTGGTAGTCACCATCGACCGCTTCTTCCATGCGCTGTTGTAGGAGACCGTCGTGGTCCTTGGCGAACAGCGGGTCCCACATGCGGCCCCAGATCACCTTGAGCACGTTCCAGCCGGCGCCCTTGAAGCTGCCTTCGAGCTCCTGAATGATCTTGCCGTTGCCGCGCACGGGGCCGTCGAGACGCTGCAGGTTGCAGTTGACCACGAAGATCAGGTTGTCGAGCTTCTCGCGTCCGGCCAGTGAAATGGCGCCAAGCGATTCCGGTTCGTCGGTCTCGCCGTCGCCGAGGAAGCACCAGACCTTCTGCTTGCCCGGTTCGATGAACCCACGGCTCTCCAGATACTTCATGAAGCGCGCCTGGTAGATCGCCTGGATCGGGCCGAGACCCATGGAAACGGTGGGAAACTGCCAGAAGTCGGGCATCAGCCAGGGATGCGGATAGGAGGAGAGGCCCTTGCCGTCGACCTCCTGGCGGAAGTTGTCGATCTGCTCCTCGCTGATGCGTCCTTCCATGTACGCCCGGGCGTACACGCCGGGCGAGGCA
>JAUVYN010000072.1 GCA_030603065.1 Pseudomonas sp.
TGGCGACGCCGACTGCAATCATGGTCGGCACCGGGATTGCGGCACGTCATGGCGTGCTGATTCGCGACGCGCAGGCGCTGGAACTGGCCCACCGGGTGGATACCGTGGTGTTCGACAAGACCGGTACGCTGACCGAAGGCAAGCCCGCCGTTCAGGCCTTCGAAACCATCGCCGAGGTGGCGCCAGCCCAGGCGCTGCAGTGGGCTGTCGCCATTCAGCAGCACGCCGAGCATCCGCTGGCCAGCGCACTGCTCGCCTACGCCCGGAGCCAGCAGATCGAAGCAGCCCCAGCGGAGGAATTTCGCGTGCGGGCCGGGCGCGGCGCCAGCGGGACTGCCAACGGCGTCAGGATCTGGCTGGGCAACCGTCAGTTGATGGCCGACCAGGGGCTGGAACTCGGTGCCTGGGAACAGATGGCTGCCGAACAGGAGGCCCTCGGCCGCACCCTCTCATGGCTGGCAGTGGACGATGGCCAGCCGCGGGTGGTGGCCATGCTCGCCTTTGCCGACACCCTGCGCACCGGCGCGAGCGAGACCGTGGCGCAGCTGCGCAGGCTCGGAATAGACAGCTGGCTGCTCAGCGGCGACAGCAACGCAGCCGCCAGCTCAGCGGCGCAGCAGCTGGGAATCGACAATGTACAAGCCCAGGTGCTACCCGAGGACAAGGCACGCAGAGTAGAAGACCTGCGAGCCCAAGGGAGGGTCGTCGCCATGGTCGGCGACGGCATCAACGACGCGCCGGCGCTCTCTGCCGCGGATGTGGGCATTGCCATGGCGACCGGCACCGACGTGGCCATGCACAGCGCCGGCATCACCCTGATGCGCGGCGACCCACAGCTCGTCCCCGCTGCCCTGGACATTTCCCGCCATACCTGGCGCAAGATTCGCCAGAACCTGTTCTGGGCTTTCGTCTACAACAGCCTGGGCATTCCCCTGGCTGCCGTCGGTCTGCTCAGCCCGATGATGGCGGGCGCCATGATGGCGGCGAGCAGTGTCAGCGTCGTCGGCAATGCCCTGCTGCTCAAGCGCTGGAAACCGGAGGCCAGATGAATATCAGCCAGGCGGCCCGTGAGAGCGGGCTCACACCCAGGATGATCCGCCATTACGAGTCGATCGGACTGCTCCCCGATGCGGCCCGCAGCAGCGCCGGCTATCGGCATTACGCTGAACGGGACATCCACAATCTGCGTTTCATCCAGCGTGCCAGGAGCCTCGGATTCGGCATGGATCAGATTGCCCAGCTCCTGGCCCTGTGGCAGGACCGTGAAAGGAGCAGCGCCGAAGTAAAGGCGCTGGTGCGCGGACATCTGGCAGAGCTTGAAGAAAAGATTGCAGGACTGCAGGCGATGCACGATGCGCTGGCACATCTGGCCGACTGCTGCCGGGGCGACAGTCGGCCAGAGTGCCCAATTCTGGATAAGCTCGCGGAGAAATGAAGCTGACGCTCCTTCTCAACGCATCAGATTGAACAGACTCAGACCACTGATCTTGACGAAACTTTGTTGAGCGGCCTGGAGCACCACGCTTTGCAGGCTCAGGCGACTGAGTGCTTCGGCATAATCCAGATCCTCGAGACTGGAGACGATCGACTTGTTGATCAGTCCAATTTCAGCATTCTCGTTCTGAGTGGACTCGACCACGTTCATTCGGGCACCAACACTGGTTTGAACCCCGAGGACCTTGTTCATGGCGTTGTCGATATTCAGCAGGCTGATCGCCAGGATATCCTGACGATTGCGCTTGTCTGGTCCCTCGTCGGCGGGGTTTTCCAGCTCTTCGCGTAGAAGAGCTATGGTATCCAGAATATTGCGTGTGGACTCGGGATTCCGTCCCACCGAGAATTCATCCCCGACAGCCAGGGCACCTTCCAGCCGCACCGAAACACCGTTGAAACTGACTTCAGTGAAGGGGGAATCTACGGCTAAACCTTCAACCATCTCCCCTCCCACCCATATCTCCAGACGAAGGGTCGGCTCTTCTGCTCCAGGTAGATCTGGATCAGCTGGATCGGTGGGATCGACGGGATCTGCAGGGTCCGTCGGATCAGTAGGATCCACTGGATCTGCAGGATCGGCCGGATCAGTAGGATCAGCAGGATCTGCTGGCTCAGCTGCGACCGGCGGCACACTGACTACCCGAATAGTGAAACCACCCGCCGGAAACGAGCTTGCAAAGGTTTTCTGATCAGTCACGCTGCCAAGCGACACTGAGAGACCTCGAACAGCGGCACTTTCAATGCCCTCGACAAATGAGGGCGTAAATCCGGTCAACAATTGAGACGCATTCGAAACGGCCTGGAACAGTTCCTTGCCATTATCGTTGATAGCGACGGAACGCGACTCGCCAATCGCCAAAAAGCGCTGCCCCTCGTCCCCTTTGTACTGATATCCGTCAGCAGTCTTGACGAATGGGGGGGAATCGCTCCGAAAACCTCCGAACAGATATTCACCCCGAGCATTCTGTGTATTCATCAAGCCGAACAGCTCCTTCTCGCGCTCGGCCAGTTCCTGAGCGAGCGCCTTGCGATCCTGGGGACTCAAGGCGCCATTACCTGCTTCCAGGGTGATTTCTCTGACACGCTGAAGAAGGTTGGTAACAGAGTTCATCACCGCTTCCTGCTGAGTGAGGCTGTTCGTAGCGGCGGTGAGATTTGCGTTGAATTGCTCCAGCTTCGAGTTCTGCTGAGCAAGTTGCAAAAGGCGCACGCTCGCTACCGGATCATCCGCAGGCGTTAGAAGACGCTTGCCGGAGGTGATCTGCTCCTGGGTCCGGGTCACATTGGCGTAGTTGTTAGTAATGCCTTTCACGCCTGTGTTGAACGCCTGAATAGTCGAGATACGCATTCTGGGTACCCTTAGCGGATGCTGCTTATCAATGTATCGAACATGGAGCGCGCTACTTGAATTACCTGCGCGGAGGCGTTGTAGTACTGCTCGAACTTGATGAGGTTGGTCGCCTCTTCATCCAGGTTGACCGCAGACACCGAGTCCCGGTTGTTCGTCGCCTGCCTAAGCACCGCACCGCTCGCCTCGCTTTCGGAACGAGCCTGGGCTGTCAAAGTGGCTACCCGTTGAACCTCGTTGCCATAGCTATCGAGGAGAGAAACACCTTTCCCGCTCTTTGTGTCAAAAACGGCGGCGGTCTGCAACTCGGTCAAGCGAAGCGCATTGCGGTTGTCACCCGTACCCCCAGGATTATGCACGATGCTGAACTTGTCTCCATCGGCCGGCCTTCCAGCTGTGCTGAACTCAAATGCATACCCCTCACTGAGCAAGCGTACTTGCTGCCCTACCGGGGCAACGTTGTCCGGAGCGTTGATCCATTTCAGGTTAGCCCCGGTTTCTGGAAGATTTGCTCTGTATTCAGGGTTGCGAATCTGAACGGTGATCCCAGAATCTGGTTCGACGGTGAAGCCCTTGGTTGGGAGCTCATCCCCCGCCTCGTCAACGGATCTGTAAACGAGTGCTATGTTGAGACCACTCAATGCCCCTACCCCAGTAGCCGGTACGACCGTGAGGCTAGGCTGAGTCATGGAACCGGTACCGCTGTTGTTCAGCTCAGTCTGGAGGGTGACAGGGCTAGCGAATGCGAGCTCCTTGGGGTTCTGCATCTCGACTTTTATTCCCGCAGCGCCTGACCGGGTAGGAGTCACCAGGAATTTGTCACCCACGTTTCCTCCCGCCGGCAAACTGGGAATCCAACCATCGAATGACGGTGGAACGTCATCATTCAGGAGAACCGGCTGGTTATCCGAGAGACGCCGCACGCTAAAGCCCGCTTCGGTGACCGTCAGTTCGTAATCGGACGTGGTCAGAGCAGAAGTGTTGGTTATCTCAACGTTCAGCTGCCTTTCGTTGTTCAGCGGCCGCGAGCGGAGCTCCATCAGCTCGGGGCTATTAATATCCTGGAACAGGTTGGACCCGGGCTGCCCGTTAAGATTGAGACCCTGGCCCAGTTGCCGATTGAACTGGTCGGCAATCGTGAGGGCGAGCCGGCCCATGGAATTGACAGCAGGATCCAGCACTTCGTTACGATACCGAAGCAGCCCGCCCATTTCTCCACCGCTTACAAGACTGGTAATCCCCTGCTCGGAACCACCGCTAACGAGACGAACCTCAACGCGCGCGGGATCCCTGCCCGGTACGGCCTTCAGTTCCGACGCCTTGTTGCCGACAACCAGAGGCTGTCCGGAGCCAACAAAAATATTGATTCCGTTGTCATCCTGCGGCACGACGGTTACACCAATCAGCTCGCTGAGCTTGCGCACCGCCTCGTCTCGCGCATCGAGCAGATCGTTTGGTTGCGCGCCGTTGGCAGTCGCCTTGGCGATAGAGTCATTGTACGAAGCAACCGATGCAGCGAGGCGGGTGACCTGTTGCGCTACGGTACCGATCTGCTGGCCAATGAACTGGTTCTGTACCGTCAGGCGCTCATGGACGGTGTTGAACCGGGCAGCAAGGCCGCTCGCCTCGGAAAGTACCAGCTGCCTAGCAGGTATGCTGGCCGGATCTTCCGCGGCAGTTTGCAATGCTGCGAAAAAATTCTGCATGCCAGGCAGTATTCCCGTGGCAGTACTCGACAGCAGGGTGTTCAGCTCTTCGACCTGGCTTTGAAACGCCATTGCCTCTGAATTGATGGAAGTGCTCGCACGCACCTGATTAGTCAGGAACTGGTTATAGACTCGCTGCACATCGACAATACTGGTGCCGTTGCCGATGTAACCGGCGCCGGTGAAACTCGGATCACGAGCCGACTGCACGGCTGTCTGACGGCTATAGCCGGGCGTGTTGATATTGCTGATATTCTGGCCGGTTACCGACAACTGGGTCTGCGACGCGCGCAGGCCGCTCAAACCGATATTGAAAAGATCCGCCATGATCAGGCCTTCCCTTCAGGCTGGTTGTCGTCCACCTGGCTGACCAGGCGGGCCTCGTTCATCACTCGCTGGGCAATCTGCGAAATCTTGCGGGCGTACTGCGGGTCGGTAGCGTATCCGGCCCGTTGCAGCTCGCGGAAGAAGGCATCCGGGTTGTCCGTGGAGTCCAATGCCTTGGCGTAGCGGCTGTTGCTTTCCAGGAAGGTGACATAATCCTCGAAGCTCTGCTCGAAGGAGGCATAGCTGCGGAAGCTGGCGCGCTCCATACCCTTCACCCCGTCGCGATACTCCGCAGTCATCACACTCGCTGAATCGCCTTTCCAGCCGCCGTGCGCCTTGATCCCGAACAGGTTATGACTGCTGGCACCATCGCCCTGCCGAATGATCGACCTGCCCCAGCCGGTTTCCAGCGCGGCCTGGGCCACAAGGTAGTGCGGGTCGACCCCCAGCCGCTTGGCGGCCTTTTCGGCCATCGGCAGCATCGCGGCGGTGAACTCCTGGGGCGATGAGAAGGCACGCTTGCCTTCTGCGGCCGCCGCTGCGGAGCGGAACGCTGCCTGACCCACCAGCTCCGCACTGCTAGGGCGGTTACGTACCACCCCTTGCAGGGCGCGCATCGGTTGCCATTCGGCAGAAGCGTCACGAGCCGCCGTAACCGCTGCCGGTTTGATCTCCTGAGCATTCTGCGGCGGGCCTGCTTCTGCCGCCTCGCCCGCCACCGCACGGTAACTGCTGGAGATTGCGAGGCGCCGACGCGCCAACAGTGCAGACTGGTCCGCAGCGGGAACGTCACTGGCTGTCGCTTCAGCCACCGGCGCTGCAGCACCCTTGGGCGACAGCTGGCGCATGAGCACATCAGCCAGGCCCACACCCTGCTTTTCGGCCAGATGGACGGACATCTGATTGTCGTACATGTCCTGATAAAACCTGGTTTGCTGGGTGTTGAGCGGGTTGCCCTCGGCAAACACCTCGTTGGCCTGGCGCATGCTCTTGACCATCATGTTCATGAACAGCGACTCGAACTGCTCGGCAACCCGACGCAGGTTCTCCGGACTGTTGGCGTTGCTACCGGTCTTGAGCTGGCTCATCGCACTCAGGTCGGTGTAGTTCATGGCATTGCTGGTCAGATTCATCGTCGCCTCCGTCAGATCACGACCAGATCGGCGTTGAGCGCGCCGGCCTGCTTGAGGGCTTCAAGGATCGCCATCAGGTCACCTGGTGCAGCACCCACCTGATTGACGGCGCGCACGATCTCATCCAGCGATACGCCCGGTGCGAAGACAAACATGCGGCTGGCGCCTTCCTCGATGTTGATCTGCGAACTCGGCGTCATGACCGTCGCACCTCCTCCAAAGGGGGCGTTCGGCTGGCTGACCTGCGGATTCTCGCTGATGGTGACGCTGAGGCCGCCATGGGTGACCGCCGCAGGCTGAACCCGCACATCCTGGCCGATAACGATGGTGCCGGTACGCGAGTTGATGATGATTTTTGCGGTGGCATTGCCCTGCTCCACCCGCAGGTTTTCCACCATGGACAGGTAGTCAACGCGCTGATTGGGGTCAAGCGGCGCACGCACTCGAATCGAGCCCGCGTCCAGCGCCTGGGCCACTCCGGGGCCGAAGGTATCGTTGATCTGGTCGACGACCCGCTTGGCAGTGGTGAAATCGGGTCGGTTCAGGTTGAAGGTGAGGTAGTCCCCCGAGGCGAAGGGGGTGGCTACCGCGCGCTCGACCGTCGCACCGTTGGGAATTCGCCCGACGCTCGGCACGTTAACGGTAATGCGCGAGCCGTCCCGGCCTTCGGCACCAAATCCGCCGACGACAAGGTTACCCTGGGCAATGGCATACACCTCGCCATCGATACCCTTGAGCGGGGTCATTAGGAGGCTCCCCCCGCGCAGGCTCTTGGAGTTGCCGATCGACGAGACGGTGATGTCAATGGTCTGACCAGGGCGAGCGAAAGCCGGCAGATCAGCATGAATCGCCACAGCCGCCACGTTCTTGGTCTGGATACGGGTACCTGGCGGCACGGTGATGCCGAATTCGGTCAACATGTTGTTGAAGGTCTGCGCCGTAAAGGGCGTCTGGCTGGTCTGGTCACCGGAGCCATCCAGACCTACTACCAGACCGTAGCCGATCAGTTGGTTGCTACGTACGCCAGCGATGCTGGCGATATCCTTCAGACGCTCGGCTGCTACCAGAGGGCTGGCCAGCGCGATGCAGATAAACAGCAGAAATCCACGCATGATCAGGCTCCTAGAAAGGCCACAGGGGGCTCATGAAGAACTGGCTCAGCCAGCCGGGTTGACTCGCATTGGCGAAGGCACCTGTCCCGGCGTAGGAGATCCGCGCGTCGGCCACCCGGGTCGACAGCACCGTATTGTCCTGCCCTACGTCGTCGGCTCTTACCAGGCCACTGATTCGGATCAGCTCGTCGCCGGTATTAAGCGTGATCCACTTTTCCCCGCGCACAGCGAGAATGCCGTTTGGCAGAACATCCGCCACGGTGACCGTGATCGAACCACTCAGGCTATTGCTCTGATTGGCGGAGGCATCGCCGCTGTTGGAGCGGGATCCACCCATGCTCACGCCCAGATCGATGCCCGAGGCGATGCCACCCGGAAAGGTCGGGTTGGCTATGGACACCGAACTGCTTTTGTTCATCTCGCTCTCGGCGCTTTTGCGCGCTGCGGTCCGCTCGACGAGGGTGATGGTGATGATGTCACCCACACGGTGCGCCTTGCGATCGCCATACAGATTGCGGTCGAAGCCGGCCTGATAGATGGCGCCGTTATTGAGCTCCTGCGGGATGGGGGTGCGCGGCAGCACCGGCGCGTAGGTCGGATCGTTTGGCTGCGGTGGCACTTGCACGCAGGCGGCCAGCGTGGCGACGGCGGTAGAGAGCAGAGCAAGACGCATCAGGTTCATTTCAAGGCGCTCCACTAGCGCTTAAAGGTTCTGGCTGACGTACTGCAGCATCTGGTCTGCAGTGGATATGACCTTGGAGTTCATCTCGTAGGCGCGCTGGGTGGTGATCATGTTCACCAGCTCCTCGACAACGCTGACGTTGGAGTTCTCCAGTGTGTTCTGCAATACCGCGCCCAGGCCGTTCTGCCCCGGATTACCGACCTGCGGAGCGCCGCTTGAAGCAGTCTCCAGGAACAGGTTGTTGCCAATCGCCTGAAGCCCTGTCGGGTTGATGAAGTCGGCGGTCTGAATATTCCCGATCTGCTGCACGCCCGGGTCACCGAAGACCGTGATACTCACGGTGCCGTCTTCACCCACGGTGAAAGACTGGACGTTATCGGGTAGAGCGATGCCCGGCTCGAGCGGGAAACCGTTCGAGGTCACGATCTGCCCTTCGGAATCCAGATGAAAGCTGCCGTCGCGGGTGTAACCGATGTTGCCGTCCGGCATCAGGATCTGAAAAAAGCCGCGGCCATTGATCGCCATGTCCAATGGCTGCTCGGTAGTCTGCAGCGAGCCCATGGTGAAGATCTTCTGGGTGCCCGCAACCTTCACACCTGTGCCAAGCTGCAGGCCCGACGGCAGCTGGGTGTCCTGGGTGCTCTGGCCGCCCGGCTGTCGCTTGATCTGATAAAGCAGATCCTCGAACTCGGGGCGATCACGCTTGAAGCCGGTGGTCGCCACGTTTGCCAGGTTGTTGGAGATGGTGGTGAGCATGGTGTCCTGGGCGGACAGGCCGGTCTTGCTGACCCAGAGTGCTGCGTGCATGGTTGGTCTCCTTGCGTGTCAGTTTGCTGACGCGCGTTAGCTCATCTGCAGAATTTTGTTTGTGCTTTGCGAGTTTTCTTCGGCGGTGCGCATCATCTTGACGTGCAGCTCGAACTGTCGGGACAGTGCCAACATCGAGGTCATTTCCTCTACCGCGTTGACGTTGCTGCCCTCCAGAAAGCCGGTCGCCACGCGAACCGCGCCATCTGCCGGCTGTTCGAGCTCACCTTGCACACGCATGAGGCCGTCTTCGCCCTTGCGCAGCAATTTTTCGTCCGGATTGACCAGCTTGATGCGGTCCACCTCGGCCATCACGTTGGGCGCTTCACCGAGTGCGCGAATACTGACGGTGCCGTCACTGCCAATCTCGATCTTTTCTGCCGGCGGTACGGCAATGGGGCCGCCGTTGCCGAGAACGGGCAAGCCCGAGGCAGTGCGCAGCACGCCGAAGGCGTCTATACGCAGATTGCCGGCACGGGTATAGGCTTCGTTACCGTCCGGCGCCTGCACCGCTATCCAGCCGGAGCCCTCAACGGCGATATCAAGATCACGGCCGGTCTGGATCATGCTGCCGGAGGACAAGTCGGTGCCGGGGCGTTCACTCATGGCGTAGACGCGGGTCGGATGTCCGTCGCCGAACACCGGCATCGAGCGAGCCTGCTCAAAGTCACGGCGAAAACCGGTCGTGCTCAGGTTCGCCAGATTGTTGGCATGGGCCGTCTGGGACTTCATGTTCTGGCTGGCGCCAGTCATGGAGATGAATAAGGATTTGTCCATGGGTCGCTCCCGACTCGTTAAGTGACAAGTAATTGCCACTTTGGAAGATCACAGGAACAACCTAGCACGTAGCGTGCCAAGCTTTGCAGCGCAATTTTTTTGCAGCAGGATCAGACACTTGAGAGGGAAGCACAGGCATGAAAGCGAAAAGCGGCAGGCCTTGCCTTGCCGCTTTTGCCAAGGCCCCGACGCGGTAGCCGGGGACTTATATCAACGCAGGTTGATGATGGTCTGGGTGACAGCATCCTCGGTCTGAATAGTCTTAGCGTTGGCCTGGTAGTTGCGCTGCGCAACGATCAGATTGATCAGTTGTTCGGACAGGTCAACGTTGGACTGTTCGAGCGCACCGGATTGGACGGTACCCAAAGTGCCAGTGGTAGGCGCCCCGATTACCGGCTCACCGGATGCGAAGGACTGCGCCCAGGAAGTCTTGCCAAGAGGTGTCAGGCCCTGTTGGTTGGCGAAGGTCGCAAGCACCAGTTGCCCCTGAACCTTGGTTTGACCGTTGGTATACCGAGCCACCAGCAGGCCGGCACTATCGATTTCCAGACCAGCCAGCTCACCGGTAGTGAAGCCGTCCTGGGTAACAGCTGTGACCGCAAAGCTGGACGCATATTGGGTCGAGCCTGAAAGATTCAAGGTGAAAGAAGTCGATGTGCCTGGCGCAGAACCAATGGCTCCGGTGGGCTGTCCCGCAGCATCACGGGGAGACCAGTTCGAAATCGTGAGCGGTTGCTCAGTAAGCAGTGCGCCCGTCTGAGAAAAACGAAGCTGCCCAGTGTCCTGGCCATTGACTTGCACTCTCTGATTTCCAATATACGCGTGCATATCCCAACTATTACCGCCTGTTTTGACGAAATACTTGGTCAACACATGCGGATTGCCCTGGCTATCGTAGATATTTACCGAAGTAGAGCTGTTATACGTCGCAGAGTTGGTCAGGTCGAACGTTCCCGCAGCGGCGGCGGTGGCAATATTCTGTTGCTCAACGGTCATTTGATAGTTATCAAATACGGTGTCGTATACAGCCTGCGCGTCAGCGAGCACTTCCGGTGAATTTGGATCGTCCCCAGCAGCGACGCGGTCAGCGATGAGATTATCCCGCGCAGTATTGGCGCTTTGCGCCGCAAACACGTTTCGCTGACTATCGTACGCTTGCTGCCAGACAACTGGGCGTAAGCTCGTAGAGTTCAGATTCAATGTGGACTCCACCGCAGTAGTTGCCTGTGGCGTCGCCGAACGGGTATCCACCCTGAGATCTGTCCTGACTCCCTGATTGATTTGCCCGGTGACTTCATTTACACCGAAACCCTGCAGGCGCTCTCCAAAATTGTTGGTGATAAACCCCTGTCGGTCGGTACCGAAATAGCCCGCACGGGTATAGCTCAGCGCTCCGTTCTTGCTGGTAACGAAGAAACCGTTGCCGTTGATGGCCAGATCCAGACTGTTCTCAGTGAAATTAACGTTACCCTGCGTAAAGATCTGGGCCACATCGCCGAGCAGGACCCCGCTGCCCTGAGCATTACTGCCGGAGCCAAGAATGGACGCAGCATACACGTCAGAAAATTCGGCGCGGGACAGCTTGAAGCCGACCGTGCCAGCGTTGGCAATGTTATTACCGGTAATGTTCAGATCGGATGCCGCCGCCCGAATACCGCTCAAACCAATATTGAAACCCATGATAGAACTCCTGCCAGTTTGTCAGACGACGGTTATTTACTGATTGAAAGAACATCCGACAGATTGATACTGCCGATACCCGCAAGATTGAGCACCATGCCTCCACCTTTGCCCATGCCCAGCGATACGCTGTCCACGTTGGCCGGAAGCAGCGTCGCCACCTGCCGATTCTCGCCTTCGATGCTTGCCAGCGCTTCGAACCGGTACTTGCCGGGCGGCAAGGTATTGCCGGCCCCATCGGTCCCATCCCAATGGAAGTCGAGCATACCCGCTTCGCGCATCCCAAGCGGTAGGGTGGACACCAGCGAGCCGCTCTCGGAATACACATTGACGTACACATTGGGACTGCTGCGCGTCAGCGCGAGCTGCCCCTTGAGCCCTTCGGCGGTATCGACCATGGCATTGGTAGTCGGCACGATGACCGATCGACCTACCAGTGAAGAGGCCTGCAAGGCCTGGGACGACTGGAAACCACTGACCATGGATTCCATGGTGGTATTGAGATTGCCGATGCCCTCGACGGTACTGAACTGGGCCAGCTGCGCAATGAATTCGCCGTTGCCTTGAGGCGACAGCGGGTCCTGATTATTCAACTGCGTGACGAGCAACTTCAGAAACTCATCCTTGCCCAGCTCGTCACCCTTGGCGAAGCGCGACTGGTCGAGCTTGTTCTTGTCCAGAAAGCTCTCGCCAATTGCGATATTCATGCTCATGTCCTCTCCTTACTGACCCAGGGTCAAGACACGCTGCAGCATGGTCTTGGCAGTATTCATGATTTCCACGTTGGTCTGGTACGAGCGCGAGGCGGCCATCATGTTCGCCATCTCTTCAACCACGTTGACGTTGGGGTAATAAACATAACCATCCTGATCAGCCATGGGGTGATCGGGCTGGTAGCGTGGTTGTAGCGGTGCCTCCGACTCCACGATGCCACGCACCTCGACGCCCTGCCCTGCTTGCTGCTGGTCAGCGAACAGAGAACCTCCGAGGCCCTGCTGTTCGCTGAACACGGTTGCGAAAACCGGGTTTCGGGCCCGATAGGTCTGATCGATACTGCTCGAGACCGTTTCGGCATTGGCGATATTGCTGGCAATGGTATTCAGGCGCAGCGACTGCGCACTCATGCCTGAACTGGCGATATTGAACACCTTGTCGAGTGACATGATCAGTCTCCTCTCAGGGCGGTCATGAGCCCTTTGAATTTGCTGTTGAGGAAGGTAAAGCTGGCCTGAAAGTCGATCGCGTTCTGCGCGTATTTCGCCTGCTCGACCTGGGTATCGACACTGTTGCCGTCGATTGCCGCCTGGGTGGTGGTGCGAAAGCGCAGACCCGCTGCCTGATCGACCAGTGACTCCATCGCCATGTGCCGCGAATGGGTACGCGCTGGCTCGAATCCTTTTCCACTGCCGGACGCCTGAGCCTGCAGCACGGCGCCAAAATCCAGGTCGCGCGCCTGGAAGTTTGGCGTTTCGGCGTTGGCGATGTTGTTGGCCAAAACGGCGGCGCGGTCGGCTCTGAAGGCTAGCGCCTTTTCATGAATGCCCAGGGCACGGTCGAAACTCAAGCTCATGTTCACATCCTCAACGTGGCGGTTTTTTGGCCAACGGTGGTATCCGAGGAGTGATAAGCAATTGTCATGCCATAATTCAAGCCATTATAAATCAATGACTTGGCATGCGTTTGACGTGAAGGTGGCAACGTTTTACCGGCTCAAAACCAGGCGAGCTGGCCGCCAGCGGCAAACGTCCAGGGAAAAGTCAGAAGGGCTCAATACCCATAGGGCACGCTGCGAATCAGCGTGCCTTGTAGATGATACCCGGATTACACTGAACCATCTGATAGAGCTCCGGGAGCCCGTTCAGCGCTTCGGACGCACCCAGAATCAGGTAACCTCCAGGCCTGAGGGTCGCGTGCATCCGCCGAAGGATGTCCTTTTTTACCTCGCCGGAAAAATAGATGAGCACGTTGCGACAGAACACCATGTCGAACTTGCCAAGAGCTGCATAGCTGTCGAGCAGATTCAAAGCCCGGAACTCGACGCGGCTGCGCACAGCCTGCTTTACCGTCCAACGCCCCGGACCCGTCTGGTCGAAATAGCGCACCAAGCGGTCCTGGGACAGTCCACGAGCCACGGAAAGGCTGTCATACTCGGCGCTCTTTGCAGCGGTCAGAATGCTGCCTGACAAATCCGTCGCAACGATCTGCGCGCCCCCCCGCAACTGCCCCACATTGGTACGCTCAAACTCGTCTATGGTCATACTCAATGAGTAGGGCTCCTGGCCTGAAGAACAGGCCGCGGACCAGATACGCAGTCGCTGCCCGGAATTGGCCTTCGCAAATTCCGGGATCAACCGTGACTTCATCACTTCAAAGGGATACACGTCCCGAAACCACAGGGTCTCGTTGGTCGTCATGGCATCCACAACCGCCTCACGCAGACCACTTCGAGGTTGCGCCTGGATTCGCTTGACCAACTCCCCCAGGCTCTTGATCTGCTCCTGCTCCAGCAACCGGTTGAGACGGCTTGCCACCAGGTACTGCTTGTTATCGCCCAGCACGATGCCGCACGCCTTCTCGAGAAACTCTCGAAACTGCTGAAAATCAGGATTCACCGAAGTCACTCATTACGTCCTTTCGCCGTATGTACGGCTTGAACCTCAGGCATTTGCCTTTTCACCCTGCAGGGATCGCAGACGGTCGATGACGCGAAGCGCAAGATCATCGGGCTTGAACTTTGCCAGAAAATCATCCGCTCCGACCTTTTTCACCATTGCCTGGTTGAAGACGCCCGACAGCGAAGTATGCAGCATGATATGCAGATCCTTCATCCGCGGGTCATTGCGGACTTCAGCTGTAAGCGTATAGCCATCCATCTCCGGCATTTCGATATCCGAGATCATCATTAGCAGATGGCTCGCGACATCTTCGCCGGAGTCCGCTAGCGCCCGCAGCCAGTTGAGCGCCTGAAGACCGTCATTGAGCGCCACGATTTCGACACCCACCTCCTGCAGACAACGTGTCACCTGCTTGCGTGCGACCGACGAGTCGTCGACGATCAAAACCTTCCGAGCGACGGCCTGAGTCTGGGTATTCTCATCGATAACTCCGGCGGACACGTTCTGTTGCGTTGGCACCACCTCGGCAAGAATCTTCTCTACGTCGATGATTTCGACCATCTGGTCGTCGACGCGCGTGACCGCTGTCAGATAATGGTCACGGCCGGTTCCGCGCGGCGGCGGATGGATCTCGGACCAGTTCATGTTGACAATGCGCTCAACCGAGCGAACCAGAAAACCCTGAACGCGATAATTGTATTCGGTAATGATCACGAATGCCGAAGAAAGGTCGCTGAGACCCGGACCACCGGTAGCCTTGTTGAGATCGATGATCGGCAAGGTTCCGCCGCGGATATGCGCGACGCCGCGGACCACCGAGTTCAGCTTGGGCAGAGCTGTCAGCTTGGGACACTGCAGCACTTCCTTTACCTTGAACACGTTGATGCCATACAGCTGATTTCCAGCCAGGCGGAACAAAAGCAGCTCGAGCCGGTTCTGCCCAACCAGTTGGGTGCGTTGGTTGACCGAATCCATTACACCAGCCATGGGTGACTCCTCACGATATTGGGCTTGCGCGGCACAATTCTTGCCTCAAACATCCGAGGCGACGTTACTTTGGCGCCACCCATTTTGTCATCAAGGTTCATTGTATGCGTTTTATAACCGCCTGCGCGGCCATGACGATATTTTTTTCGGCGGGCCTTTCCGCCAGCCCGCTCATCGAACAGCTTATCGGCGTGACTAACGAGTTTCTTGAGCGGGAGGTGGAAAATTACCTTTCCCGGAGTACCCGGGAGGCCCGCTACCAGATTGAGGTGAGCAGGCTCGACCCACGGCTGCGTCTGCCGCAATGCCCGGCGGAGGACATGCGTGCCTCTCTGGAGAGCCCGTCGGTCCCTGTGGGCCGAGTGACCGTACGTGTAGCCTGCGAAGGGGAAGTTCGCTGGCGACTGTTCGTCCCGGCGCAGGTCAGCCTGCATCAGCAGGTTCTGGTCGCGACTCGCCCGCTGGGGCGCAATGCAGTTATCGGGCCGCAGGACGTGGCGCTTATGGAGCGGGACGTTGGGTCACTGGGAGACAGCTACTTCACCGACCCCGCCGCCGCGATCGGCATGCGGGTGCGGCGCCCCCTGAATGCGGATGCGGTGGTTTCCGCTAATCAGCTCGAGCAGGACGAAGTGGTGCGACGGGGAGACAAGGTGGTCATCAGCTCAGGCAATAGCCAGATCTCCGTCAGAATGCCCGGAGAGGCTTTGGAAAGCGGCGTCATCGGCAGCCAGATCCGCGTACGCAATACCCATTCCGGACGCACGGTCGTCGCACGCATCACCGCGCCCGGTCAGGTATCGGTTGCGATGTAATGGCGAACCGATTCGGCTATACTCCGGTCCAAGGGTTAACGCGCTACCATCATGCTTTGTGACCCGGTTCACATGAATTTTTCCTAAAGTTTTGTGTGCCTCAGCCGTTACAGGTGGTAGTAAAGCTTACAGCTCTGAGGAACAGGACATGGTTATCGACTTCAACGCTTCAAACGGAGCCAGTGGCCCCGGGCGCAACGCCCAGGCCGGCGCTGTGCCCGCCAAGCGCGACCTGACAGCTGAAACACCACGCACTACGGAAGGATCCGCCGAACAGAAAGCCGGCATGGGCGACGCCCCTGTCAAACTCAGCGATCAGGCCAAGCAGCTCAAGGCCATCGAAGAGCGCCTCAAGGATCTGCCGGAAGTGGACAGCGAACGCGTCGCCACGATCAGGCAATCCATTGCCGACGGCAGCTACAAGGTCGACAGCGAGCGGCTTGCCGCCAGGCTGCTCGCCTTTGAGGACTGATCCGGCGAAACCGAGTCAACTCATTACCGAGGACCGCTAATGAACCCGCTCCAGCTGACGCTCGAAGAGGCTATCAGGGACTGCGAAGCCTTTGCGGAACTCCTCGATCGCGAACAGGACGCACTGCTTCAGCAGGACATGGCGCTCCTGCAGTCCCTGCTTGAAGACAAGGCCCCAATACTGCAGGCGCTGAATCGACACGACAAGGCGCTGCACAGCCTTGCTGAACAACTCGGCAAGCGCACCGAGCAAGGACTGGAATCCTTTCTGAGGGAGTTATCCGACGCCGGTGTGCTCCGGACATATGAAGTCTTCAAGGATGCGCTCGTCCGCTGTCAGAATGCCAACCTGCGCAATGCCAGGCTGGTCCGACATAGCCAGCACGCCAATAGCCATCTGCTAGATCTCCTACGCAATCAGGGCGAGTCGTCGCAGGGTGTCTACGACCGCCAGGGACTCACCAGCCGCTCTGGCACGCAGCGCCCCTTGACCAAGGCGTGAAATAACTATCAAATTGCCTGCACCACTTTCATGGACCTGCCTGCAGTTTGCAGTCGAGATTTTCAAGTGCCCAATCTATTCGAACAAGAAGCTGGCCCGCAGCCGCCTCGTCAGATAAGTTCTTCACTCGAGATCAACGCGCTACTGAAGAACCTTCACGCCGCACGAACCCATGTGATGATTTCCTTTGCACAGCGGGCCCAGAAGTATCAGAGCTATGTCATCGACGTCGATTCCACGACCAACAGCTACTGGCTGGATGAAATGATTCCTCGTGAAGGGAATCGGCATGCTGCCCTCGGCGAACCCTTCCGGATCGAGGCTTGGCATGAAGGCGTCCACATGGTCTGGCACTGCGAATCCGCGACGGAGGTCGACCTGGACGGAGCCCCGGCCTTTTGTGCCTCCACGCCAGGAGAGCTTATCTATCATCAGAAGCGCGGGGCCTACCGGGCGACCGTTCACCGAACGCTCGAGACCGGGATCGGGTTAATCCACGACAAGCGAGACACGCGGCTCACCGGGCACCTGTTGGACATTTCGGCAACGGGTTGCAAGGCGCGCTTCAGCGGTGATCAGAGCGCA
>JAUVYN010000146.1 GCA_030603065.1 Pseudomonas sp.
CCACCGCAGCGACTACCGCCTCGCCGCCGGCGAAAGCGATCAGCCCACCCTGCGCTCAGGCCACTTCCTCGAACTGGAAGGCCACCCCCAGGAGGACTGGAACAACCTCTGGCTACTGACCGGCATCGAGCACGAAGGCAAACAACCCCAGGTGCTGGAAGAATCGGTCACCAGTGATACGGACAAGGCCGATGGCTTTACCCAGGGCTACCGCAACCGCTTCACTGCCACGCCTTGGGATGTGCCCTTCCGGCCGGCCCTGAGCCACCCCAAGCCCAAGGTCCTCGGCCAACAGACCGCCGTGGTCACCGGCCCCGAGGGCGAAGAGATCCACTGCGACGACCAGGGCCGCATCAAGGTGCAGTTTCACTGGGACCGTGACGGGCAGGCCGATGACAAGACCAGTTGCTGGCTGCGCGTCGCCAGCAGCTGGGCCGGCAACAACTGGGGCAGCGTCGTCATCCCGCGTATCGGGATGGAAGTGCTGGTCAGCTTCCTGGAAGGGGACCCGGACCAGCCCCTGGTCTCAGGCTGCCTCTACAACAGCGCTCATCCTGTTCCCTACAGCCTGCCCGAACACAAGACCCGCAGCCTGTTCAAGAGCATGAGCAGCCCCGGTGGCAACGGCTTCAACGAACTGCGCATCGAAGACAAGGCCGGCGAAGAACAGATCTTCATCCACGCCCAGCATGACTGGGACCAGAACATCCAGCAC
The DNA here is from genome assembly GCA_030603065.1 of Pseudomonas sp. Taxonomy (GTDB): domain Bacteria; phylum Pseudomonadota; class Gammaproteobacteria; order Pseudomonadales; family Pseudomonadaceae; genus Halopseudomonas. Next base: position 716 of record JAUVYN010000146.1, read on the forward strand.
GACCAGAAGATCCGCGTCGGCAACGAGCGGCACGAGCGCATCGAAGCCAACCGCTACACGGAGAACCTCGCCGAAGAACATCACACCACCCATGGCGACAGAAAGACCGAGATCAAGGCGGATGATCACCTGACCGTCGCCCAGAGCCAGCACGTCAAGCTCGGTACTGCTCAGCTAACCAAAGCCGGCCGGGAGATACACCTGAAGGCTGGCCAGAAGATGGTGATCGAGGCTGGGAGTGAACTGACACTGACCGCGGGTGGGAGCTTTATCACCATTACGCCGGCTGGGGTGAGTTTGAGTGGGCCTGTGGTCAGGTTGAATGCGGGGGGAAGTCCGGGCAAGGGGGCGGGGGCTGCGCCGCTCCTCCCTGAGAATGTATCGGAAGTAACTGATGGCGACGCGGGTAAGCCTTTGCTTGCTGCTCAAAAGCAGGTACTTCTCCGCGCCGCCTTGATGGCCCAACCTGTTTGCGAAGTCTGTGAACACCAGGAACGGCCAGCATGAAGTCACCCGCTCGACATTACCTCGTGCTTGATGGCGCGCAGATCGAAGACCTGCACCGTCAAATCTACGAGCTAGAGCCTGCGCCCGAGTTCTTTCTGCTTTATCACCAGACGCGCTACTCCGAACTGGCTGACGTGGGCCCCGTCCTGGTGCGAGCCGAACCGGGAAGCCCCTTGGAGACAGAATTCAAGGCGAATTGGATAACCAACGCAGGATTTTCGCTTACATCAGCCATGCCGACGGCAGTACTGGTCGACCACTTGCGAAGCCTGATACACCTACGCACCAACGCTGACGTCGTCTTGCTGTTTCGTTACTACGACCCGCGCATTTTGAGGATATGGCTGGATAGCCTTGATGAAGCGGAGCGTGCTCGTGTAATGGGGCCGATAGCCAGCATCCAGCTGCCCAGTGCTGATGCGCGGCTACCACATCTATACGAAAACCGGACAATGACCGAAGGGCGGGTATATGACAGCGCCCCCTGGCTAAGGTTGGACAGCAACCAGCTAGCGGTGCTCAACATGGCCCAGCAGCAACGCTTCGATCAACGTGTGATTGAGCATGTAACCAGGTGGTTTCCCGGCTGCCTTGCCGGTCTAGATGAGCCTGGACAGCAACAGTGGGCCGCAGGCTGCCGCAACCGTGCGGCGGAATACGGATATAGCTCCGCAAGCGATGTGGCTCGCTGGGCGGGCTTCGTAACGCTACTGGGAAATGATTTTCCGGCGGCTCCAGAGCACGAGATCTTTCGCACGCTACTCACACAGGCGCAAGTCACACCAGCCCAGCGCCTGGACAACGTATTCACGGAAATTCAGCGGCGACTACTGACACAGGAAAAGGACTTCGTTGCGTGACGACCAATAGCCAACAGCAATCAGTAGCCCTGGCGCAGGCCGATCAGGCTGCGCAGCGGGACTTCGAACAGCAGTCGGTAGATAGCCCGGTCGCTCCTTGCCCGGCGAAGCAGAGAGAGATCTACATATTGCCGGCACGCTACGCGCTGGCAGAGGACCCGGCTGACCATCAGTGCCTGCGGCCCGGAGTTCAGACCCAGAGCCACCCAGTTGCATTGCGCGGGTTACGCCCTGGTTACCTGTACCTCTGGCATGGCGACGGGCCGCTCAAACGCTACGGCATCGCAGAAGATGGATTGCTGCAGGAACAGGGGTTGGCTGATCCAAAGAAAGAATTGAAGCAAGGTAGCCAGGCCGGACTGATTCTGGAGAAGAAGTTTTCCGCCTGGCTGATGTACAGCGAGATACCGCTTCTTGCTGCAACCTGCGAGCAGTTGTCGAATTCAGCGGCCGAGCGCAGCAAGCGTATGCGCATGGTTCATCTGCCAGAAATTGCGGTATCGCTGGAAGCCACCCACTGCCCCAGGCTTGACGATGCAGAGCAAGTCGTCGCTGAGCTCATGCCGCAGGTGCGAGACCGTGCCCTTGCGCAGGACTATCACCAGAACGCGGCCGTTTACAGGGCGGGTGTCGACGGATTGGGCCAGCAGATCAAAACCGATCCGAGTCCGGCAAACGTACAGGCCTATGTTGATGCGAGCATCTGGCTGCACGAACGTGAAGAGGCGTCCTACAGACATCCAGAGGCGGGCGAGTTTCCTCCAGGTTACTGGAGCAGTGTACCATGGGATGTAGCCGTAACCGATAAATGGCTGGCGAAAGCGAAGTCGGAGGCGGCCGGCCTGCACGCCGTCTTCGTGGCGAACGGAGACGTCCTTGGCATGCTCCGTGATCTCGACTCTGAACATCAGGAAGTAAGCAAGAAGCAGGATGAGTGGGACCAGGCGAATGCGCTCAAGGGTCTGATGGCCGGCTTTATCAACAGTTTGATCAGCGAGGACGGAGCGGAGCTCTCCTCGATGATCAACTATCGCTACCGTGAACGAGACATCCAGCTCACGCCGGATCAAGGTGAGGTGTTATTGCAGGCACAGCGCGACATCAAACCTCTTATTGATGAAGAAACACGCATCAATCGTGATGTTCGGCGCACGCATGGCCACCGAGAGGCCGATACACAGCTTGCCAGCGTCCATGCAAGGCAACAGATAATCCTGGAACCTGTTCGCAGCTTCATCCCTCCTGACCTGCACGGCCATGTGCAGGGCGTAGTGCTGGATTATCGCGCCACCAAGGCGCGCAACGTGACCGAGGAGCGGTCAGGTGCGCAAGTTGCCAAACGCGTGCGCGTTGATGCAATGAATGAGTGGGTCGCCAGCGTCGCCGAAACCCATCGCGCCTGGGTAGCCAGCCGCAGAGAGCCCCTTTTCAATGACGCCAAAACCTTGCTGGCGCATCACCATGAAGGCAGCTGGTTTGTTGACTATGACACGCCGGAGCATTGCAGCTGGTTGAGCGAGGTGGCGCTAAACACCCTAGGCGAGTTGTGTACTGCCGGCCCGGGAGTTGTTGTCGCAACCAACTTGCTGCGTGCACCCACCCCCAACAAGCCACTATCGTTGCTGGCCACCGGTTTTACGCCTGAGCTGGCACTCTGGGTGGAAGCCGCAGACCGCCTGACAGCAATCGAAGCAGCATTGACTGCCGACAACAGCGAAATGGTTGGCAGTATTCTCAAACAGGTTGCGAGCAATGAAAAATTCGCCTGGCTGCACGGCTTGGGCGGATCTGACGGAAGCGATTGGGGCAGTGCTGTCTCTCGCCTGAGCGCTGCCTTCGTAGAACTGGAAGCGGAACACCTCAAGGGCACATCAGCTGCGCCGGTAGCCATTCAACAGTTCCCCAAGTCACTCCTGTCACTCATGGTGGTGCTGAAGACGTCTGCGAACATGGCGCTGACGGTCGGCAAACAGAGTTACCGGCTGAGCGGCCCGCTCGGCAGTACGGTATGGGACTGGAGCCGTGAAACCTCACAGCGCCTGCGATCCGGACTGACACCGCTGATGCATCAGGCGGACGCCCTCAAGGCCTACGGGGGAGCGATTTCGTTAGTAGCCTTGCTGATCCACGGCATCAACCTGACGTCCTTGAGGGCGCGTGACGCCCATCGTGAGAATGATGGGGTTAGACGAGCGGAACACCTGGCGGTTTCCTTGAATGCGGCTGCTGCACTGAGTGCAGTCATTCAGAATGCGGCTGTTGCCAGGAAAGCAGTAGAACTTACTCGCCACGGAATCAGGTTGCCTTTGGTTACTTTGCTGGGCACTTTTACAGGTTCGTTCGCGCTACTCGCTGGCTTATTTGATTTATATGCGCTTGCAAAAGAACAACAAAAGGAGGACGCGTATTGGACCGCAGACGAATGGGGGCGCCTCACTAGAACGTCTGCGCAGGTAGCCCTTGCTGGAACGTACGCTGGCTTGGGAGGTTACGCGACCGCGATGGTTCTGATGAACCGAATGACTGCCGCGCGCGCGACTGTGTGGTTTACGCGTGCCAGCACCCCGGTGGGCTGGGCAACGCTCGTCGTGGAAGGACTGTACCTGGCATGGCGGCACTATGCCCACGTTAGTGATATGCAGCGTTTTCTTGAGCAGTCGTGCTGGGGTAATCAACGACGCTGGGGCGATAGCGAGGCAGAGCAGGCAACTGAATTCCAGGCGCTGATCGATATGCTTTTCAGGCCGCAGCTGGGCGTAGCGACCAGATACTCCCTCAGACAACTGAAGATCCTGCGGATCGTTCCAACTCCCTATCCTGAGCTCTATCGCATTACTACCGGTCTTGATCTGGTGCTTCCCGGGGCCGA
>JAUVYN010000142.1 GCA_030603065.1 Pseudomonas sp.
TAATGTGGCTCGATCAAAGCAATCAAGCCCTTCCACGGCACCACCCGATCCATCTCGATCAGGAACAACTCCTTGCGGGTTTGCTTGCGCTTGCCAGCGTACTCGGCGTCGGCGAAGGTCATCTGCTTCATCGGGAAACTCGGTGGGTGGGGTCGCGGTATTTTGCCAAATCAGAAAGTCTTTTTCAGAGTTTCCCTAGGCTGACAAGCCAAGCGCTGGATCGCAACCATCCATCACCTTATCCAGCTAGATCTGCCTCCTCCAATAAGTGCCGCACAAATCCCGGCGGGTGCAGATGTCCGGGAGGTTTGCGCCAGATCAGTTGGAGACGCTTTTCAAGCCCCGGGATGGGAAGAGCTACCAGCGCGCCACTGCGAACTTCGTCTTGTACTGCGGAAGCCATCACCAACGACACGCCGAGTCCCGCCCTCACTGCTTGTTTGACTGCCTCGGTGCTGCCTAGCTGCATACCGCTGCGAGGCACGCCCAGTTCGCCAAAGTATTCGGTCAGAAGCCGTCCGGTACCGCTACCCGGTTCACCTCCCAGCATCGGCAGGTCCACCAGACGATCACGTTCTATGCACCCTGCTTCAGCCAGCGCATGGTCGGGGCTGACGATAAGCACCAGCGGCTCGACCCGCCAGAGGCGGTGTTCGAAGTCGGGGTGAGGTAGCCACCATTCCATGATCGCGGCGTCGAGCTGGCCCGCCAGTAGCTGGTCGGCCACATCCGGGTTGGCGGCGATGCGCAGATCCACCTCGCCCCTCTCATTTGCGGTCGTCAGATAGTTGCGCACGAATGGCTGGAGAAGGTAGGTGCCGATGTTGGAGCTGGCCCCGACGCGCTCACGATTGCCATGCAGGGCTTCTAGCGCCCGGGCGTGCATGTCGAGCAAGGCGGTCGCATGCGGCATGAAGGCCAGCGCCCGTGTGGTAGGCTGGCAGCCGCTACGACTGCGCTGCACCAGCGTTACGCCGACCTGCTCTTCAAGCTTCTGCAAGTGCTGCGACACCGTCGGCTGGGCCAGCCCCAACGCCCTCGCCGCGCTCTGAAAACTGCCTGTTTGAACGATCGCTACCAGGCTCTTCAGCCAGACCGGATTCAACATGCGGCAGGCTCGGCCTTGGGCAGACGGTTCGCAGCGTTGATTGGGCGCGCACCTGCCAATACCTGGATGATGTTCTGCGCTGCACAACGTTCAATCTCCAGGCGCACCGCGCGCACTGCCGACCCTATGTGCGGAGTGAACAGCGTATTCGGATGCGCGAGCAGCGCAGGATCGATCAGCCGCGGCCGGTCCGCGCGAGCCCAGTCTTCCATTTCGAATACATCCGCCGCATACCCGCCGAGCTGGCCTCGCTCAAGCGCCGCGAGCACGGCGGCTTCATCCACTACCGAACCACGACAGGGGTTTACAAGCAGAGCGCCCGGCCGTACGAGGGCAAGCAGCTCGGCGTTGACCAGATGCTGGGTATCGGCATTCAAGGGAAGCGCCAGCAGGATGAAGTCCGAGCTGGCGAAGAGTTCGCTGCACGCCACCTGGCGCAGGCCGAGCCGTTGCTCGGTTTGTGTATCCAGAGCCTTCGCCTCGTGGTACTGCAGGGTCGCGCCCCATCCCTGCAAGCGATCAGCCATGGCCAGTCCGATGGCGCCCATGCCAAGGATGCCGACCGTAGCGTTATCCAGCCCCGTGCCGTAGAACTGTGGTTGCCAGCCCTGGAACTCGCCAGAGCGGACGAACGCATCTGCTGCCCGCAGATGCCGCCCCAGCCCCACCGCCAGTCCGATCGCCAGCTCGGCAGTCGGGACCGTCAACAGATCAGGCACGAAGGTCAGCCAGACCCCGCGGGCAGTACAGGCGTCCACATCGAAATTGTCGAAGCCCTTGAGCGCGCAGCCGACTACACGCAGCTCAGGGCAGGCTTGAAGAAAGTCTGCATCGACCCGATCGGGCATGAACGCCATCATCGCCTGAGCATCGCGACAGCGGCGCAGAATTTCCTCGCGCGTCAGCGTGCTGTCGGTCTGGTTGGTAATCAGCTCGCAATGTGGCGCCAGCAGTTGCAGGATCTCATCGTGTACTCGGTGAGTTATAACGAGTTTCGGCAGCATGGTTTGTCCTATTTGAAACGTTTGCGCAGCACGCCACTGAAGGCGTCTACTAGCGTGACCATGGCCAGGATGACCAGCAGGATTGCTGCAACCTCCTGGTACTGCATGATGCGCAGCGAGCCCATGAGTTCGAAGCCGATACCGCCGGCGCCAACCATGCCCATCACGGTGGAGGCGCGAAAGTTGTATTCCCAGCGGTAGATCGCCACGTCGGCGAACTGCGGCGTCACCTGTGGCAAAACCGCGTGCAGCAGCACTTGCATCGGCGTAGCCCCCGCCGCCCGAGCGGCTTCCACCGGCGCTTCGTCGACGTGCTCGATGGCCGCGGCGACGAACTTGCCGACCATGCCGACCGAATGCAGACCCAGGGCAAGCACGCCCGGCAAGGCGCCGAACCCTACGGCTGCAACGAAGATGATGCCCATGATCAGCTCCGGCACCGACCGCAGGGCATTGAGCAGCACCCGGGCAACACCGAACACAAGGGGGTGCGGCGCCGTATTGCGCGCTGCAACGAAGGCCACCACCAGCGAGAACACCACTGCGATGGCCGTACCGGCGATGCTCATCGCCAAGGTGTCGATCAAGGGGCGAATCCAGCTTCGATAGCCCGAAAAGTCTGGCGGCATGGCCTCGCCTGCCAGGGTCGCGATGGAGGGCAGCCCGTTCAGCAGCGTGGTGGCATCGAGCAGCCCCACGTACCAGCAGGCCAACAGCACCACTCCGAATACAATCGCCACCTGCCCCAGCTGGCGCCACCAACCGAGGCCGAAGCCTCGAAGGATGTGCTCGCGTTGCTCTGCAGGCAGCGCCTGCACGTCGTAATGAGTAGACATATCGGTGCTCACATCGTGGCGAAGTCGAGGCCGAGCAGCGATCCCATGTTGCGGATCACATCGTAGTCGGCGTCGGTGATTGGCGCGAAGGCCTCGGCCTTGAAGTTGCGCAGCACTTCGGGATCGTCGATACCGACGAATACATCCCGCACCTTGGTTTTCAGCTCGGGGCTCAGGTTCGAGCGCATCGCCCAGGGGTACTGGGGGTATTCGCCGCTGTAACCAAGTACTTTCACCTTGCTCGGATCGATTAGGCCACGTTCGGCTACGTGATTGAAAATTACCTCCGACAGCCCACCCGCATCGGCGTTGCCGTTCGCCACGTTGACGGCAACGGCGTCATGCGTGCCCACAAAATGTTGTTCGTAGTCCTGCCCACCCGTCAAATTGGCCGTCTCAAGAAGCACGGTTTTGGGAATCAAATGGCTGGACGTCGATGCCCGGTCACCATAGGCCATCTTCTTGCCCTTAAGGTCGGCATACTCATTCACGCCTGACGCCACATTGGCGATAATCACCGAGCGATAGGTCGGCTTGCCGTCGATGACCATGGCAGCGAAGGGCTCGATGTCGCTTTTGCTTTTGGCCATGACGTAGGACAGCGGACCGAAATACGCCAGGTCGATACGGCCAAAGCGCATCGCCTCAATCATCGAGGAATAGTCGGTGGTTACGATCAGCTGCACCTTCTTGTCCAGATGCTCTTCCAGATAATCCTTCAGCGGCTGGTTACGCTTGATCAGCTCGGAGGCGTTTTCGTCCGGCAGCAGGGCAACCTTTAGCACATCCGGATCGGCATCGGCCGCTAGGGCGGACAAACTTGAAACAGCGGACAGCAAGCAAGTCAATAAGAGCGCGGATAAGCGTTTCATCGGGACATCTCCAGTGAAGGTTCGAGCATGACAGGTGGTTCAGCCGGAGCATTCGCTGGCTGAGTCGTAGAGCGGCCTGCATAGATGCGCTCAAGCTGCGCATCGGTGAGTTCCGAGGGCGCGGCATCGAAAACGATCTGAGAATCGGCCAGCCCGACGACGCGATCGGCGAAGCGGCGGGCATATTCGAGTTGATGCAGCGAAACGATGGCGGTGATGCCGTCTTCCTTGCAGATGTCGCGCAGCAATCCGAGAACACGGACCGAAGTGGCCGGGTCGAGACTGGCTACCGGCTCATCGGCCAGAATGATCGCCGGCTGTTGCGCTAGCGCACGCGCGATGCCTACCCGCTGCTGCTGGCCACCGGACAGTTTGTCCACCCGGCTTAGCGCCTTGTCTGCCAGACCGACCCGAGCGAGGCAACTGAGCGCAATCTCCTGATCGGCACGCGGCAGAGGAAACAGCGAGCGGAGCGTGTTGTGAAAGGCCAGCCGACCGGTAAGCACATTAGCCAGTGCGCTTTGACGTTCGATTAGCTGGTGGTGCTGAAAGATCATGGCGGTACGCCGACGATGCTGACGCAAGGCCGAGCCGCTGCCGAGCTCACCGAGTTCGCTGGTGACACTGCCGCCAGTGGGCGTGACGAGTCGATTGAGACTACGGAGCAAGGTCGACTTGCCTGCGCCCGAGAGACCAAGCAGCACGGTGAACTCACCACGCCGAAATGCAATCGAGGTATCGCGTAGGGCTGTCACGCCGCCTGGATAGACGACGCTCAACCGGTCGACCCGCAGCACGGCGTCCTGTATCGGATGGGGCGTCATTTGATCACCTTTCGCAATATTGCTGGCCGCACAATTGCGGTTCGCGATGCAAAGGGTAGAAATTCCTTGTTAACGCAATGCTTCTAAAGGATGACATTTCGATGAATACTTCGAATCTGCCGTAGCGGGGCGGCAAGCGAAGCCGTGGAAGAACGGGCGCAACGTAGCGTCTTTCTTCACGCGGGATACAGGAGGCTTTGATTGATACTGCTGCGGATTCGCTACAGTAACGTTGGGCCAGAACGTAATGCCATCCAAGCAAGAGAGCGCACACTAGGGAAACTCTGAAGAAGACTTCCAGATTTTGGCAAAATACCCGGATTCCACCCACCGAGAGTTTCCCGATGAAGCAGATGACCTTCGCCGACGCCGAGTACGCTGGCAAGCGCAAGCAAACCCGCAAGGAGTTGTTCCTGATCGAGATGGATCGGGTGGTGCCGTGGAAGGGCTTGATTGCTTTGATCGAGCCACATTA
>JAUVYN010000082.1 GCA_030603065.1 Pseudomonas sp.
AACGAACCAGGCTGCTACCGCCAGCACGGCAAACGCGTTCGGCACGCGGGAGAAGGTAAGCACAAGCGACCGGTTCCGCCATGTAAGGAACAGCAGGACACTGACTACCATGATCATCGCATCGAGGGCCTGGACGCCAAGCAGAGCGACGCCCTGCAGGGCTGGCAGGAAATGGGTCTGACCTTCGGCGAAATGGATCTCGAACAAGGATGGATAAAGGGTCACGCTGGCGATGATGCACAGCGGAAAGATCAGAACCTCAAGCCCGGGCATGCGCAGAGACAGCCATCGATAGAGCACGCAGCCCAGCGCAGTGGAAATGCCCGCGTAGCACCAGAAGAGAACCGCCATCGTCAGGCTGAGTGGATAGGAAAGCCCCTTCAGATTGATGGCAAACTCGATCATCCAGTTGCTGGCACCTGCGAAGCAGGCGACACCCGCAACCCAGCCAACAAGAAAGGCTGCGGGCAGACGAGTATCGTCCAACGCGAGCAGCAGCGGCACCCAGCCGACCCACGCAACCCAGAAAAAACCCGGGTTGAGCCATGGGATACATAGCATGATCCCGGACAGGATCGCCAGAAGCAGGCGCCAGGGCATGGACAACGGGCGCAGAGTGATACCTGCGACCGCCTCGACCTGCGCCGGTATCGTCTGGCTGAACCGGGTCATTGTTCCGTACCTCCGCACCCTCGAAGATGATGACTGCAATCGGTTTGACAGTAGGGAGGATAATAGCGCCCAACAATCACCCTTTCGGGTGAAACCCGACCGACAGACCAGGCCGTGGAGCTCGGTCACCCTTCGATATGACGCAAAACTCCTTTATTCTCACTGTCTGTCTCGCAAGGAACTGACGATAATGCGTTATTGGCTGACCGGTATCCTGACCTGCCTGTTGATCCTTTTCAGTACCCTGGTCGGCATCGGTCCGATGCTGATACTGGCCGTTTTGAAGATGCTGGTCCCCCACCAGGGCCTGCGCCGGGCCTGCTCCCGGGGCGTGATGTGGATCGCCGAGACCTGGGCCGAGTCCGTCAAGGCAATTTTCGCCCTGACTACCCCCACCCGATGGGACATCCGTTGCGACGCCCCGCTCGACCCGAATCACTCCTATCTTGTGGTCAGCAATCATCAGTCCTGGGTGGATATACCCGCACTCGTGCAGGCTTTCAACAGGAAGACCCCCTACTTCAAGTTCTTCCTCAAGAAAGAGCTGATATGGGTGCCTTTTCTCGGCCTGGCGTTCTGGGCCCTTGATTACCCCTTCATGAAACGCTACAGCAAAGCCCATCTCAAGCGCAGGCCTCAGGATCAGGGCAAAGACCTGGAGATCACTCGCCGGGCCTGTGAAAAGTTCAAATCGATACCGGTCACCGTGGTCAATTTTCTTGAAGGCACGCGCTATACACCGGCCAAGCAGCAGCAACAGCAGTCTCCCTATCGCCATCTGCTGCGGCCCAAGTCGGGTGGCATCGCCTTCGTCATGGCTGCGCTAGGCGAGCAGATGAAATCGCTACTGGACGTTACCATCATGTATCCAGAGGGCAAGCCGCCAGGATTCTGGGCACTGCTTTGCGGGCGAGTCGAGCGGGTGGTGGTCGACATCCGCGGTCGGGAGCTGGCGTCAGACCTGTTCGCCGGCGACTACGCCAATGATCCAGCGTTTCGAGAGAAATTCCAGCTGTGGGTGAACGAGCTCTGGATCGACAAGGATCAGCGCATCGAGGCACTTCGGCAGGAACTGTCGGTGCCTCACGATGGTCGTTCAGCCCATGAACATGGAAGCTGAACGGCCTGCAGAACTGCCGCCAACGACTTCCAGCCTTCGCTCAAAGCGCCGCCCGGCATGCAAATGTCGAAATCCCGCGCCGATTGTCGCAAATGCCCTCAAAAAGGTCTGACAACGTGCAGCTTCGACTTCTCAAAGGGTCGATATCTTGTCATGCTCAGCATCAAGAACGGCTTGATGGCTATATGCTGGCCGTCGACATGGATACGTAACCCTTCAGGCCCACTATGTACAAGGATCATCTGTCGTGAGCGCCATTCCCCTTCTGGTTTGCGACGATTCGACTATGGCGCGCAAGCAGTTGATCCGGGCGCTCCCCTCCAGTTGGCCATTTCGCATCACTCAGGCGGTCAACGGCTTCGAAGGACTGGAGGCAATCAGGCAGGGCCACGGCCAGATCGTGCTGTTGGACCTGACCATGCCGGAACTTGATGGGTTCGGCGTACTAGCCAAGCTTCGTGCCGAGGGCCTGCAGGCGGACGTCATAGTGGTGTCCGGCGACGTACAGGATGAAGCAGTCCGGCGTGCCAAGGCGCTGGGTGCCCGCGCCTTTCTGAAAAAACCGGCCGACCCTCTGCAACTGTCCCAGGCACTGGATGCGCTGGGCGTGGAAATCAACCCGGGGTTGGCTCTGTCCCCCACGACAACCGCGGCGCTGGAGCTGCCCACCATTTCGTTTCGCGACGCCTTTCGCGAAATCTCCAACGTGGCAATGGGGCGGGCGGCGGAATTGCTCGCCCGGGTCCTAGGGGTATTCATCAAGCTGCCGATCCCCAACGTCAATATCCTCGAGGTCGGCGAGCTGCATATGGCCCTTGCCGACGCCCAGCGCGGCGAGCGGCTATCGGCTATATGCCAGGGCTATATCGGTGGCGGCGTAGCTGGCGAGGCACTACTCATTTTCCACGACGCCGAAATCGACGACGTAGCCAGGCTGCTCAATACCCATCAGGACGAGAGCGCCAAGCTCGAGATGCTGCTGGATCTGGCCAGCATCATCATCGGCGCCTGCCTGAACGGATTGTCTGAGCAGTTGAACATCACGCTATCCCAGGGCCACCCGTTGGTGCTGGGCCAGCATTGCCCGATCCAGGATCTGATCAGGATTAATCAGCGACGCTGGAAGCGAACCCTTGCGGTCGAAATCAGTTATGGTCTGGAAGACCTCGATATCCACTTCGATCTGCTACTGCTTTTTACCGAAGACTCCGTGCCGAGGCTGCGCGAGAAGCTGGATTTTCTGATAAATGGCTGATGGGGAAACAAGGCATGCCGGCCCAATTTGACATCAACGAACTGCACTGGCTGCTGGACATCGTTCAGAGCATCGACGTTGGCGTCGTGGTACTGGACCGCGACTACCGAGTCGAGGTCTGGAACAGTTTCATGGAAAACCACTCCGGACTCGATGCGGCCGCAGCCTCCCATCGGTCGATTTTCGAACTCTTCCGTGAGATCGACGAGAGCTGGTTCCGGCAGAAGGTAGAAACAGCCGTCATGCTCGGGACCCGAGCCTTTACAATCTGGGAGCAGCGGCCGAACCTGGTGCGCTTCAAGAGCTATCAGCCGATCACCGGGCTAGCCGACGAGATGTATCAAAACGTCACGATCTTGCCGCTTCGCAGTACCTCCGGCGATACCGACCATGTCTGTCTGATCATTTACGACGTGACCGGCGTTGCGGTTAACAAGCGGCAACTGGAGTCGGCCAACGCACAGCTGCAGGAGCTGGCACAGCGAGATGGGCTCACCGGCCTACTTAATCGGCGATACTGGGAACAGTGTCTGGAGCACGAATTTGCCAGACATTTGCGATACGACATAGCGACCAGCCTGGTGATCTTCGATATCGACCACTTCAAGGCCGTGAATGATACTTACGGCCATCAGACTGGCGATGAGGTGATCAGGGAAGTCGCTCGGGTGACACGCGAACTGGCGCGAGAAACGGATTTTGCCGGACGCTATGGCGGCGAGGAATTCGTAGTGCTGCTGCCAGACACCGGCATCGAAGGCGCCGCGCAGTTCGCCGAGCGTCTGCGCCAGGCCGTCGCGCGGATCAGAGTGGATTATCAGGGCGAGTTGCTGAGTTTCACAATCAGTCTTGGCGTAGCCTGCATCGATTCCGGCATGACCGAGCATGGGGCTTTGGTCGAGCACGCCGACAGGGCCCTGTATCAGTCCAAGGAAGAAGGGCGAAACCGCACGACGATTTACTCAACAGAGCGCAGCTAAACCAGCACGCGGTGCTGTTGCTTCACTAGACGGACCGGCTGGCTTATCCGACCTTGCGGATGCTTCTGATACACTGGCGGGCCTATTTCCGAGGTCTTTCTCCGTGACTGCGACGCCTTTCTCCGATCTGCCGCTTCCCGCCGCCCTTCAGGAAACACTCGGTCGCCTGGGCTATCTGGAAATGACTCCCATCCAGGCCCGGGCACTGCCTCTCATTCTTTCCGGCCGGGACCTGATCGGCCAGTCGCGTACTGGTAGTGGCAAAACCGCAGCCTTCGGTCTTGGCGTGCTCGCGCCGATCAACCCGAGTTTCTTCGGCTGTCAGGCCCTCGTTCTCAGCCCTACGCGAGAGTTGGCCACACAGATCGTCAATAGCCTGCGCGCCCTGGCTCGAGGGCTTCCCAACATCAAGATTCTCAGCCTGTGTGGGGGGACACCCTTCGGGCCGCAAGCCGCGTCCCTCGAGCAAGGCGTACATATAGTAGTGGGCACTCCAGGGCGCGTGCAGGACCATCTCGAGCGGGGGACCCTGGATCTGACGCGGCTGAACTGCGTGGTCCTTGACGAGGCGGACAGGATGCTCGACATGGGCTTCATGGACGCTATTTCGACGATCATTGCCCGGACGCCAGAGCGCCGCCAGACCCTGATGTTCTCCGCAACCTATCCGCCTGGGATCGAAACCCTGGCCGGACGGTTTCTGACCAATCCGGAGCGGGTCACCATCACCGAAGCCGAACCTGCCAACCCGATCGAAGAACGCTTCTACGAAATCGATCCAGCCCGGCGTGTCGAAGCCGTACTCAGGCTCCTGGCTGAATTCCGCCCGCAACCATGCATCGCCTTCTGCCATACTCGCCAACAGTGCATGGAAGTGCAGCGCAGCCTGGCTAACAACGGCGTCAGCGCCCTGGCACTGCATGGCGAGATGGAACAACGTGAACGGGATCAGGTTCTCGCTCAATTCTCCAATCAGAGTTGCAGTGTCCTTGTGGCCACGGACGTGGCCGCGCGCGGTCTGGACGTCGAAGGCGTCGCCGCCGTGATCAATGTGGAGCTTTCTCCAGACCCGGCGGTCCATATCCACCGCATCGGCCGTAGCGGCCGCGCGGGCCAGCCCGGACTGGCATTGAGCCTGGTCGGGCCTGCCGAGCAGGGGCGTGCGGCATCCATCGAAACGCAGCGCGGCAGCCCCTCGCGCTGGCAGGCGCTGGAAAAGCTGCCCGAGCGCCTGGACAGCCCACTGCTGCCTCCGATGCGCACCCTGGCTATCGCCGGCGGGCGTAAGGATAAGCTCCGGCCGGGCGATCTGGTAGGCGCTCTGACCGGTGAAGCCGGGCTGCCTGCGGATGCGCTCGGCAAGATCGCGGTCAGCGACTTCCAGGCCCTGGTGGCGGTCCGCTGGGATCTGGCGCAGCGAGCTTTGCAGCGACTCGAAGACGGACGCATCAAGGGGCGTAAATTCAAGGTTCGGCTTGTCTGACCCCGTCTGATCACCAACCAACCCGGGTTTTGGATGACTACTGACCAGGCACTGATCTTCGCTATTCTGGCCATCACGCTGGCGCTTTTCGTCTGGGGGCGGTGGCGACATGACGTGGTCGCCATCGCTGCCCTGATGGCCTGCGTACTGGCAGGGTTGACGCCGAGCGACGCGGCCTTCACCGGCTTCGGTAATCCGGCTGTGATAACTGTGGGCGCCGTACTGGTGCTGAGCTACGGCCTTCAGTCGAGCGGCGCAGTGGAGGCCATGGCCCAGCGCGTTATCCCTCGAAAGGGCGGTACGCTGATCAGCCTCGCCGCGCTGGTCAGTCTGGGCGCCCTGCTGTCTGCCTTCATGAACAACGTGGGTGCCATGGCGCTGCTGATGCCGATTGCCATGCAGCTTGCGGGGCGACACGATATACCGCCGGGTAAAATCCTCATGCCGCTGGCCTTCGGCACGATTCTCGGCGGCATGACCACCCTGATCGGCACTCCACCCAATCTGATCGTCTCGCAGTTCCGTGCGCAGGCCGGTGAAGGCGGCTTTGCGATGTTCGATTTCACCCCGGTTGGCCTCGGCGTGGCCTTGCTGGGTATTATCTTCGCGGTACTGGCTGGACGCTGGCTGGTACCTGGCCGCAACCGCAGCGACTCTGGCAGCTTCGATACCGGTACCTACCTGACCGAGGTGCACATCGCCGAGCAGTCGAAGGCGGTGGGCAAGACGCTTGGCGATGTAGAGCGCCGCCTAGACGAAGTCGACGCGCAGATCGTAGGCATGGTTCGCAACGACTTTCGCGTCACTGCACCCTACCCTGGCAGGGTCCTGCGCCCCGGCGACATTTTGGTCATTGAGGCAGAGCCTGAAGGGCTCGGCGCCACCTTGACGCGCCTGGGCCTGAAACTCGAAGAGGCGGTCCCGACCGAACCGGTGCCCGAAGATACCCCTGAGCACGCTGAGCCTGCGGCAGAACCACCTTCGGCGGCCCGGGCAGGGATCGAGGCAATCAGCCGAGTTCTCAAGCCGGACCGGCACAGTCCGGGTGAAGAGCAACTAGAGGAAGCATCCTCCGCCTCGCGCAGCGAAGACAAGGCACCCACGCCGGAAACGGACATCGTGGTCCAGGAACTGGTGGTGCAACCGGGGTCGGCGGTCATCGGCCGTAGCGCATCGGACCTGCAAATACGCACCCGCTACAGCATCAACCTGCTCGCGATCTCGCGGAAGGGGCATCGCTCTATCAGCAGACTTCGCTGGACCGAGCTGCAGCCAGGCGACGTGATGCTGATGCAGGGGCTGCCGGAAGCGATAGCCGGGTTTGCCCAGGAGCACCACTGCATACCATTGGCGCAACGCGCCATCCTGATACCGGACAGCCGGAAGGCCTACACCGCGGTCGCCATCATGGCTGTCGCCGTTCTGGTCTCAGCGCTGGGCCTGCTCCCGGCAGCAGTGTCATTCACCGGTGGTGTTCTAGCCTACATGTTGGCCAGAATCCTGCCCTTGCGGCGGATTTACGAATCAGTCGACTGGCCCATCATAGTACTGCTCGGAGCGCTCTTTCCCCTTGCTGCGGCGATGGCCGAGACCGGCGCTGCCGACTTGCTGGCGCAGACCATCCTCGATCATCTCGCCCAAGGGAACCCGGTCCTGGCATTGGCTCTGGTCCTGATCATTACCATGACGCTCTCGGACTTCATGAACAATGCCGCTACAGCTGCGGTAATGTGCCCTATTGCGCTAGGGATCAGCTCCCAACTGGACAGCAATCCGGACACTTTTCTGATGGCGGTAGCAATCGGCGCTTCATGCGCGTTCCTTACCCCCATAGGCCACCAGAACAATACGCTCATCCTCGGTCCCGGGGGCTTTCGTTTCGGCGACTACTGGCGGCTCGGGCTGCCGATGGAAATTCTCGTTGTAGCCGCCAGCGTACCGTTGCTGCTGTGGGTCTGGCCCCTGTGAGCAGGCGCAAACCAAGGGGACAATAAGTGCATTTGGTACTATCGGGTCATTGACGGCCTATCGCACTCGCTTCTATGCTCCGGCTTGAATAACAACACACACCTGCAGGAACTCTCCAAGGATTGGCTATGGCTGGCGGCTCGTCGCGAGGCAGGTTTCGATCATTCATCTCATCCGTCACGCCCAGTCTCTGGATAATGCTGCTGCTCTTCTGCGGCGTCAGCCAAGCCTCCGATCGACCACTGGTGCTGCAAGGAGAGGAACGTCAGGTACTATTGCAGCCCTACATCGCATTCAGTATTCAGGATCGCAACACCAGTCTGGATGAGTTCCGACAGCGCGCTATCTGGACCGGTGCCTCCAATCGCAGCGGGCTGAACTTCGGTTACCAGCAGAATGCCGTCTGGCTCAAGCTGGTGGTCAGCTCCAACGCCGCCACCACTACCAACTGGAAACTGCACTTCCCCTACTCATCTCTCGATCGCGTCGAACTTCATCACGAGGGCGATGTAAAGCTGGCCGGCGACACGATACCTCTGTCTCAGCGCTCACAGCGCTACCGAGACCCCGTGTTCTCCCTCAGGCTCGCCCCCGGAGAGCAGCAGACGCTCTATTTCAAAGCCTATTCCGAAGGGAGCCTGACGCTCACTGCTCAGCTCTGGAGTGAGGAAAGCTTCGCGCAGTTCAACGAAAGCACCACCGCGATACTGTCTCTATACCTCGGCATGTTGCTCGCCATGGTGACCTATAACCTGCTGCTGCTGAGCGCATTACGCGAGCGTGCCTATGCGCTCTACGTTGGCTTCGTTCTCGCTTTCAGCCTGGGGGCTATGGCATTTACCGGAATTGGTCCGCGGTACATTTGGCCGGAGGCCGGCGAATGGAGCAATCGCATCCTACCCTTTGCCCTCTGCCTCTCCGGTTACATCGGCACCCAGTTCGCCCGGACTTTCATCGATACCCGGCGCTACATGCCCGCCTGGCACCGCGTCACCGGCGTCGCGATCTGGGCGTGGGCTTTGCTGACGATCAGCAGCCTGATAATTCCGCTACATCTGGCACTGAAGTCCATGTCGATCCTTGGAATGGTCTGCGCAGTGATACTGATGGGCTGTCTGGTGCAGGCCGCGCGCCGCAACATACCCGGTGCTCGCATCTTTCTCGCAGCCTGGAGCATGCTGGTGACTGGCTCGCTGATTCTGGCGCTGCGCAATTTCGGCTGGCTTCCCTCCAACGTGATGACCACCTATGCGATGCACATCGGCTCTGCACTGGAAGTTATTCTGCTCGCGTTTGCCCTTGCGGCACGCCTGCTCGCCTTCAAGCAACAGAAGGAAGCGGCCCAGGCCAGTGCGCTAGCCGCACAGGCTCAACTGGTGGCTACCCTGCGCGAGCACGAGGTCGAACTCGAGCAACGGGTCAGAGAGCGCACCATGGAGCTGGCAGCGGCCAATGCGCAGCTTGAAGCTATGGCCATGCAGGACCCGCTTACCGGGTTGGCCAACCGTACCGCCCTCGAACGGCACATCGCCCATGCCATGCGGCGCACTAGGCGCAGGGAAGACTATCTGGCGGTAATGCTCATCGACCTGGACGGATTCAAACAGATCAACGATCAGCTCGGCCATGAAACCGGCGATGCGGTGCTGCGCTGCATCGCCGATCGGCTCAAGGCCATCGCCCGGGAAGCCGATTTCATTGCGCGGTTGGGGGGAGACGAGTTCGTACTGGTAGCAGAAAACATGCTCAGTCAGGACCAGGCACATTTCATTGCCGAGCACTTCCTGGATACGTTAAGCATGCCAATAGACCTTGGCAAACAGAGCGTTTCAGTAGGCGCCAGTATCGGCATCACCCTGACCCGCTCAGCCCAGCCCGACATGGCCCTGTTGCTGAGAGAGGCCGACTCGGCCATGTGCGCCCGCAAGCGCAGCGGACGCCATGGCGTGAGTTTCTATCTGGAACCAACCGGATGACACGCGGCGCCCTGTACTGGAGTCAGTCGCGAGTTACCCGCAATACCTGCCCCTCTTCCTTGTCCGTCAGAAGATAAACAGCGCCATCTGGCCCGGTCCGGACGTCCCTGAAGCGCTCGTCAAGCTCGACGAATAGACGTTGCTGGTCGACGACTTCGGTCCCATCCAGCACCACTCGGCGAACTTCCCGACCGGCCAGAGCAGATATCAGCAGATTGCCCTGCCACTCTGGAAACATGTCGCCCCGATAGAGCGTCATGCCCGCCGGCGCAATCGAGGGCGTCCAGTCGACGATCGGCTGCTCCATCCCGTCCTGCCGCGTTCGCGGACTGATGACTGCGCCGCTGTAGTCGACACCATAGGTAATTACCGGCCAGCCGTAGTTCTTGCCAGGCTCGATGAGATTCAGCTCATCTCCGCCGCGGGGGCCGTGTTCATGTGACCAGAGACGATTGGTCTGCTGGTCAAAGACCATCCCCTGCACGTTGCGGTTGCCGTAGGTATAGATCTCCGGCTTGGCATCCTCGCGACCAACGAAGGGGTTATCCTCCGGCACGCTGCCGTCGCGATTGATACGGATGATCGAGCCGATGTGGTTGGCCAGGCTCTGCGACTCTTCCCGCAGGATGAAAGCGTCGCCCAACCCCATGACCAGCGTGTTGTCGGCGAGAAACGCGATACGCCCACCGTAATGCGCACCGCCTTCCTTGCCAGGCTGAGCCCGGAAGATCTCGGTCACGTCGACCAGCTCGTTATCCTGCAAACGCGCACTGATCAGGCAGGTGTTGTTGCTGGTCTGTGAGCCGCAGGAGTAACTGATGAAAAGCCGCTCGTTCTGGTCGTATTCGGGATCCAGAGCCACCTCCAGCAGACCGCCCTGGCTTTGCACGAAAATATCTGGAAGCCCGCCTACGGGGTCGGGGCGCAGGGTTCCATCCGCTTCGATTACCCGGAGGCGACCTGCCCGCTCCGTTACCAGCATGCGGCCATCCGGCATGAAAGCCAGCGACCAGGGGTGCTCGAGATCGCCGACGACGACCTCGACACTGTACTCGACGGCCTGCACGGCAAGATTGACGCTCATGCCCAGTGCCGCGGCGAGTAAAGCAGACTTGTAAACCATGGCTAACACTCCTTGAGGCAGTTCGGATCACCCGAGAACACGCAGTCCGCGCCGGGCCTTCGGACGGGTGAGCAGCGCGAAAAGCACCGCCCCCAGGCCGGCCATCGCCATCATTGCCAGGGTGCCGGGAATCTCCCGCGTGGCGGCGATGAAGGTCGGCGGCGGCGCCGCCGTGTCGGTGATGCGGAAAGCCACCCAGATCCCGACCGCGCCGGCGAGGAAATAAACTACCGCACGCCAGGGTTTCAGGATGCGACCGATCAGTTCCGCCACCGGAAAGGCGAACAGGTAGGTGACTGCGGTAAGCAGCGTCATGAGCGGCGTGAAGCTGAGCAGATCCTTGCCGGTCATTGCCATCCGCTCGCTGCCGGAAAGCTCTATCCCGGTACGCTGCAGATCGCTGACGTTGATCTGCGTCTGAACGATGGTCGCTAGAACGGTGCCAACCAGCACCGCAAGCAGATAGATGAGAATGACACGAACAACCGAAGCCAGTGACATAGCTAATTTTCCCATTCCAGGTGCAGTCAGTCGCCGTTGCTGGCGACATGGTATTCGTTTCGCTACCTTCCTAGACTTGCAGACCGGTATCGATCAGGGCAGTTCCGGCAGACGTCGCAGTGCCTCCTCGTAGGCTGCACGATCGAATGGCGAATCGCTCTCCAGCATTACGCCGATCGCATGCGCCAGTACCTGCGCCATCAGCTCCAGACTCTCCTCCCGCGGGTAACCCACCAGGGTGAGCTTGTTGAGCGTTGCCTGCGCGGCAGGCGGATCTCCCGCAGCCAGCTGATTTTCCACAGCCTCTATCAGACGGTCGTGGGCAAACGCTTCGTCAGCGTCTTCGTCCTGGTCCTGCATACTCCGGTCTCCAGAAGGAAAACGCCGGGGCAAGCCCCGGCGATAAATCAGTTGATCTGCGGATCCAGTTCGCCGCGGGCGTAGCGGGCGTGCATCTCGTCCAGGCTGATCGGTTTGATCTTGTGCGCATTGCCGGCGCTGCCGAAGGCCTCATAGCGATCGATGCACACGTCGCGCATGGCTTCCACGGTTTTCGCGAGGTACTTGCGTGGGTCGAACTCGCTGGGATGCTCCGCCAGGAAGCGACGGATCGCCCCGGTAGACGCCAGACGCAGGTCGGTGTCGATATTCACCTTGCGTACGCCGTACTTGATGCCTTCGACGATCTCTTCGACCGGCACGCCGTAGGTTTCCTTGATGTCGCCGCCGAACTCATTGATGATCGCCAGCCACTCCTGGGGTACCGAGGACGATCCGTGCATCACCAGGTGCGTATTGGGTATACGGGCATGGATCGCCTTGATGCGGTCGATTGCCAGAATGTCGCCTGTCGGCGGCTTGGTGAACTTGTAAGCGCCATGACTGGTACCGATGGCGATCGCCAGTGCATCCACGTGAGTCTTCTTGACGAAGTCCGCCGCTTCTTCCGGGTCGGTCAGCATCTGGCTGTGATCGAGAATGCCTTCTGCACCGATACCATCTTCTTCGCCGGCCTGCCCGGTTTCCAGGCTACCCAGACAACCCAGCTCACCCTCGACCGACACGCCACAGGCGTGGGCCATGTCGACGGTGCGCCGAGTTACATTGACGTTGTATTCGTAGTCGGTGGGAGTCTTGCCATCCTCGCCGAGCGAGCCGTCCATCATCACCGAAGAGAAGCCAAGCTGAATGGAGCGCTGGCAGATCGCCGGGCTGGTGCCGTGATCCTGGTGCATACAGACCGGGATGTGGGGGAACTCTTCGATGGCCGCGAGGATCAGGTGGCGCAGGAAAGGCGCACCCGCGTACTTGCGAGCACCGGCGGAGGCCTGCACGATGACCGGCGAATCGGTCGCATGGGCAGCCTCCATGATGGCGCGCATCTGTTCCAGATTGTTGACATTGAAAGCCGGTACGCCGTAGCCATATTCGGCGGCGTGATCCAGCATCTGACGCATGCTGATAAGTGCCATGGGATATCTCCGGGGCTATTCCATTAAAGTGTGTTTAGCCTGCCGCACGAGTGCGGCAGGCTGCAAGTTTCACGCTCAGACCCTTGACTGCCGCGCCCGCTCTTCAAGCACCTCCACAGCCGGCAGAACCTTGCCCTCGACGAACTCGAGGAAGGCGCCCCCCCCTGTGGAAATGTAGGAAATGCGGTCGGCGACCCCGTACTTGTCGATCGCAGCCAGAGTGTCACCGCCGCCGGCGATGGAGAATGCATCGCTATCGGCGATGGCCAGCGCCAGCGCCTTGGTACCCTCGCCGAACTGGTCGAACTCGAACACGCCGACCGGGCCGTTCCAGAGGATGGTTCCAGCACTCTTCAGCAGTTTGGCGAAATCCGCCGCTGCCTGAGGGCCGATATCCAGGATCATATCGTCGTCGGCGACGTCCTTGGCGAGCTTGACGGTCGCCTCGGCATCCTCGGCGAAAGCCTTGGCCACTACCACGTCAACCGGCAACGGTACGCTGACCTTGGCTGCAATCGCCTTGGCGGTGTCGACCAGATCGGCCTCGTACAAGGATTTGCCAACCGGAAAACCCGCGGCTGCCAGGAAGGTATTGGCAATGCCGCCCCCGACGATGAGCTGATCGCACTTTTCAGACAATGCCGTCAGCACGTCCAGCTTCGTCGAGACCTTGGAGCCGGCTACGATCGCCGCCATCGGCCGGGCCGGCTCCAGCAATGCCTTGGCCAGCGCATCCAGCTCGGCGGCCAGCAGCGGGCCAGCACAGGCAACCTTGGCAAACTTGGCGACGCCATGGGTAGACCCCTGTGCGCGGTGCGCAGTGCCGAAGGCATCCATCACGAAGACATCGCAGAGCGCTGCGTATTCCTGGGCCAGCTCGTCGCTGTTCTTCTTTTCGCCCTTGTTGAAACGGACGTTCTCCAGCAGCACCACCTGACCAGGCTCGACCTGCACGCCAGCCAGGTAATCACGGATCAGCGGGACATTGCAGCCAAGCGCCTTGCTCAGGTAGTCGGCCACCGGCGCCAGGCTGTCGGCCTCGCTGTACACACCCTCTTCCGGACGCCCAAGGTGCGAGCAGACCATGACCGCTGCGCCGCGCTCGAGCGCCTGGCGGATGGTCGGGAGCGCAGCCTGCAGGCGCGCGTCACTCTTGATCTGGCCGTCCTTGACGGGCACGTTGAGGTCTTCGCGGATCAGTACTCGCTGGCCCTTGAGGTCCAGGTCGTCCATGGTCAATACGCGCATCTATGGCTCCTTGTTCCGGTAAAATGACTCACTGCAATAACGCGATCGAAACCCTCTCCGACCGACGCCGGAAAGAGCTGAAATTCGCTTCGGACCGATGTATGCGGACCCCGAAACACCCTCTCAAGTTCCCCTGTCCTGTCCTGGCCGCCCTAGCGGGTGCGACTCAACCAGCAACTCGCCACGTCCAGCATGCGGTTGGCGAAACCCCATTCATTGTCGAACCACACCAGCAGATTGACCAGCCGCGGCCCGGACACCCGGGTCTGGCTGCCATCGACGATCGCCGAGTGCGGGTCGTGATTGAAATCGCAGCTTGCGTGCGGCAGCTCGGTGTAGGCGATCAGGTCCCGCCAGGGCCCTTCGGCGGTCTCGCGCAGCAACTGATTGACCTCAGCGGCGGTGGTGTCCCGGTGTGTCTGCAGCGTGATATCCAGTGCCGATACGTTGACCGTGGGTACACGGATGGCCTTGGCCTGTATCCGCCCTGCCAGCTCCGGCAACAGGCGCTCGATGCCTCTCGCGAGGCCGGTTGAGACCGGGATCATCGACTGGAACGCCGAGCGGGTGCGACGCAGATCTTCAGCGTGGTAGGCATCGATGACCGGCTGATCGTTCATCGCTGAATGAATGGTGGTGATGGACACGTAGTCCAGGCCGACCCGCTCATTGAGCAGCTTCAGCAGCGGTACCCCGCAGTTGGTCGTGCAGGAAGCGTTGGAAACCAGCCGCTGGGCGTCCCCGAGAAGATGCTGGTTGACCCCGTAGACGATAGTGGCATCCACCGCGGCCTCATTGACCATCGGCTGGGAGAACAGCACCCGCGGCACCCCGGCATGAAGAAAGCGTCCGGCCTGTTCCCGGCTGGTGTACTGCCCGGAACACTCCAGCAGCAGATCGATGCCCAGCGACCGCCAATCAATTCCTTCCGGCTCTGGCTGACGCAGCACCCCGATACGCTGTCCGTCGATTTCCAGATAGTCCTCGCCCCGCCCTACCTGCGCGGGAAAGCGCCCGTGGGTCGAATCGAATCGAGTGAGATATTCGATACTTGCCAGATCGGCCAGATCATTGATCGCGACCACCTGAAGATCTCGATCGCCGCGCTCATGCAATGCCCGCATCACGCAACGACCGATACGGCCGTAGCCGTTCAGGGCGATGCGAAAAGGGGGCTGTGCGCTCATGGTCGGACTCGCTTGGCTGGGGTGGACGGATACAGGGTCCGGGCCGAGGCCCGAACCTGCGAGACCGTTCAGTCTTCCAGCAACTCGTCTGCAGCGAGCAGGATGTTGTCGACGGTGAAGCCGAACTCCTCGAACAGTACCGATGCAGGGGCCGACTCGCCAAATGTATTGATACCAATCACCCGGCCATCCAGACCGACGTACTTGTACCAGAAGTCACCGTGGCCAGCCTCGATGGCGATTCGTGCGCCAACTTCCACTGGCAGCACCGCCTGCTTGTATTCAGCGTCCTGCTGATCGAACACGCTGGTACAGGGCATGGAGACCACGCGAACGCGGTGGCCACGAACGGTCAACTGTTCAGCGGCCTGAACCGCGAGACTCACTTCCGAACCGGTAGCGATCAGGATCAGCTCCGGTTCGCCTTCGCAGTTCTTCAGCACGTAACCACCGCGTGCGATCTTGCCTTCGGTCTCGTTGTCACGAACATGGTAAGGCAGGTTCTGGCGCGAGAAGATCAGCGCTGCCGGGCCATCCTTGCGCTCCAGGGCACATTTCCAGGCCACCGCGGACTCGACCGTATCGGCCGGACGCCAGGTATCCAGGTTCGGCGTGCTGCGCAGCGCGGTCAACTGCTCGATCGGCTGATGGGTCGGGCCGTCTTCGCCCAGCCCGATGGAGTCGTGGGTGAACACGTAGATAACCCGCTGCTTCATCAGCGC
>JAUVYN010000132.1 GCA_030603065.1 Pseudomonas sp.
CCCGACCACCGCGCCGGCACCCCAGAGTCCGATCACCATCGGCCAGGGCAGCCAGCCGTAAAAGCCCAGCATCGGCAAAACGGCCAGATAGACGAGCGCAATCGCCACGCCACCGCCGCGGGGCGTCGGTCGCCTGTGCGAGCTGCGTTCATTGGGCACGTCAAGCAGGTTGCGGTGCAGCGCATAACGGCGCAGCACCCAGGTCAGAAAAGCAGAAAAGCCGGCCAGGGCCGGCAGCAATATCCATAGACTCATGTCAGTCAGACTTCCTGAATTCGGCAGTCGCCCGGCGCAACCCCTCGTCCACCGATAACGGCGGCTGCCAGCCGAGCGTTTCGCAAGTATGACGCAGGTCGACCTGCAGCGAGCCACACAGTCGTTGCGCGATCGCCTGCTTGCCCAGCGCACGAGCGGCCATAGCGAGCACTCCGACCGGGACGGGCAACAGAATCGCCCGCCGATCCAGAGCACTGCCGATACGCCTCAGAAGCTCGGTGCTGGACAGATCTTCACCGTCACTAGCCATGAACACCTGCCCGGTTGCCGCGGGATGCGCCAGGCAGCGGACGATCAGATCAACCAGGTTATCCAGCGCCACCAGACTCCGGCGATTGTGTACTGCTCCCAATGGGAGCGGCCAGCCCCGGGACAGCCATTTCATCATCGTGCGAAAATTTGCCTTCACGCCCGGCCCGTAAACCAGCACCGGCCGAATGATCACCACCTCCAACCCGGTCTGGGCGGCCACCTTCTGCAGCGCATATTCCGCCTCGAGCTTGGACTGGCCGTAGGGGTCGACCGGGCGCGGCTCCTCCTGACCGGTGAAGGGTCGGCCGGGCGCAGTCTCCTCACCATTGGCCTTTACCGAACTCAGGTACACAAAGCGCCGAACGCCCTGTTGTGCGGCCTGCTCCGCCAGGCGCCGGGTCACGTCCACATTTACCGCACGAAAGGCCGCCAGCGGGTCTTCGGCCGTATCCTTCATTACATGGACGCGCGCGGCGCAGTGCACCACCACCTCCACACCCTGCAGCGCAGCGGTCCAGTCGGTCTGCTCGGTGAGCTCACCGATAACCAACTGGGTCGCCTGGGGGACGGGCTCGATCGGCGGAGTGCGATAGGTCGCCATCACTTCACGCCCGTCCTCTACCAGCCGCCGGACCAGCGCGCTACCGACGAATCCGCCTGCCCCGGTTACCAGCACCCCGGGCCTCAAGGCACACGTCCGACCGAACTGAGCTCAACCGGCCCGCCGTCCGGGGCATCCCAACGCCCCTGGCCGTACAGAATCTGCAGCAGATTGAGCTTCTGATTCAGGCTCAGGCGGTCGTCATTCAGCAATGCGCCTGGCTCCAGAGCCGAGATTTTCCCCAGCACACCGCTTTCATCCGCGTAGCGCGTGGTCAGTTCATGCCACAGTGATGACTTCAACAACGCCTCCAGATCATGCCAGGGCCCCTGGTTGCCACGAATGAGGCCAACTTGTCGGCGTAGCAAGCGGGACGCCAGGATCGAACCCTGCAGCAGAGTGTTGACGTACCAGGGGTAGGTGGGCAGCCAGCCATCGGCATGAAAAGTGTGTCGCGTGCGAGTCAGAACTGCGCGTGCAGCCCGCTGGAACAGCCGGCGGTTGAGCTTCCATTCCTGGGGCACACTCGCAGCGAGCTTCACTACCCGGTTGGACATGAACGGTTCATAACTGCGAAACAGCCGTCGATTGGCGCTGATGTTCGGCGAATTGAAATTCATGGTGATCGGCCACAGCTCGAACCACTCCTCCGCACTCTGTGGGCGGAACCGGCTTATCCACTCCTGATGCGCAGCGCGGCGTTGTTCAAGCGCGGTACGAATGGCGGGACGAACGAATTCCTGCTCACAGGCGCCCGTATGGCTGAAGCTACGATCCTTGACCTGTGGCAAAAAACGCAGGCTGTGGGGCAACTTCATCTTGCGGATGCGGGCGCCCTTGAGCAACGCATCGGAACAGAAGCCGCCAAACACCGCGTCATACCTGGTCAAACCGGCCGTGCGGTGATAGCCAAAGGTGTGTGCATGGGCAAACTCGGCACCACTGCCGACCAGATCGGCGCAGGCTGGCAGCACCTCCAGATAATGCGTCGGCGAGCGGCCATGGTAACGAAAACGCGCACCCAGTCGCGCGGCAACACGCCGCGCGACGCGCCCTTCACGATTCATCCCATCGAGAAAAACGAAGGCATCCCGTTCACAGTGCGATGGCAGCAAAGAAAGCACCATGCGCGAATCCTCTCCTCCGCTGAGAAATACCCCGACCTTTGGCATGCCCTCGGTCACCGCCTGAACATAGGTTCGCAGCGCCGTGACCAGCTCGCTCGCGGCATGTTCGACTCCAGCGTATTCGGTGCGCTCCTCCGGCGTCCAGTAGAAGGTATCCACGCCTGCCGCAGGAAACATCGAACTGCGCCGGTGAACGCTCGCCGGCTGCAGCTGGCGTACCGTTTGATAGAAGGTGTACGGATAGGTCACGTACCCGTTCAGCATGAAATCTGCGACCGATACCGCGTCTAGCTGATCCTGGCAGCCCACCGCCTGGGCAACGGTATCCACGTGGGAGCCGACGATCATGCGCCCGTCGCACTCGGCCTCGAACAGCGGAATGAAGTTCATCAGATCACTGACCACCTCGAGCATGCCGGTGGCCTTGTCCAGCACCAGCACCGCGAAGGGACCGCTCACGTCCTCGTCCCAACGGATCGCGCCCGCCTGCCAGCGCCGGTAGAGATGCCAGCTGCCGGCGGTCGGGTCGTCGCCAACCAGAAACCGATTGTGCGCAAAGGTCAGCACCGGCCCGCCGATCACTATGAAGATATGCCGCTCAGTCACCAGCGGCGCGAAGCCGCGGTAATGATTTCGGCTGACCGCGAGCGAACCCCAGGACCCGTGAAATTCTTCGGTCGCTGGCGGATCCTGCTGATAGATGCTGCACAGAGTACGGGCGAGGCTTCCCTGCTCACGAGGCGCGAAGGAAAAAAGAAAATCGCTCATGGCATGAACCTGCGTTTGAGTGTAACGATGCTAGCCACGGAAAATGGTCACCAGCACCAGTACGGTATTCAGAACGGCGCCCACCACTGAAAACAGGGCGATCGCCACCAGATCGCTGCCGAAGTAACTGAACCCCACGAACAGGGCCGCTACCCGCAGCAAGACGCTAGTCACTTCATAGACAAGGAAAAAGCCCTGGAGTGACAGTGTGGCAATGGCTGCCACGCTCGGCCGATTGAGAAAGCCGAAAAAGAACCAGACCGCCAGCCAGCGGGCATATTCCCCTGCTCCGCTCCATTCGGAACCGAACACCAGCTGAAACAGCCAGGGACCGAAGGCCACGACCAGCCCGAAGGGCAGCGCACCTACCGCCGCCAGGCCCGCCGTGGCCTTGACGATCAACCCCCGCAGACTCTCGCCGCGGTGCGCTGCCTCTGTGATGCGCGGGTAAAACACATCCTGCACCGCCTTGCCCACCAGCAGCGACGGCATACCCATCACCGTCTTGCCCAATGTATAAAAACCCGCCGCCGCCGGCCCCACCAGCGCCGCCAGAACCAGTATTGGCAGACTTTGTGACACTGAATTGACCAGCACCTGCGGAGCCCTGTACAGGGGGAAGTCGTAGTACTTGCGGGCCATGGATTTGAGCGTGGAGGTGGAGTGCTGCTCGGCCGGTTCGGGTGCTGGGGTAGCGCTGGCCTGCGTCTCTGTCTGGAGCCTGGCGTCTCGGCTGACCTCGCCGCTGACTGCGCTCCCCTGCGCCAGTCCCACGCCGGCGCGGTTGCCACCTAGCCACAACAGCGCGGTGTGCAGCAGCGCGCCAAAGGTAGCCAGTGCAATCAGCACCCCTGCCAGGGGCGCCATCAGGCCGATGCCGACCTTGGCCAGATTCTGAATCACAGCCTGCGCCAGCGCCGCCCGGGCCGACACACCGAAGGCCTGCTTGCGAATCAGCCACTGCTGAATGATCTGCAGCCAGGCCCCGAACAGCGCCGCCAGCGGCAGCAGAAACAGCAGCCAGCCAAGGCCCTGCACATTCAGCAAGCCGGCAATAGGCTCACCCCAGCCAAGCAGCATCGCCAGCAGCAACAGGGCAAATCCCAGGGAAAGATAGAACGAGAGCCTGGCCAGTGTGCGCGCATCACGATCCTGCCGCGGCAGCACTATCGCAATGGGATAGCAAAGCGCAGCAACCGGCGCCAGCACCGCCACCAGCGCCAGGAAAGTGCCCAGCACCCCGTAGGCCTCCGGGCCATACAGACGCGTAATGAACGGCACAAAAGCCATGTTGATGGCCTGCGCGCCCGCCGTCCCGCTCGCCAGAATGATGACGTTACGCAGAAAAGGTTTGCTGGCGAGTTGCTTGATACGGACTTTCACGGGCATCCCTGGCTCGACTGTCAGGGACCAAAACACCCCCGACGCAGCCCACAGACAACCTCCACCCCCGAAAGTTGCAAAGCGCCACCGCCAACGCCGCAGGCGTAGCGCAGGAGCGCTACACCCCACCCTTCCCTACCCGACCGAGCGCAGTGCCCGCATCGGGAATGTCAGGGCCTGCTGGCGTTGCAGCATGTTGAGGAAAACGATGGCACGTTCTTCGCCGGAGGCCCGGCTGAAAACACCACTCAGGTCCTTGAACGGACCTTCGGTAATCTGCACCCTGCTACCCGGCTCGAAAATCGGCCGAGAAGCGAGCCCGCCGAGGCGGCGCCTGATCTCGTTGATGACTCCGGTCGGAACGGATACCGGTGTGTCCCCGAAAGACACCAGCCGTAACACACCCCGAGTCGAACGAATACTCGACCAGTTGTCAGCCACACGAGAAAGATGAATAAAGAGATAGCCGGGGAACAGCGCCTCTTCTACCGCGACGCGTTTGCCGTGGCGAATTGTCTCGACCTGCTGAACCGGTCGGTAACAAGGAAAACGCTGATTGCGAAGGTGTTCTTCCGCCCGCGCTTCCTGGCGGGATTTGCATTGCACTACTTACCATTCGGCCGTAGCAGCCTGATTAGCTGGCATCCGTTGCTGCTCCCGGGAAACCGATAAGAACGTTCATAACGCACCACTTATCGCAATTATCAGCCGCACGATCAGCTGCGCCTACCTTGAACTGACGAGTGGTCCGAAGGATGTTACCCCCCACCAAAGGCGCTATCAAGGTGCCTTCATTCTGTAGGTATAACCACCTCCAGCGACTTGCCAACCACCTTAGCACGGGCCTGTAAAGCCCGTGCCAGAGCCTTTTTGGCATTTTCCTCACCGTGCACCAGACGCACCTGTTCAGGCCAATGACGCATGCGTGTGACAAAATTGACCAGGCCCTTTCGGTCCGCATGGGCCGAGTAACCACCCAGCGTATGAACCCCCGCACGGATCTCGATTCGCTCCCCTTCCAGGTCGACGAAACCGCCCCTCGGACCGAACTGCTGAATCACCCGACCCGGCGTCCCCTGGGCCTGATAGCCCACGAATACTACGTTGTGGCGAGGATCGCCGAGCATGGCCTTGAGGTAGTTCACCACCCTGCCCGCACTGCACATTCCATTGCCGGTTATCACCACAGCGGGCTGCCGGGTATGCGCCAGCCGATTGACCATTGCCAGATGCTGTACGTGTGTTTCCACCGTAAGCAACTGTTCGAATCCCAGCGGTTTTCGGCCCTGGCTGACACGACGCAGAGCCTCGTCATCCCACCATGGCTTCATCTGTCGATAGAGGGTGGTGAAGCGGGTCGCGAGAGGGGCATCGAGGATGATCGGCAGCTGCGACCACTCCACTCCGGGCGCGATCCGCTTTCCCCCGCGCTCCTGAAGAATGTCTTCGATCTCATACAGCAGCTCTTGCGTACGACCAATACTGAACGCAGGAATGATCACTGTCCCGCCGTCGGCAAGCGCTTCCTCCAGCACTGCCTGAAAGCGCGCTCGGCGCTTGCGCCTGTCCTCGTGTTCACGGTCGCCGTAGGTGCTTTCCAAC